>NZ_JBSFCW010000003.1:0-507829 GCF_053593595.1 Streptomyces sp. NPDC002206
GAACTCGATGTCGCGGAGATTCGACTTGTAGTGCCCCATGGGAAGGCTCCGTAATCAATAGCAGTGGCGCGCAGCGCCCCGGTCAAGGGGTGAGGTGTCGGCCGTGGCGGCGATCCGGCCGCCTCGGCGATCAGGCGACGAATGTCCTCGGCGCCTCCGCCCCCGCGCTCGCCCCCGACCCGACCAGCTGCGCCGCCGCCGCGAGCCGCGCCGCCGCCTCGTCCGCCACCGGCCCGCCGACCGTGAACGGCAGCCGTACGTACCCCTCGAAGGCGCCGTCGACACCGAACCGCGGGCCCGACGGCACCCGCACCCCCACGCGCTCGCCCGCCACGGCCAGCCGCGACCCCGAGAGTCCGCCCGTGCGCACCCAGAGCGTCAGCCCGCCGCGCGGCACCTCGAACTCCCACTCCGGCAGTTCCCGGCGCACCGCCGCGACCAGCGCGTCCCGGTTCTCCCGTGCCTGGCCGCGGCGGATCTCCACCGCTTCCTCCCAGCCCCCGGTACGCATCAGCCAGTTGATCGCGAGCTGCTCCAGTACGGGAGTGCCCATGTCGGCGTAGGCCCGGGCGGACACCAGACTGCGGATCACGTCGGGCGCGGCCCGCACCCAGCCGATCCGCATGCCGGCCCAGAAGGCCTTGCTGGCCGAGCCGACGGTGAGCACGGTGCTGCCCGCCGGATCGAAGGCGCAGACCCGGCGCGGCATCTCGACGTCGTCGTCCAGGTAGAGCTCGTTCATGGTCTCGTCGACGACCAGGACGGTCCCGGCGGAGCGGGCCGCGTCCACCAGGGCCCGGCGCTGGTTCTCGTCCGCGAGCGCGCCGGTGGGGTTGTGGAAGTCCGCCACGACGTAGGCGAGCCGGGGGGCCGCGTCCCGCAGCACGTGCCGCCAACGGTTCATGTCCCAGCCGCCGATCCCCTCCTCCATCGCCACCGGCACCAACCGGGCGCCGGCCTCCCGCATCAGCTGCAGGATGTTGGCGTACGACGGGGACTCCACCGCGATCCGCTCGCCGCGCCCCGCGAAGAGATGGCAGATGGCATCGATCGCACCCATCGCACCGGTGGTGACCATGATCTGTTCCGGCATGGTGGCGATGCCGCGCTCGGTGTAACGGTCGGCGATCATCTGCCGCAGCGCGGGCAGCCCCGCCGGGTAGTCGCCGTGGGTGTGCGCGTACGGCGGCAGTTCTTCCAGGGCGCCCTGAACGGCGCGGGTCAGCCAGGGTTCGGGCGCGGGCAGCGAGGCACAGCCCAGGTCGATCATCGAACCGAGCGACTCCGGGGGCAGCGGTTCGAGACCGCGGGCGGGCAGGGGATTACCCGCCGGCACGGCGGTCCAGCTCCCGGCGCCGCGGCGGGACTCCAGGAACCCCTCGGCCCGCAGCGCCTCGTAGGCGGCGGCGACGGTGGTGCGGCTGACGGACAGGCCGAGCGCCAGTTCACGCTCGGCGGGGAGCCGGGCGGCGACCGGCACCCGGCCCTCGAGGACGAGCAGCCGGATGCCGTCGGCGAGCGCGCGGTAGGCGGGCGGCCTGCGGGCGCCGGGGCCCATGGGCTTCTGCTGCTGGGCCTGGAGCTGCCGGGCGAGCTGCGCGGCACCGACGGCCGAAGTCCACTGCGCCATGAAAATCAGTCCACCTTCCTCGGATTGGCCATAGTTGGTAGCCAATACCTCGCCCCAGAGTGTCATGCGTCGGTCCACTGCCACCACACCAGGGAGCACATCTTGTCCAACACCGCCGTCCTGCGCGGGGCGCATCTCACACGTCGGCTGGTTCAGCTGTACGTCGGTCTGGCCCTGTACGGAGTGAGCTCGGCGCTCCTCGTCCGTGCCGGGCTCGGCCTCGAACCCTGGGGGGTGCTGCACCAGGGGCTCGCCGAGCGCACCGGGCTGTCCATCGGAGTCGTCGCGATCATCGTCGGCGCGGCGGTCCTGCTGCTGTGGATCCCGATGAGGCAGCGCCCCGGTCTCGGGACGGTCTCCAACGTCTTCGCCATCGGCCTCGCCATGGACGGCACGCTCGCCCTCGTCCCCGAGGTGCACGGCCTCGCCGGACGGATCGCGGTGATGGTCGCGGGGATCGTGCTCAACGGTGTCGCGACGGGGCTGTACATCGCGGCGCGGTTCGGCCCCGGTCCGCGCGACGGACTGATGACCGGACTGCACCGGCGCACCGGCCGCTCCATCCGGACGGTCCGTACGGCGATCGAGGTGGCGGTGGTGGCGACCGGCTTCGTGCTCGGCGGCTCCCTGGGAGTGGGCACGGTCCTCTACGCGCTCAGCATCGGCCCGCTCGCCCAGCTCTTCCTGCGCGTGTTCGCCATCCCCGGGGCGGATCCCGCCGACCGGACCGTCGCTCCCGCGCCGGAGTCCGGCACCACCGCCGTCACCGCACCGTCACCGGAGGAGGCCATACTTCCGCAGTGACCTCCCTACGCCACCCGTATCTGGACCATCCCGTGACGATCCCGTTCGCCCACCGCGGCGGAGCGGCGGACGGGATCGAGAACACGACGGCCGCGTTCCGCCGGGCCGCCGATGCCGGCTACCGGTACTTCGAGACCGATGTGCACACGACGGCGGACGGCCGTCTGGTCGCCTTCCACGACACCACCCTGGACCGGGTGACGGACGCCCGGGGCCGGATAGCCGACCTGCCGTGGAGCGAGGTGCGGCAGGCCCGGGTGGCGGGCCGCGAACCGCTTCCGCTGTTCGAGGAGTTGCTGGAGGAATTCCCCGACGCCCGCTGGAACGTGGACATCAAGGCCGAGCCGGCCCTGGTCCCGCTGATCGATCTGATCCGCCGGACGGATGCCTGGGACCGGGTGTGCGTCGGCTCGTTCTCGGAGACCCGGGTGGCCAGGGCGCACCGCCTCGCAGGCCCCCGGCTCGCCACCTCGTACGGTGTCCGCGGCGTCCTCGGCCTGCGCCTGCGCTCGTACGGCATACCGGCCGCACTGCGCGCCGGAGCGGTGTGCGCGCAGGTCCCGGAGAGCCAGAACGGGGTCAGGGTGGTCGACCGGCGCTTCGTCCGGGAGGCCCATGCGCGCGGACTCCAGGTCCATGTCTGGACGGTGAACGAACCGGAGCGGATGGCAGCGCTCCTCGATCTCGGTGTGGATGGCATCATGACCGATCACATCGAGACGCTGCGTACGGTGCTGAGCGAGCGGGGGGCCTGGGCCTGACGCCGGCCCGGCGGCGTCCCCACGGGGAGACACGAGGGGGTGCGGGTGAGCGCCGAGACCGCAGACACCGCTGAGCCGACGCCGGAACGCGCCACCGAGGGTGCCGACGCCGAGGGCCGCAGACGAGAACAACGCGGCTGGTACTTCTACGACTTCGCGTGCTCGGTCTACTCGACCAGCGTCCTCACGGTGTTCCTCGGCCCCTATCTGACGTCGATAGCCAAGGCCGCCGCGGACGCCGACGGTTTCGTGCACCCGCTCGGCATCCCGGTACGCGCCGGCTCGCTCTTTGCCTACGCGGTCTCGGTGTCCGTCGTCGTCGCGGTGGTGGTGATGCCGGTCGTGGGCGCCGCCGCCGACCGTACGGGCCGCAAGAAGCCGCTCCTCGCGGCCGCCGCGTATGTGGGCGCGGCCGCGACGACCGGGATGTTCTTCCTGGACGGCCACCGCTATCTGCTGGGTGCGTTCCTGCTGATCGTGGCGAACGCGTCGATCTCGGTGTCGATGGTGCTCTACAACGCATATCTGCCGCAGATCGCCGGGCCCGACGAACGCGACGCGGTCTCCTCACGCGGCTGGGCCTTCGGCTATACGTCGGGGGCGCTCGTCCTCGTCCTCAATCTGGTCCTCTACACGGGCCACGACTCGTTCGGCCTCTCCGAGTCCGACGCGGTGCGGATCTGTCTCGCCTCGGCGGGTGTCTGGTGGGGCGCGTTCACCCTCGTACCGCTGCGACGGCTGCGCGACCGGCGGGTGGTACCCGGCGGCGAGGGCGCGGTCGGCTCCGGCTGGCGGCAGCTGCGCGCCACTCTGCGTGACATGCGCCGGCACCCGCTCACGCTCTCCTTCCTCCTGGCCTATCTGGTCTACAACGACGGCATCCAGACGGTGATCTCGCAGGCTTCGGTGTTCGGCTCCGAGGAGCTCGGCCTCGACCAGACGACGCTGATCACCGCCGTGCTGCTGGTGCAGGTGCTCGCGGTGGCGGGGGCGCTGGGGATGGGCAGGCTGGCACGGGCGTACGGCGCGAAGCGCACGATCCTGGCCTCGCTCGTCGTCTGGACCCTGATCCTCGTCTCCGGCTACTTCCTGCCCTCGGACGCCCCGGTCTTCTTCTACGTACTGGCCTCGGCGATCGGCCTGGTGCTCGGCGGCAGCCAGGCGCTGTCGCGCTCGTTGTTCTCCCATCTGGTGCCGCGCGGCAAGGAGGCCGAGTACTTCTCCGCGTACGAGATGAGCGACCGCGGACTGAGCTGGCTGGGGCCACTGGTGTTCGGTCTCGCGTATCAGCTGACCGGCAGCTATCGGGATGCAATCATCTCGTTGGTGATTTTCTTCGTGACCGGTTCGGTACTGCTCGCGAGGGTGCCCGTACGGCAGGCCGTTGCGGCGGCAGGGAATCCTGTTCCGGAACGGATTTAGACGTTGAAGTGAAAGGCCGGTAGTGTACGCGTTTGGCCTGCCCGGAGGACCGTTACTGCGAGCGGAAGAAGCCAAACCGTTGGGTGACAACTTCTGCCAGATGTGACAAACCGGGCATTGGTGGGTACCCCAACCCTGAAAAAGCAGCGGCACGACGGGCGACGCATGACCGGCAACGGGAATCTTTACCGCCGACCGGACGTTGACCGGATGACGACGACAGCGACACCTGTCCTGTGGGCGACAAGCCCGGGAGGCACGATTCATGAGTGAGCGAGCTCTCCGCGGCACGCGACTCGTGGTTACCAGCTACGAGACGGACCGCGGCATCGATCTGGCCCCGCGCCAGGCGGTGGAGTACGCATGCCAGAACGGACATCGATTTGAGATGCCGTTCTCGGTAGAGGCGGAAATTCCGCCGGAGTGGGAGTGCAAGGCGTGCGGCGCCATGGCACTCCTGGTGGACGGGGATGGCCCCGAAGAGAAGAAGGGCAAGCCTGCGCGTACGCACTGGGACATGCTCATGGAGCGGCGCACACGCGAGGAGCTGGAGGAGGTGCTGGCCGAGAGGCTGGCGGTTCTGCGCTCCGGAGCCATGAACATTGCCGTGCATCCGCGGGACAGCAGGAAGTCTGCCTGACCGCGCAACACCGCACCTAGACAGAGCCGCGGGCCGTGGTACACCGAGTGTGTGCCACGGCCCGCGGCTCTGTCTGCCTTGAATTCTCCGGACGTGAACACCGGCACGGGCGGACAAGCCTGTCCGGGGCTGAAGGCAGCAGCTCGGCGCAGGCCGTGGGACGCGGCTGGGTCAGGGGGTCAGCGGCGGGCGGGGCTTCTCGTCCGGGTGGGAGTCGGTCTCGCGGATGACCTCGCCCTGGACGACCTTTCCGTCCGGGCGGTGGATCCGGGCCTGCTGGAACGCGTCGGAGAGGCTCCCCGGTGTCGCGATGCGCATCCGCCGCTCCATGGACACCTCCGCGCGCCTGCCGAGCATCGCCCGCACCGGCGGCACCAGCAGCAGAAGTCCCGCCACGTCCGAGATCAACCCCGGGATCATGATCAGCAGGCCGCCGAGCATCAGGAACCCGTTGCCCTTGCTGCCCGACGGGGCGGCGGGCGACGCGGCTGTGGCCCCCGGCTGCCCCGGCATCCGCTGGAGCGTCTCGGTGAGGTTGCGGAAGGCCCGGCGGCCGGCCGCCTTCATCACGACGGCCCCGAGCACGACGCCCCCGATCAGGAGCAGCAGCACGGTGAACCCGCCCGCGACGTCGGCCACCACGGTCAGCAGCCAGATCTCCAGCACCGCCCAGGCGGCGACGGCGAGAGGGATGAAAGTGCGGGCGCGCGAGCGCCGCGGGGCGGTCGGGGGCGGTGTGCCGGTCGTCATGGTCCCCAGTGTGCCTGGACGCACGTCCGAGCGGGATAAGCGGGATGTGAGGGCGATCAGGAGGGCTTGCGGCCCAGAACCCGGTTCGTGCGGGCGGTGATGCCCCACGCCGTGACCCGCCACAGCGCCTCGACGAGGATGTCGCGGCTCATCTTGGAGTCGCCGGTCTCGCGGTCCACGAAGGTGATCGGGACCTCGACCACGTGGTATCCGGCGTCGACGGCGCGACGGGCCAGGTCGACCTGGAAGCAGTAGCCCTGGGAGGCGACCTCGTCGAGGCCGATGCCCTGCAGGGTCTCCGCCCGGAAGGCCCGGTAGCCGCCGGTGACGTCCCGCGTCCGCAGCCCGAGCAGCAGCCGGGAGTACGTGCTGCCGCCCCGGGAGATCATTTCGCGGGACTTGGGCCAGTTGACCACGCGCCCGCCCGGCACCCAGCGGGACCCGAGCACCAGATCGGCGCCCTTGAGGGCGGTGAGCAGCCGGGGCAGCTCCTCGGGCTGGTGGGAGCCGTCGGCGTCCATCTCGACAAGGACGCCGTAGCCGTGCTCGATGCCCCAGCGGAAGCCCGCCAGGTATGCGGCACCGAGCCCTTCCTTGGCCTGCCGGTGCAGTACCCGGACCTGGCTGTCGGCGGCGGCGAGCTCGTCGGCGATCTTGCCGGTGCCGTCGGGGCTGTTGTCGTCGGCGACCAGGATGTCCGCGTCCGGCACTGCGGCGCGCACCCGGGTGACGATCGGCTTGATGTTCTCGGCCTCGTTGTAGGTCGGGATGATCACCAACGCTCTGCCGAGCGGGCCGTATCGCCTCTGACCGCCGTCGTTCACTTACTGCCCCTCACGTCCGTACGCAGGTGCACACCATATCGACCGCATCCGGGACCGAGGACCGACGCGGTGGGGAGGTATCGGGAGCCGGGCCGGACAGAAGGAGAGAAGTGCGGACAGAAGCTCGGACAGAAGTGCGGATCGGGGCCCGGCGTCCTTCGGGCCGACCTGGGTCCCGCTGGCTGCGGGTCGACCGAAAGCCGTTGTCTACTGAACGTCCGGGCCCCACCCGGGTCGCACCTGCCGTCCGGTTCGAACCTTCCCTCGCCCCCGAGGCGCGGGCGCTGAACCTGGCTGTCAGTGGTGGTGCACCGGTGCGGCACACCACCCCATGACCCAGCGGCGTTCGACGACTGCGTGGAGGTTCAACCGGTCGGACGTCCTGTGGTGGACTCGGCCGAACCTACCGGCCCGTGGGCGCATTCTGTCAATACCCGTCTGACCTGCAACGTTTACCGAACTCGCCTGGCCAGTACTGGAGATTCCCAGGTCGCGGGGAAGCGACGGCGCCTTCGATCGGCGGTACGAAATGTCCGGACGTCACCCGTTCGGCCTTACGTAGACAGTTTGTCCGAAGATCACGGTACGCAGGCAGACCGGAAGTTCACCGCCAGGGGTGAGGTCCGGCAGTCCGGGCGTCCCGGACCGTGGGTCCGTCGACCATCGGGCGACCCGGTCGTCCGGGGCCTGGACCACAAGCTCCTCGGTGCGCCAGACGGCGTAGTCGGCGGGTGCACCGGGCACCAGCGTGCCCGCGTCGTCGCGGCCGACGGCCCGCCAGCCGCCCCTGGTGTGCGCGGTGAATCCCGCCCGTACGGAGATCCGGTGCTCGGGCGAGCGGTGGAACGCGGCGGCCCGTACGGTCCCCCACGGGTCCAGCGGGGTCACCGGGCTGTCCGAGCCGAAGGCAAGGGGCACACCGGCCCGCAGGAGGCCCGCGTAGGGGTTCAGGGTGCGGGCCCGCTCGGCGCCGAGCCGCTGCGCGTACATGCCGTCCTCGCCACCCCAGGCCGCGTCGAAGGCGGGCTGAACGGAGGCGGTCAGACCCAGCTCCGCGAAGGCTGCGATGGTCTCGGGGGTGAGCATCTCGGCGTGCTCGACGCGGTGCCGGGCGGCCCGGATGCGCGCCAGGCCGAGCGTTTCGGAGGCGGCCCGGACTCCGGCCACCACGGCGGATACCGCGGCGTCACCGATGGCGTGGAAGCCGGCCTGCAGACCGGCCTCGGTGCAGGCGGTGACATGGGCGGCGATCTGCGCCGCGCCCAGGTGGGCGGTACCGGTCCGTCCGGCCGGACCGTCGGCGTACGGCTCGTGCAGGCACGCAGTGTGCGAGCCGAGGGAGCCGTCGACGAAGAGATCCCCGGCGGCGCCGATCGCGCCGAGTTCGCGGATCCGGCGGGCGTCCCTCTCGTCGCCCACCTGCTCGGCCCAGTAGCCGAAGACCCGCGGGCCCGGCCGCGCGGCGGCGAGCTTCAGCAGCCCGGTGAAGTCGTCCTCGTCGGAGATGTCGGGTCCGCCGCACTCATGGACGGTGCCGATGCCGAGCGAGGCGGCGTGGTCCAGGGCGGCGCGCTGGGCGTCGGCGCGCTGCTGCGGCGAGACCGCGTCGTGCGCGGCGGAACGCACCGCGTGGTGGGCGGCGCCGGTCAGCGGGGCGTCGGGGTGGTAGCCGGCCAGTGCGGTGACGTCGGGGACCAGATCGAGGAGGGCTGTGGTGACGACCGCGGAGTGCACATCGATCCGGGGCAGATAGACGGGCCGGCCACCGGCCGCCGCGTCGAGTTCGCCGCGCGACGGCGGCCGCTGCTCCGGCCAGCGGGTGGCGTCCCAGCCGTGGCCCAGGATTACCCGGTCGGCGGGGTGCGCGGCCGTGTGCGTACGTACGAGATCGAGGGCCTCGGCAAGGGTGCGGGCGCCCGAGAGGTCCAGACCGGTGAGGGCCAGGCCGGTCGATGTGGTGTGGACGTGCGCGTCGGTGAACGCCGGAGTGACCAGCGCCCCTTCGAGGTCGATCACTTCGTCGACGCCGCTCGCGAAGGCGTCGGCGGCCCCTTCGGAGCCCACCCAGGCGACATGACCGCGTTCGACGACCATGGCGGTGGCGAAGGGATCGGCGGGGCTATGGACGTCTCCACCGCGCAGCAGCACGGTGCGGTGTTCGCTCTGGGGGGCGGTGCTCTCGGTCATGACACCAGTCTCGCGCCTGCACGGAGCGGCGCGGTCCGCACCCCCCTCGGGTCCCGCGGCGGGCGTGTCTCAGATCTGCGGGGGCCGTGCCTCGTACGGAGTGGAGAGGACCACGGTGGTACGGGTGGAGACTCCGGCGAGCGAGCGGATCCGGGTGAGCAGGTGCTCCAGCTCCAGCGGGGTCGCGACCCGCACCTTGAGGATGTAGTTCTCGTCGCCCGCGACGCTGTGGCACGCCTCCAGCTCGGGCACGCCGGCGAGCCGCTCGGCGATGTCGTCCGGTGCGCTCGGGTCGAAGGGTTTCACCGAGATGAACGCGGTGAGGGGCAGCCCAACGGCCTCGGGGTCGACGACCGCGGCATAGCCCCGGATCACCCCGCGCTGCTCCAGCCTTCGGACACGCTGATGAACGGCCGAGGTGGACAGGCCGGTGGCCTTGCCCAGGTCGGTGTAGCTCATCCGCCCGTCCTTGACGAGCAACTCCACAATCTGACGGTCCAGCTCCTCCATGCGGTCAACCTATGGCCCCGGGTCCCTCCAGGCACAGTCGCAGGGGCTCCGAACAGGGCACCTGCACCGGGCATGTGACGAATGCCACAGGTTTACGGGTGGGTAGCCGGCGACCTCGCGGTTACGGCCGATGCGCGACGGGAAGTGCTTGCTGTGGTCGAGGCCGTGGCGCCTTGTCGGCCCACCCGAGGGGGAGACTATCCATGCAGAGCCTGAAGCTCACCGGACGTACCGAACCGGAGCCTGTTGAACCCGTCGAGGACTCCGCTCCCGACGCGTACGACACTTTTGAGATGTACCGGGTGATCTGCCCGGACTGTGCGCAGCCGATCGCACTGCTGGCCGACGAGGACGTGCTGCCGGAACACGCGCTGTGCCCGACCCCGTGGAACCCGTTCGTGCTCACGGTGTGCGCCGGAACCGGCCGCGGCGTCGCGCAGACGCGTCCCGCCGACGAGTCGCTCGAACTCCACGAGCAGGAGACGGCACTGCTGTTGACGCTCCCTCAGGGGCTCGACTGGCGGATGCAGCCCTTCTCGCACGCAGGTGGTGCCGGTTCGCGCCCGCTGCGGGTCCCGCAGATGCGCCGTAACGCGGCCTGACACGGTCCGCGACGCCGGCCGGCGGCACCTGACAGACACCTGCACTGCACCACGACGGCCGGACCGGCGTGGTGCGGGCAGCGTCGAGCCACGCCCGCGAGACAGGGGAACCTGGCGAACGGGCGCTCGAATCCACCCGGCAGTGACCCGGCCCCGCCCCACGGCGTTGGCCCGGCATGACGCTGCTGCATTCAACGGCCGGCCCCGGTCGCCGCCGTCTCGCCGCTCCGGCCTCCGAAGAATCGGTTCCGCGGCCCGGCTCCCAGCCGGCACCGAAGTCTGCGCCCGCACCTTCCCCGCCGCGCACGGTGCCGCATTCGACCGATCCGCCCATCTACCGGGCCATGCTGAGCCATTGGGAGTCCACCGGGCGGACCCTGCCGGGCCGCCATGACCAGGAGTGGAACCGGATCATGACGACGCCGGTGTGGTCGGACCGGCCGCTGCGGCTCAGCGCGTCTCGGGACCTGCGAGGTGGCGCGCGATGACCATGCGTTGAATCTGGTTGGTGCCCTCGACGATCTGCAGCACCTTCGCCTCCCGCATCAGCCGCTCGACGGGGAAGTCGAGGGTGTAGCCGTAGCCGCCGAGGACCTGGACGGCGTCGACGGTGACCCGCATGGCCGCGTCGGTGCAGAACAGCTTGGCCATGGCGGCCTGACGGGAGAACGGCCTGCCTGCGTCACGCAGCCTGGCCGCCTCCAGGTAGAGCGCGCGGCCCGCCTCGATCTGGGTGGCCATGTCGGCGAGCATGAACCGCAGTCCCTGGAAGTCCGCGATGGGACGGCCGAACTGCTGCCGCCCGGTGGCGTATCCGACGGCCTCGTTCAGGGCCGCCTGCGCGACACCGATGGCGCAGGCGGCGATACCGAGGCGCCCGGAGTCGAGCGCCGACAGGGCGATGGCGAAGCCCTGCCCCTCCTCACCGATCCGGCGCGCGTCGGGCACCCGTACGCCGTCGAAGTGCAGTTGGGCGGTGGGCGAGCCCTTCATGCCCATCTTCTTCTCGGGGAGGGCCGCGTTCAGCCCCTCGGCGTCGCCGGGGACCAGGAAGGCGGTGATGCCCCGGGCACCCTCGGCGCCGCTACGCGCCAGGACCGTGTAGAAATCGGCGATGCCGCCATGGGTGATCCATGCCTTGGTGCCGGTGATGACCCAGTCGCCGCCGTCCCGTACGGCCTTCGTACGGAGCGAGGCGGCATCGGAGCCCGAGGCGGGCTCCGAGAGGCAGTAGGCGCCCAGCAGGCCGCCTCCCAGCATCGCCGGCAGATGTTCCGCCTGCTGTTCCTTGGTGCCGTATCCGGCGAGGGCGTGGCAGGCGAGCGAGTGGACACTGACGCCGAGACCGACGGTGAGCCGGGCGGCCGCGAGTTCTTCGAGAACCTGGAGGTAGACCTCGTACGGCTGGTCTCCGCCGCCGTAGGCGGAGTCGTACGGCAGGCCGAGGAGTCCGGACTCGGAGAGCAGGGTGAAGACTTCGCGCGGGAACCGGCCGGCGTCCTCCTCCTCCGCCGCCCGTGGCGCGATCTCCCGCTGGACGATGTCGCGGACCAGCGCGACAAGCTGCCTGGACTCCTCGGTGGGCAGACGACGCTCCACCAACTGCGGGGCACGGTCGGACATGACGGCGCTCTCCTCCCTGTCGGGCGTTGCGGCGGTCGCGCGCGCGGGGTGTGAGCGGCGCCGCCGGGGAATTCCGGGCCGGGGCCCGGACAAGCACTACTACCCAGCCGATGCTGCCCTCCCGGATTACGAGAGTTGCTGGCCAGCGGCTGTGGCGGGTCGAGTATGCCCGATCGGACGGTATCCGTCACCGGGTGCCGGAGCGTGCGGCCGGGCGCCCGTGCGGGGCCGGGTTGCCATCGCAATGGTCCGAACCATTGACCCAACTGGTCTAGTCCATCCACGGCTCCACCCACGCTGGCCTTATCGCATTCATGCCAATTCTGAGAACATCGAGTCCTCGGGCTCGGCCGACAGGCTGACACACATCAACTACGCCTTCGGCAACGTCACCGGCGGCAAGTGCGCGGTCGGCGACAGCTACGCCGACTACGAGAAGGCGTACACCGCCGACCAGTCGGTCGACGGCGTCGCCGACACCTGGGACCAGCCGCTGCGCGGCAGCTTCAACCAGCTGCGCAAGCTGAAGAAGCTGCACCCGAATCTGAAGGTCATCTGGTCGTTCGGCGGCTGGACCTGGTCCGGCGGTTTCGGTGAGGCGGCGAAGAACCCGGCCGCATTCGCCCAGTCGTGCACGACCTGGCGGAGGACCCCCGCTGGGCCGATGTCTTCGACGGCATCGACATCGACTGGGAGTACCCCAACGCCTGCGGTCTGACGCGTAAATACCAACCGGCGTGGGCAAAACTGCAGGTAGCTGACCAGCTGACCTCCGCCTCCTGCGTTGCCGCCCCCGCGATGCAGTGTTGATCAAGGGCCACGGGGTGCTCGGCGCGCCCATTTACCTGCCCCACGGCGGTCGGCGAAGCCGCCCTGGATCGCTGACCTGCGACACCAGCGGCCATGACGCCTACGGCGACGTGCTGGCGGCGCTGCGCGCCAAGTTCGGCACGGGCAACCTGGTCACCTCGGCCATCACCACCGACGGCTCGGCCGGCGGCAAGCTCGAAACCGTCGACTACGGAGGCGCCGCGCAGTACGTCGACCGGTACAACCCGATGACGTACGACTTCTTCGGCGCCTGGGGCGCGCAGGGCCCGACGGCCCCGCACTCCCCCGCTGACCTCGTACACCGGTATTCCGAAGGAGGGCTACACCGGCGACGCCGCCGTCACCGAGCTCAAGGCCCTCGGCGTCCCCGCCTCGAAGCTGCTGCTCGGGATCGGCTTCTACGGCCGCGGCTGGACGGGTGTCGCGCAGGACGCGCCGGGCGGTACGGCGACCGGGCCGGCCACGGGTACGTACGAGGCGGGCATCGAGGACTACAAGGTCCTCAAGGCCGGCTGCCCGGCGACCGGCACCGTGGCCGGCACGGCGTACGCGCACTGCGGGACCAACTGGTGGAGCTACGACACCCCGGCCACCATCGCCACGAAGATGGACTACAAGAACCAGCAGGGCTCGGGAGGCACGTTCTTCTGGGAGTTGAGCGGTGACACCGCCAACGGCGAGCTGATCAAGGCGATCAACCAGCCGCAACCGTGCGATCCCAAGGGGCGGGGAGCCCGAGAGGCTTCCCGCCCCGTACCGCCGACGCCCGGCTTCTCACATGAGGCCGGCCTGGGTGACGAACATGGCGATGAGGACGACGAGCGTCCAGCCCAGGACGTTCTCCAGCAGCTTGGACCGGTCCTCGGGACCTCCGGTCCGCGCGCGGCGGCGGGCAGTGACGGTGGCTGCGGTGGTCGCGGTCATGGCATCTCGCTCGGTCGTCCGGCAGTCAACGTCCCCCCGTGACCCGTCCAGGGTGTCAGTCGGCCAGGCCCCCGGGGTAGATGACATCGGTCACTGCCCCGGGAGCGCCGGACCGCGTCAGCGGATGCCGACGGCTGCCAGAGCCCGCTGCTGGGCGGGCGTCGGATGCGCCGGGAAGTAGAGGTAGCAGACGCCGCCTGTGCCGGACACCACTTTGCCGCTCGCGTTGTAGCGCTTGGTGCGGAGCCAGATCGTCTCCCACTCGTGCCGCTTGTAGATCCGGCGGACGGCCTCGTCGCTCGGCGAGGCCGGGTCGTTGGCGATCACATCACCGTCCGCCGTGAACCCGATCACGGTCATGAGGTGGCCGGAGGTCCCGTACCCGGCCCCGGTCAGCTCCTCCTTGAGGAAGGACTGCGACGTTATGGCCGGGATGCCGGCCCGGATCAGCGTCTCCAGGTCGGTCAGCGAGCTCAGCCGCGTCACGACCGCGCTCATGTCGTCGTACGTGGCGGCATAGGCGGCGTTGAACGGCCAGTTGCCGCAGCCCTCGTACTGGTAGTCGTACGTGAAGCGGGCCGCATGGCAGACCTGCGGGTCGGCGAGGCCCGGCTTCACCCAGGCCAGGTCCTCGGCGGTGGGCCTGCGCCCCCAGTACTCGATGATCATCTGCGAGGAGGTGGGGCTGCACCACGCCTCGCCGCCGTTGTCGTACTCCGGGTACTGGCCCGCGTGCACGCTCTGCGAGTAGCGCGGCACCGGCAGCTCCCGGGCGAGGCCGGAGGCGCTGGGCTCCACGGTGAAGCGGTCGGGGATGTCCGAGGCCATCGCGCCGAGCCGCCACACGGTCGGGGTGAGGCTGCTGCCCGGGGTGCGGTACAGGGTGAGTCGCAGCTCGTACGAGACCAGCCGCAGCCCGCTCGCCGCATCGTCCACCGAGAAGGTGTCGGTCCAGATGGAGCTCTTGCCGTCGGTCTGGTCGTCGACGGAGGTGCGGCGGATGTCGCCGTCGCCCGCCGCCCAGCGGCCCATCACGTACCAGGGAGTGTCGGTGCCGTCCGAGTAGCGGCCGCTCAGCTCGATCTGGATCCAGGTGCCTGCCGGGGTGTCCGCGTTCCAGGATGCGATGACCTCGGTCGCCGGGACCGCGGACCGGTGCCGGGGCGAGGTCCAGGTCGCGTACTCCCAGGTGGCGGTGTTCCCGGTGTGCGGGTCGGTGTAGTCGGTACGCCCCCGGGGGTCGCCGATCACCAGACCGGGCCTGCGTCCCGCGACGGCGCGCGTCCCGGCGCCGCAGCCGCTGCGCCAGTCGGTGTACGTACTCCAGGAGTGGTTGTCCACGAGGGAAGCGGCCGCCGCAGCCGCGTCGGGCGGGGCAGCAGCCGGGATCGCGGCGGCTGCGGAGCCGGCGGACGACGCCGTACCGGCGGCGGCCGCCACCGCGAGCGCGGCGGTCAGCACAGTTCTGCGTGAGGTCGGTCGGTTCATGGGCGAAACCCCCGGTGGTAAGCGGAATGGGGCTGCGGGTGCACGACAGTGCGCCAACTATTGCGGGTCGCAGCCGGATTGGGCCAGCAAATCGCAGTGCGCCGCCGAACCAATATTGGTCTGGTCCACTGGCGTGACCTGCGGTTGCTCCCGACCGGCTCGTAGGCTGGCCACATGAACGACCTCTCGCGCCACGCCTCCCGGCTGCGCACCCTGGCGCCGTCCTGCGGACCGGTCCGGCTGATCGGCGTCGACGGCCATGCAGGATCGGGCAAGAGCACCCTCGCGTCCCGCCTCTCGGCCGCGCTCGGCGACGCGCCCGTGCTGCAGCTGGACGATCTGGCCACGCACGAGGAGCTGTTCGCCTGGGTGGACCGGCTGCGCGAGCAGGTGATCGGGCCGCTGTCGCGCGGCGAGAGCGCGCGCTATGCGCCGTACGACTGGACCGCTCGGCACTTCGGCCCGCCACGCACTCTGGAACCCGCGCCGGTGGTTCTGATCGAAGGGGTGGGGGCAGGTCGCCGTGCGCTGCGTCCGCATCTCGCACGGCTGTGGTGGATGGAGCTCGGCCCCGCAGCGTCGTGGGAGCGGGGCCGGCGCCGGGACGGACCCGCGCTTTCGGCGTTCTGGGACGGGTGGACCGCGGCCGAGGCAGAACATTTCGCCGCCGATCCCTCGCGTCCCTACGCGGATGCCCTGGTACGCCAGTTGCCTGTGGGGTACGAGTGGCTGGAGGGGCCCCGCGCGACAGCAGGAGCGAACCATTCCGTCACCCACCGTGATCCTCCCGCGGCGACGTACTGAGCAGTCGGAAATCGGCCCGGAAGTGCCTCAACTGTGCTTGACCCGGGGGCGGTACAGGTCTTACGTTCTCAATGTGCGGCTTTTCGGAGCCCCCACAGAGACGAAGCCCCCGGTTGTTCCCCCGTGATCGGGGGCTTCGTTCTGCCCTCGCACCCCTTTTCGCGCTGCTGTACACAACCTCCCGCTTACCCTCGGTCACGGTCTCCGTTCCGCCTGCGGCGCTCTTAGTCGCGCACTCCCTGCGCAGGTACGATGCCTTTCGGTGCGGTCAATTCCCTTCCGTGGCAGAGTGGTTCAGCGCGCCTCGACGGGCGGTCGTGCGGCGGGAGATCCTGGGGGCACGGCTTGTGGGGGACCTGATGGACATCGGCACGCAGGGCGCACAGGCCCCGGCCGACCTCGCCTGGCTGCGCGGCGTGGACGCCTACACGATGGGCGCCTACCCGCAGGCCGAGGAGGAGTTCAGAACAGCGGTGCGTCTGGATCCCGGCATGGCGGACGCCTGGCTCGGCCTCCATGCCCTGCGCATCGACACCACAACCGCACTGCTGCGTATGCACCGGCATCGCGACCGGTTCGGCGAACAGCGCACCCGCCATCGGCGCACGCTCAACTCCTGGTACTGGCTGGGCTGGTGGGTGCAACCGGTGCTGGAGAGCCCACGCGACCTGCTGCTCGCGCACGCGTCGCACTGGCTGGACGGGCGTCATGTCGCCGAGCTGGACCGGGCGTTGGCCGGACTGCCGCCGGTGGACACGGACCCGCAGGTGCGGTTCCTGCACGCCTGCCGGTCCTATCTGGTCAAGGACTGGGAACAGCTCGTACGCAACACCGAGCAGCTGGTCGACGATCCGCTGCTCGGCATCGAGGCAGGGCTCTTCGGCGGGATGGCGCGGGTGCGGCTGGAGATGTACGGGCAGGCCGAGCCGCTGCTCTCCACGGCACTGATGCGCTGCCGCAGCGAACAGCCGCAGCGCAAGGAACTGCGCTACTGGCTGGCCCGCGCGCACGAGGGCACCGGCCGCAGCGCGGCCGCACTGCCGCTCTACCGGGCGGTGCACCGGATCGACCCGGCGTTCATGGACACCTCGGCGCGGCTCGCCGCCATCGCGGACTATGACGGGCTCGAAGGCACCGACGACGCGTCAGGTCTCGCCTCCGTGTCGCTGACCGGGATCGGCATGGACGGCACGGTCGCGGAGGCGCAGCAGGACAGCGACTCGCTGCTCGGCACCGATCTGGTGGACGGCCGGGAGCTGCGGCCCGGCGGCGAACAGCAGAACCTGCCGGGTGTCGGCGGGCTGCCTCCCGCCGACGGGACGGGGGCACGGGAGAAGACGGCGGTGCCCGGTCAGTCGTCGTCCCAGCCGTTCCCGGCGGGGCCCAGCGATCCGGTGCTGCTCGCCGAGGCGCTGGCGGAACTGGAGCGGATGGTCGGCCTCGAACCCGTCAAGCGCCAGGTCAAGGCGTTGTCCGCGCAGCTGAACATGGCGCGGCTGCGGGCCGGCGAGGGGCTCTTGGTCCAGCCTCCCAAGCGTCACTTCATCTTCTCGGGGCCGTCCGGGACCGGGAAGACCACGGTGGCCCGGATCCTGGGCCGGGTCTTCTACGCACTGGGGCTGCTCGGCGGGGACCACCTCGTCGAGGCCCAGCGTTCCGATCTGGTCGGCGAGTTCCTCGGCCAGACCGCGGTCAAGGCCAATGAGCTGATCGACTCGGCGCTCGGCGGAGTGTTGTTCGTCGACGAGGCGTACAGCCTCTCCAACTCCGGCTACAGCAAGGGTGACGCGTACGGGGATGAGGCACTGCAGGTGCTCCTCAAGCGGGCCGAGGACAACCGGGACCATCTCGTCGTCATCCTCGCGGGCTACCCCGAGGGCATGGACCGGCTGCTGGCCACCAACCCCGGTCTCTCCTCCCGCTTCACCACTCGGGTGGACTTCCCCAGCTACCGGCCGCTGGAACTCACCTCGATCGGCAAGGTGCTGGCCGCCGACAACGACGACGTGTGGGACGAGGAGTCCCTGGAGGAGCTGCGGTCGATCAGCGGCCATGTCGTCGACCAGGGCTGGATCGACGAGCTGGGCAACGGGCGGTTTCTGCGCACGCTGTACGAGAAGAGCTGCGCGTACCGGGATCTGCGGCTGTCCGGGTACGCGGCGGTACCCACGCGCGACGATCTGGCGACGCTGCGGCTGCCGGATCTGATGCAGGCGTACGGCGAGGTCCTGTCCGGCCGGGGGCCGGTGGACCGGGGGCCGCAGGAACCTCCGGGGCTGTGACGGGGTGGTGGGGCGGGTTGCAGGCACCGGGCCCGCCCGGCGGCCGGTGTGACCTCGAACGCCGGACGGGCCCGGATGTGGCTCCCGTCCGGCGATGAGGCCGCACCTGGTTGTCAGGTTCGCGCCGCCAGTGGGTGGAGTTCGTCCACGCCGGGCCCCGCTGCTGCGGCCTCCACCGTCCGGCGGGGTACCGAGACCCGGTGCGCCGGATCGCGCACCTCGCCCACCAGCATTTCCAGGACGTCCTCCATCGCGACGAGCCCCAGCACCCGGCCCGACGCGTCGGCCACCTGGGCAAGGTGGGTGGCCGCGCGGCGCATCACCGTCAGCGCGTCGTCCAGGGGGAGCTCCGCCCGGAGCGTCGCCATCGGGCGCCAGACGTGTTGCGGAACGGCCCGTTCGCCGTCCTCCAGATCGAGGACGTCCTTGACGTGCAGGTAGCCCATGAACGGGCCGCCGCCCTCCGCGCAGACCGGGAAGCGTGAGTAGCCGGTCCGTACGGTCAGTTCCTCGATCCGGTGCGGGGTGACCGAGGGGTCCACGGTCACCAGGGAGGCCCGGTCGAGCAGTACATCGGTGACCGGCCTGCTGCCCAGCTCCAGCGCGTCCTCCAGCCGCTCCTGCGCCTCCGGTTCGAGCAGTCCGGCCTGTCCGGAGTCCTCGACGAGCCGGTTGAGCTGCTCGCTGGTGAAGACGGCCTCGACCTCGTCCTTGGGTTCGACGCCGAACAGCCGGAGCACCAGCCGGGCGCAGGCGCCCAGTGCCGCGGTGACCGGGCGGCAGAGCCGGGCGAAGCCGACCAGGCCGGGGCTGAGCCACATCGAGGTCTTCCCCGGAGCCGCCATGGCCAGGTTCTTCGGGACCATCTCGCCGATGACGAGGTGGAGGAAGACCACGAAGACGAGCGCCAGGACGTAGCCGAGCGGGTGGACGAGGCCCTCGGGCAGGTGCGCCGCGTGGAAGACCGGCTCCAGCAGATGGGCGACGGTAGGTTCGGCGACGGCACCGAGGGTCAGTGAGCAGATGGTGATGCCGAACTGCGCGGCGGCCATCATCTGCGGCAGGTTCTCCAGGCCGTAGAGCACCTGACGGGCCCTGGTCGATCCGGCCGCCGCGAGGGGTTCGATCTGGCTGCGGCGTACGGAGACGAGTGCGAACTCGGCACCCACGAAGAAACCGTTCGCCAGCACGAGGAGCCCGGCGAAGAGCAACTGGACGACGCTCATCGTGCGGCCTCCAGGACACCGCGTTCCGCCGACGGTGCGTCGACAGCTTCCGGCACATCGGCGATGCGTACGAAGCGAACCTGTTCGGCGCGGTAGTGACCGACCTGACGGACCGAGATCCGCCAGCCCGGCAGTTCGGCCCGGTCACCGGGGGCAGGGATCCGTCCGAGGAGATCGGCAACCAGTCCGGCCACCGTCTCGTACGGTCCTTCCGGCACGTCAAGGCCTATCCGGCGCAGGGTGAGGACCCGGCAGCTGCCTTCGGCGTCCCAGGCGGGACGGCCGTCCTCCGGGGCGGCGACGGCCAGTTCGGGCCGGTCGGCGCCCTCCGCGTCGTGCTCGTCCCTGACCTCGCCGACCAGTTCCTCGATGATGTCCTCGAGCGTGACGACACCGGCGGTGCCGCCGTACTCGTCGACCACGACGGCGATGGGCTGCTCCTTGCGCAGGCGTTGGAGCAGCTGTTCGACGGGGAGGGTCTCGGGGACGAGGAGGGGCGGTACGGCGATCCGCCCTGCCGGGGTGCGCAGCCGCTCCTGGGCGGGTACGGCGAGCGCGTCCTTGAGGTGGATCATGCCGACGACCTCGTCGATCCGGTCCCGGTAGACCGGGAAGCGGGAGAGGCCGGTGGCGCGGGTGAGGTTGAGGACGTCCGCCGCGGTCGCGGTCGACTGCAGGGCACTGACCCTCACACGCGGGGTCATGACGTGCTGTGCGGTGAGTCCGGCGAGCGACAGGGTCCGTACGAAGAGATCCGCGGTGTCCTGTTCGAGGGTGCCGGCCTCGGCGGAGTGCCGGGCCAGGGAGACCAGTTCACCGGGGGTGCGGGCGGAGGCCAGCTCGTCGGTGGGTTCGACGCCGAGCAGCCGCACCAGCCGGTTGGCGACGGTGTTCAGCAGGGTGATCACCGGCCGCAGCGCACTGGCGAAGCGGTGCTGGGGGCCGGCGACGAACCGGGCGACCTGGAGCGGCCGGGAGACTGCCCAGTTCTTCGGTACGAGCTCGCCGATCACCATCTGGACGGCGGAGGCGAACAGCATCCCGATCACCACACTGACGCCGGGTACGGCCCCGTCGGGGAGTCCGGTCGCGGTGAGCGGTCCGGCCAGCAGCTCGGCGAGGGCCGGCTCGGCGAGCATGCCGACGACCAGTGAGGTGATGGTGATACCGAGCTGGGTGCCGGAGAGCTGGAAGGAGAGCTCGCGCAGGGCGTCGACGACGGTACGGGCCCGCCGGTCGCCCGCGGCGGCGGCGCGCTCGGCGTCCGGCCGGTCCACCGTGACAAGCCCGAACTCGGCTGCCACGAAGAATCCGTTGGCGAGGATGAGAAGGAATGCCGCACTGAGAAGCAGCAAGGGGGTGGTCATGCCGCCGCCTCCTGGGATGGGGCGGCGCAGGTACTACCGGACGATCCGTCCATTGCTGGAGGGAGTCACTCCTTGGGTCGAAGGAAAACCCCGCCGGCCTCAGGGGCTCTCTGTGCGGGGCGGGGCGCACAGGGCGCCACCGCCCTCCAGAGTAATCAAGAAGTGGCCGAACGGGGCAGGGGGCTCAGCCGTTGTTCGTACCCGTGCCGTGATTCTCGGCGAGGGCGCGGAGCGTACCGGCGTCGCGAATGGCCTGTTCCTTGGCGATTCCGGGCTGGATGCCGAGGGCGGGCATGCTGGTCCCGTCGCTGAGATCGAGGAAGACCCACGGGTCGCCGGCGCGCAGGTTGACGCGGAGGATCTCCGCCCAGGACAGCCGTCGGGTGCGGGTGAGATTGACCACGGTCACCCCGTGGTCGTCGGCGACGACCTTGGGGCGGCTGAGCAGCGCCAGGACGGCGAAGAAGAGCAGCGCGGTGAAGATGAAGCTGACCCGCTCCCCCGGGCTCAGCTGCTCCAGGCTCATCGCGATGACGGTGATGACGACGAACATCGCCGCCCCCACGGTCAGCAGGACCAACCGGGTACGGGTCGGCCGGAAGGTGACCGGGAGAGTGGGGAGTTCGGGCCGGGGTGCGGGGGCGGACATGGTGTTCTTCTGTCTTCCGGTGGGTCTGGCTGCCGGTGGGTCGCTGGCTGTCCGGCCGTCAGAGGCGGCAGGCGTGGATGGCCGTCGTGAGGATGGCGCGGGCGCCGAGCTCGTACAGGTCGTCCATGATCCGCTGGGCCTCCTTGGCGGCGACCATGGAGCGGACGGCGACCCAGCCCTCGTGGTGCAGCGGGGAGATGGTCGGCGACTCCAGGCCCGGGGTGAGGGCGACCGCGCGCTCCAGGTGCTCGACGCGGCAGTCGTAGTCCATCATCACGTAGCTGCGGGCGACCAGGACGCCCTGCAGGCGGCGGAGGAACTGCTGCACCTTGGGGTCGTCCTGGGGGGCACCCGTACGGCGGACGACGACGGCCTCCGACTTCATGATCGGCTCGCCGATCACTTCGAGTCCGGCGTTGCGCAGGCTGGTGCCGGTCTCCACCACATCGGCGATGACCTGGGCGACCCCGAGCTCGATGGCGGTCTCGACCGCGCCGTCGAGGTGGACGACGGCCGCGGTGACGCCCACGTCGGCGAGGTGCTTGGCGACGATGCCCTCGTAGGAGGTGGCGATCGTCATGCCGTCGAAGTCCTGCGGGCCGTGGGCCGTGCCGGGCTTGGTGGCGTAACGGAAGGTGGAGCGTGCGAAGCCGAGCTGGAGGATCTCCTCGGCATCGGCCCCGGAGTCCAGCAGCAGGTCGCGGCCGGTGATGCCGATGTCGAGACGGCCGGAGCTGACGTAGATCGCGATGTCGCGCGGCCGCAGGTAGAAGAACTCGACCTCGTTCTCGGGGTCGACGAGGACGAGTTCCTTCGACTCCTTGCGCTGCTGGTAGCCGGCCTCATGGAGCATCGCCATCGCAGGCCCGGAGAGTGAACCCTTGTTGGGGACGGCGATGCGCAGCATGAGGTCAGGTTTCCTTTGCGAGGAGGGAGTCTTGTGCGGACGTGCGGATGCAGGGGTGTGCGGCGGTCCTGCTCAGAGGTGTGCGTAGACGTCATCGAGGGAGATTCCGCGGGCGACCATCATCACCTGGACGTGGTACAGCAGCTGCGAGATCTCCTCGGCGGCGGCGTCCTTGCTCTCGTGCTCGGCGGCCATCCAGACTTCGGCGGCCTCCTCGACGACCTTCTTGCCGATGGCATGGACTCCCTTGTCCACCAGCTCGGCGGTGCGGGAGGTCGAGGGGTCGCCGTTGGCGGCCTTGAGCTGCAGCTCGGCGAAGAGCTCTTCGAAGGTTTTGTTCGCCATGATGGTTCTTAGAGTACGGGGTACCGCCCCCTCGCTCAGCGCCAGGGCTCGCTGACGGTGCGCAGCGTGGCAGCAGTGGCGACGGCCGCGGTGACCGCTTCGTGACCCTTGTCCTCGTTGGACCCTTCGAGGCCGGCCCGGTCGAGCGCCTGCTCCTCGGTGTCACAGGTCAGTACGCCGAAGCCGACCGGGACTCCGGTGTCGACGGCGACCTGGGTGAGGCCGTTGGTGACGCCGTGGGACACGTACTCGAAGTGGGGCGTGCCGCCGCGGATGATTACGCCGAGGGCGACGATCGCGTCGTAGCCGCGGCCGGCCAGCACCTTGGCGACGACCGGGAGCTCGAAGCTGCCGGGGACCCGGAGCAGCGTCGGCTCGTCGATGCCGAGGTCGTGCAGGGCACGCAGTGCGCCGTCGACGAGGCCGTCCATGACCTTCTCGTGCCACTGGGCGGCGATCACCGCCACTCGCAGGTCACCGCAGTTGCGTACGGACAGTTCGGGTGCGCCCTTGCCGCTCATGTTTCTCCTACCGCTCGTTTCCGTGGTCGTTACTGGTTGCCGCAGGTCGACACCGAGGCGGTGTCGAGCCAGGGCAGGTCGTGTCCCATGCGGTCCCGCTTGGTGCGCAGGTACCGCAGGTTGTGCTCGCCGGCCTGGACGGGCATCGGCTCGCGGCCGGTGATCGCGAGGCCGTGCCGCAGGAGCGCGGCGGTCTTGTCGGGGTTGTTGGTCATCAGCCGGACGCCGTGGACGCCGAGGTCCTTGAGAATCTGGGCGCCTGCCCCGTAGTCCCGGGCGTCGGCGGGCAGGCCCAGCTCCAGGTTGGCGTCGAGGGTGTCGACACCGTGCTCCTGGAGTTCGTACGCCCGCAGCTTGGAGAGCAGGCCGATGCCGCGGCCCTCGTGGCCGCGGAGATAGACGACGACGCCACGGCCCTCGTCGGTGATGCGCGCCATGGCCGCGTGCAGCTGGGGGCCGCAGTCGCAGCGCTGGGACTGGAAGATGTCGCCGGTCAGGCACTCGGAGTGGACCCGGACGAGAATGTCGTCGCCGTCACCGAGGTCGCCGTGGACGAGCGCGACATGCTCGACGCCGTCGACCGTGGAGCGGTAGCCGTACGCGGTGAACTCGCCGAACGACGTCGGCAGCCGGACCTCCGCCTCGCGGCGGACGGTCGGCTCGGAGGAGCGGCGGTAGGCGATCAGGTCCTCGATCGAGATGATCGTGAGGCCGTGCTTGCGGGCGAACGGCACCAGCTCGGGCAGACGCAGCATCACCCCGTCCTCGCCGGCGATCTCGACGATCGCACCGGCGGGCCGCAGCCCGGCGAGCCGGGCCAGGTCGACGGCGGCCTCGGTGTGGCCGTTGCGGACGAGTACACCGCCGGACCGGGCGCGGAGCGGGAAGATATGACCGGGGCGCACGAAGTCGGCGGGGCCCGCCTGTCCGCCCGCCAGCATCCGGAGCGTGGTGGCCCGGTCGGCGGCGGAGATGCCGGTGGTCACGCCGTGCGCCGCGGAGGCGTCGACCGAGACGGTGAACGCCGTGCGCATCGACTCGGTGTTGTGCGTGACCATCTGCGGCAGTTCGAGCCGCTCCAGTTCGTCGTTCTCCATCGGCGCGCAGATCAGGCCGCGGCATTCGCTCATCATGAAGGCGACGATCTCGGGCGTGGCCATCTCGGCCGCGATGACGAGGTCGCCCTCGTTCTCCCGGTCCTCGTCGTCGACGACGACGACGGGGCGTCCGGCCGCGATGTCGCGGATCGCCTGCTCGACGGGGTCGAGGGAGAGGTCCTCGACGACGCTGTCGTGTTCCGGGTGCAACCAGGTGGGCTGGGCAGTCATGCCGTGGCTCCTTCCAGAGCGGGTGTCCGCGTACGCAGCCACCAGTCGCGCATGCCCCACAGGACGAGGGCGCCGTAAATGACGTAGACGAAGCCGGAGAAGGCGAAGCCGTTGGCGAAGTTCAGCGGCACACCGACCAGGTCGACCAGCAGCCAGGCGAACCAGAACTCGACCATGCCGCGCGCCTGGGCGTACATCGCGACGACCGTGCCGACGAAGATGTACGCGTCGGGCCACGGGTCCCACGACAGCGTCGGGAACACGGTGAACAGCCCGCCGACGGCGAGGGTGCCGAGGGCGGCGCCGCCGACCAGGAAGGCCCGCTCGCGCCAGCTGGCGAACCGTACGGCGATGGAGCCGTCCTGGGCCTGCTGCTTGCCGCGGTTCCACGACCACCAGCCCCACGCGGCCACGACGATCACCACCAGCTGCTTGCCCGCGCTCCCCGAGAGGTGAGCGGAGGCGAAGGCGGCCAGCAGGATCAGGCCGGAGACCAGCTGGGCGGGCCAGGTCCATATGGAGCGGCGCCAGCCGAGCGCGAGGGCGGCCAGTCCGACCGTGTTGCCGATCATGTCGGACCACTTGATGTGCTGGCCGAACAGGGTGAAGGCCTCCGAGTTGAGCCAGCCGACGGCGCTCACTTCGTGTCCTCCCGGTCCCGGCCGCCGAGCAGCCGCTCGACGTACTTCGCGATGACGTCCACCTCGAGGTTGACCGGGTCGCCGGACTCCTTGATGCCGAGCGTGGTCAGGGCGAGGGTGGTGGGGATGAGGCTGATGGTGAAGTAGTCGGGTCCGGCGTCGACGACGGTCAGGCTCACGCCGTCGACGGTGATCGAGCCCTTCTCCACCACGTACCGGGTCAGCTCCGCCGGGAGGGAGATCTTCACGATCTCCCAGTTCTCGGAGATCTTGCGCTCGAGGATGCGGCCCGTGCCGTCGACATGCCCCTGGACGATGTGCCCGCCGAGCCTGCCGCCGACCGCCATGGGGCGCTCCAGGTTGACCCGGGAGCCGGTCTCCAGTGCGCCGAGGCTGGACCGGTTCAGGGTCTCGGCCATCACATCGGCGGTGAACTCTCCGTCGCCGAGGTCGACGACGGTGAGGCAGACGCCGTTGACGGCGATGGAGTCGCCGTGCTTGGCGCCTTCGGTGACTACGGGACCGCGCAGGCGGAATCGGGAGGCGTCGCCGAGCTTCTCGACGGCGGTGACCTCACCCAGTTCTTCGACAATTCCGGTGAACACTCAGTTTCCCTTCCGGGCAGGGCCGGGGACGGCGGTGATGCGCAGATCGGGACCGATGCGTACGGTCTCGGTCACGTCGAGGCGCAACGCCTGGGCGATGGTGGAGATTCCGGCCTCGGCGAGGGCCGCGGGGCCGGCGCCGAGGAGCACGGGGGCGAGATAGCCGACGACCTTGTCGACCGTTCCCGCCGCGACGAAGGCCCCGGCCAGGGTCGGGCCGCCTTCGAGAAGTACGGAGCGGACGCCGCGCGAGTGCAGGGCGGCGAGCAGGGCGTGGATGTCCAGGCCGGGGCCGGTGGCGGCACGCGGCAGCCGCAGCACGGTCCCCTCGGGGAGATGGCCGGTGTCGGCGTCCTCGGCGACCGCGACCAGGGTGGGCGCCGTGTCGTCGAGGACCCGGGCGCCGGGGCGCACCGCCGTGGCGCCGGTGTCGACGACCACGCGCAGCGGCTGTACGGCGCCTTCGATGCCTCGGACACCGAGCTGGGGGTCGTCGGTACGGGCGGTGCCGGAGCCGACCACGACGGCGTCGGCCTCGGCGCGCAGCCGGTGGACGTCGGCGCGCGACTCGGGAGAGGTGATCCAGCGGCTGGTGGCGTCGGCGGCGGCGATCCGGCCGTCGAGCGTCGCGGCGTACTTCCACAGGACGTACGGACGGCCGAGTCGCACCGAGGTCAGCCACGCGGCGTTGCCCGCCTCGGCCTCGTCGGCGAGGAGCCCCTGTTCCGCCTTGATCCCGGCTGCGCGGAGGGTGTCCGCACCTCCGGTGGCCTGCGGGGTCGGGTCGGCCACCGCGTACACGACACGGCTGACGCCGGCCTCGATCAGTGCCTGGGCGCAGGGGCCGGTGCGACCGGTGTGGTTACAGGGCTCGAGAGTGACGTACGCGGTGCTGCCGCGGGCCTTCTCACCTGCTGCGCGCAGGGCGTGGATCTCGGCGTGCGGCCCTCCGGCGCGCTGGTGGAAGCCTTCACCGGCCGGACGTCCCTCGGCGTCGAGAATCACGCATCCGACGACCGGGTTGGGGCTGGTGGAGCCGAGTCCGCGGGCGGCGAGCGTGATCGCTCGGCCCATGGCGGCGCTGTCGGCTGCGGTGTCCACCGGGTCCTCCTGCCTCTTCGGGCACGGACTCCGGGGCCTGTCGATGACGACAGATGAAGCGGAACGCGACAGGGAACGCCGAAACCGAAGACACGGACGCGGGTCTTCCGGAAACCCGGAAAACGCATCCGCCGACGGCGGCGTACCTGTGACGGCCCGCCGCGCACTGCCTCCCATCCGGACTTTAACCGTCGGTCCAGGAATCTCACCTGGTCAACCGGCCGCTGGATGCGGACGGGTCGCGGACTATAACCGCCGGTTCGGAATTGCACCGACCCCGGAGTGCGCTGCTGCTGTTACAGGATCAGTGTGCCACGCCTGCCCATGGGCCATGCGGACGAGAGGTGTGGAGTGGCTCACAAGGGGCCCCGGGCGGGTTCGCGGCGAGCTCACGGACGGACGCACGGACTGGCGCACGAGCGGGTTCGAGGGCTGCCCGTTCGCCGTCTCTGACAGGCTGGATCCATGACGACGATTCTGGTGACCGGCGGAACCGGAACCCTCGGACGAGAGGTGACGGACCGGCTGCGCACCGGCGGGCACGAAGTCCGGGTGCTGAGCCGGCGTTCACAGCCGTATGCCGTCGATCTGCGCGACGGTGCGGGCCTGGACGCGGCGGTCGACGGCGTGGACACGATCGTGCACTGCGCCACGACGCCGCGCGGTGGCGACGACACGGCGGCCGGACATCTCATCGAGGCCGCGAAGCGGGCCGGTGTCCCCCATCTGGTCCATATCTCGATCGTCGGCGTGGACCGGGTGCCGCTCGGTTACTACCAGGTCAAGCGGCAGGTCGAGCAGATGGTCGAGGAGTCGGGGCTCGGCTGGACGATCCTGCGGTCCACCCAGTTCCACGACCTGGTCCTGCGCATCCTCGCCGCAGCGGCCCGACTGCCCGTGATGCCGCTGCCGGCCGGGGTACGGCTGCAGTCCATCGATACCGGTGAAGTCGCGGACCGGCTGGCCGAGTTGGCGGTGGCCGGTCCGGCCGGGCGGGTGCCGGAGATGGGCGGGCCCGAGGTCCGGGAGCTGCCGGAGCTGGCCCGGGCCTATCTCCGGGCGACCGGGAAACGGCGGCCGCTGGTGCCCGTACCACTGGCCGGAAAGGCGTATGCCGGCTACCGGCGGGGCGGGCATCTGACTCCCCGACGGGCCGTCGGGAAGGTCACGTTCGAGGAGTTCCTCACGGAGCGCTGCCGCCGCCGCCCGCGGTAAACAGCTCGTCCTGAGCCGCATCGCGCGCGGCGAGCAGCGCGCCGCGGAGCACCGCGGAGCCGCCCAGCAGGCCCGCTCTGACCTCCGTCCGCAGCGGGGACATCATGGCCAGCCGCTCCTCGACCCGGGACGCCAGCGCTTCGCCGCCCGCGTGACCGACCTCGCCGGCGAGGACCACACAGCCGGGGTCGATGACCGAGGCGACGGCGGCGGCGCCCACCGCGAGGCGGTCGGCGAGGGCCGAGAGGAATGCCTCGCTCTCCCCTTCGCCGGCCAGGGCGGCCCGTACGGCGAACGCGGCAGCCGGCTCCTGCTCCCCGGAACTCATCCGCGTACGCACGTCGATGCCGTGCCGCAGGGCCAGTTCGCACACCGGCGCCGCGCCCACCAGGGAGTGGAACCCGCCGTCGCAGTTGACCGCGGAGGGGATCCCCACCGTGCCCGGCACAGGCAGGAAGCCGATCTCACCCGCACCGCCGGAGGCTCCGCGGCGCAGCTTGCCGTCCAGCATGACGGCGGCGCCGATGCCGTGGCCGAGCCAGAGCAGGACGAAGGTGTCGCGATCCTGGGCCGCACCGAGACGGTGTTCGGCGACGGCGGCCAGGTTGGTCTCGTTCTCGACGAGCACGGTCGCGGGCAGCCGCTGCTGGAGCACCCGGACGAGGCGACGGTGCCAGGCGGGCAGGCCGGTGGTGTCGCGGAGCTCGCCGGTGACCGGGTCGATCAGGCCGGGGGCGCCGATGCCGACGCTGTGCAGCGGAGCGGCGCCTGCCTCGCGCGCGGTGCCCTCCAGCAGTGCGGCAGCCTGTTCCGCGGCAATTTCGGTGCCGGTGTCGCTGCCGATCGGCAGGGTGGCCTCGGCGAGCGTGACGCCGAGGAGATCGGCGACGACGACGGCGACGCTGTCGGTGCGCACGTCGAGGGCGGCGAGGTGGGCGCGGTCCGCGACGATCCCGTACAGCCGGGCGTTGGGGCCGCGCCGCTCGGCGCCGCTCTCGCCGACGACCTGGATCAGGCCGGCCCCCTGCAACCGCTCCACCAGATCGGCGACGGTGGGGCGGGAGAGTCCGGTCAAGGTCTTGAGCTGGGTGGCCGTCAGCGGGCCGTCCTCCTGGAGCAGCCGAAGGGCGAGCCGGTCGTTGATGACCCGGGCGGTGCTCGGTGATGCGGGCATGCCGGGATCCTTCCAGATCACTGCCGCACGGGGGGGCCATGACGGCCTATTTATCAGGCAGGGTTCCTGATAGTTTACTCCTCGCACCGTGAGGACGGGCGCGGGGGTCGACCGCGACAGAGAATTCCCAGGGGAGGGCACGGCGGCATGACGACGGAATCCACACGGACGACGGTCTTCGGCACGGAGCAGGTGAGGCGGGCCAGGTTCGCGATCGCCGCGGTCTTCGCCGTGCACGGTGCGGTGACCGGCAGCTTCGCCACCCGTGTGCCCTGGATCCAGGACCACGCCGGGGTCGGTGCGGGACAGTTGGGGATCGCCCTGGCCTTCCCGGCGATCGGCGCCTCGCTCGCCATGCCGCTGGCCGGTGCGATCAGCCATCGCTTCGGCGCCAGAACCGCGCTGCGCGGGCTGCTGGCGCTGTGGACGCTTGCGCTGACGCTGCCCTCGCTGGCACCGAACCTGCTGACGCTGTGCGCGGCGCTCTTCGTGTTCGGGGCGTCGGCCGGCATGTCGGACGTGGCCATGAACGCCCTCGGCGTCGAGGTGGAGAACCGTCTCGACAAGTCGATCATGTCCGGGCTGCACGGCATGTGGAGCGTGGGCGCCCTGATCGGTTCGGCGGCGGGCACCGTGGCCGCCCATATCGGCACTGACGCCCGGCTGCACCATGTACTCGCCGCTCTCGTGCTCACCGCGCTCGGCCTGATCGCCTGCCAGGGCGTACTGGATCTGCGCAGCGAGCCGGACGAGGAACCGCCACCGCGGTTCACCCTGCCGCCCAGGTCGGCGCTGGTCATCGGTGCGGTGGGGTTCTGCGCGGTGTTCGCCGAGGGAGCCAGCCTGGACTGGTCGGCGGTCTACCTCCGGGACATCATGGACAGTTCTGCCGGGCTCGCGGCCGCGTCCACGACGGCGTTCGCACTGACGATGGCCGTGGCCCGGATCGCCGGCGACAAGGTCGTCGACCGGTTCGGTGCGGTCAGGACCGTGCGGGTGGGCGGAGTGCTGGCAACCGTCGGGGGTGTACTGGTGGTCGTCGCGCCGGGCGCGGTTCCGGCGATGTGCGGTTTCGGGCTGCTGGGCCTCGGTGTCGCCGTGGTCGTACCCCTCGCGTTCGCGGCGGCGGGGCGCAGCGGGCCGAACCCGAGCCAGGCGATCGCGGGCGTCGCCACGATCACGTACACCTCGGGGCTGATCGCCCCGTCGGCGATCGGTTCGCTGGCCGAGGCGACCTCGCTGGTCGTGTCGTTCGGCCTGGTGACGGTGTTGGCGTTCGGTCTGGTGCTGGGGGCCGGGGTGCTGCGGGCGGGCGACCGTCAGGTCGCGGCGAAGGCGGTCGGCGCACCGGAGGCGGCGGCCGAGCCTCGGGCCTGAAGGGCTCGTTGCGCGGGCGGGGCTCCGGGGGGAGCCCCGCCCGCCGATGTTCAGCCGGCGATCGAGTCCAGCTGCTCCGCTGCGGGCCGCAGCGCCCAGAGGTCGCCGCCGGGCGGCGTCTCCAGTTGCGGTACGGCGGCCTGCGCCTGCCGGTCACCGGCGTCGGCGGCAGCGTGCACGATGTCACTGGCCGCGTACCGGTAGAACTCCAGCTCCGGGTGCGGCCAGGGGGCCGCCCCGGTCGCGGCGGGCAGCAGATAGTCGACCGCCTTGAACAGGCTCTGCCCTTGCGGCCCTTGGTACGCCCATAGGTCCACACCGACCTGCTTGCCGATCGCGGCGAGCCGCGTGTAGGCGACCAGGTCGAAGGTCGAGTAGTGCCAGCTGCGGGTGCGCGCCAGCTCCTGCGGCTGGGTGCCGTCGGCGGCGATCTGCGGGTCGATCCGCAGCGCACGCGCGTCAAGGACGACCTTGCGGGCGAGGTCCTTGTCACCTGTGGCGAGGGCGAGTCCGCCGATCTGCATGTCCTGGAAGGTGCCGTGGTTGTTATGGGCGGCCGATTCCTGCTTGCCGAAGTCCGAGTTGACCAGCCAGTCCAGGAACGAGGTGTTCCAGGCCCGCATGCCGGTCCGGTCGCTCTTCGACCAGCCGGGCGCACCCGTGTCGAGGAGGGCGATGGCATCCAGGACCGAGGTGTACTGCTGGGAGAAGTCGATGATGCCGATGGCCCGCCCGTCGTACTTGCAGGGGATGAACTGCCCGTGGTTCAGGTTGGGGTTCATCCGGGTCGCGGGGTCCAGGAACCAGGTGCGCAGGATGTCCGAGGCGTGCTCGGCGTACTGCTCCCGGCCCGTGTAGTACCAGGCGAGGCTGAGCGTGGTGACCGAGTTGAAGACCTTGCCGATGTCGGGGCGGTCGGTTCCTGTGTCGACCTCGGGGTTGCGTTCACCGTCGCGCTGGACGTACGGACAGCCCCACGGGTTCTCCGCGGTCTTCGGCTGCGAGGGCCACCAGTACGGGGCCTGGCTCAGGTAGTCGTGCGGGTCCCCGCTCGGTGCGGGCTTCGGCTTGTCGACGACCGTCCAGGGGCCCTGGTCCAGCCAGCTGTCCGCCTTCACGGTCAGCGCGTCGACGGCCGCGCGCAGAGCCCGGTCGCCGTGGTCGAGCCGTAGCTTGGTCTGCTGAACACGGTGGCCGTCGATGACCACGGTCCTCGGCACCCGGGGCGGCGGGCGGTGACCGTGGGCGGTGGCGGCTGCGGAGGAGGCGGCCGGCACCAGGACGGCGGTCAGGGCAACGACGGTGGTGAGCAGGGCTCCGAGACGCCGACGAGGTCTTTCGCTCATCGAGCACTCCCCTCATGAATCAGATATCTGAATGATGTTCACGAGCACGACCGTGTGAGCGTAGAGCCGCCTGTTCGGAGTGACAATGCTTCGCACATGATTCATGGATGAGACCCTCGGGCGGGGCTCGCGCAGCGGAGCCCGGACACGGGCCGACGCCGCTCCGGCATTACCATGGCGCTGATCTTCTCCGCGGTGGCGCCGGGCCGTACGAACACAGCACCGGGCACCGCACGGACCCACACACGGACACACAGGGAGCGACCATGGGCGGCCTCGGCGTGCGCTGGACCTTGCACGGCGACGGAAAGACCCCCGCACCGGGGGCCGTGGTCCGGCCCGATGAGCGGCTCTCCTGGCCCCGTACGTTCGGGCTCGGCGCCCAGCACGTGGTTGCGATGTTCGGCGCTTCGTTCGTCGCCCCGGTGCTCATGGGGCTGGACCCGAACCTCGCGATCATGATGTCCGGTGTCGCGACGGCCATCTTCCTGCTCGCCACGCGCGGCCGGGTGCCCAGCTATCTCGGCTGTTCGCTCTCCTTCGTGGGCGTGGCCGCGACGATCCGGGCCAGTGGCGGGGACAGTGCCGTCGTCACCGGGGCGGTCTTCGTCGTCGGCGTGGCGCTCTTCCTCGCGGGTCTCGCGGTGCAGCGCTTCGGGGCCCGGATCATCCACGCGGCGATGCCGCCCGTGGTCACCGGCGCCGTCGTCATGCTCATCGGCTTCAACCTGGCGCCGGTCACCGCATCGACGTACTGGCCGCAGGACCAGTGGACCGCGCTGCTCGTCATGCTCTTCACCGGTATGGCCGTGGTGTGCCTGCGCGGATTCTTCTCGCGCATCGCGATCTTCCTCGGTCTGGTCTTCGGCTATGCGCTGTCCTGGGTGCTGGACCGGGTCTTCGGCAAGATCCATTCACCGGCGGGCGGCGCCGAGGCGGTCGACCACTGGCGGCTCGACCTGTCGGGCGTCGCCAAGGCCGACTGGATCGGGCTGCCGTCCTTCCACGCCCCGAGCTTCGATTGGTCGGCGATCCTGGTCGCACTGCCGGTGGTGATCGCGCTGATCGCGGAGAACGCGGGGCACGTCAAGGCCGTGGGCGAGATGACCGGTGACTCGCTCGACGACAAGCTCGGCACCGCCATCGCGGCGGACGGCGCAGCCTCCATGCTCTCCACCGCCGTGGGTGGCCCGCCCAACACCACGTACTCCGAGAACATCGGCGTCATGGCCGCGACCCGCGTCTACTCCACCGCCGCATACTGGGCCGCCGCCTGCTTCGCCCTGCTGTTCGGGCTCTGCCCCAAGTTCGGCGCGGTCGTCGCCGCGATCCCGGGCGGGGTCCTCGGCGGCATCACCGTCATCCTGTACGGGATGATCGGCCTGCTGGGCGCCCAGATCTGGATGAGCGGCAACGTCGACCTCCGCAACCCGCTGAATCTGGTGCCGGCCGCCGCAGGCATCATCATCGGTGTCGGCGGGGTCAGCCTGAAGGTCACCGACGACTTCGAGCTGAGCGGGATCGCGCTCGGCACCATCGTCGTGATCACCGGCTACCACGTGCTGCGGGCCTTCGCCCCGGCCCATCTGAAGCCGCAGGAGCCCCTGCTGGACGCGGGCACGTCCACGTACGACGACACGAAGCCGCCCACGCAGTAGCCCCTTCCGGGAGGAACTCATGTCCACCACCATCCACAGGGCAGTCATCCCCGCTGCGGGCCTCGGCTCCCGCCTTCTCCCGCTCACGAAGGCGACGCCGAAGGAGATGCTGCCGGTCGGTGACAAGCCGGTGATCGAACACACCGTGCGCGAACTCGTGGCCTCGGGCATCACGGACATCACCATCGTCGTCTCGGGCGGCAAGGGACTGATCCAGGACCACTTCCGGCCCAACCCCACGCTCGTCGCCCAGCTCCGCGCGGACGGCAGGACCGCATACGCGGACGCCGTGGAGGAAGTCGGAGAACTGTCCCGGCTCGGGCACATCACCTACCTCGACCAGCACGGCCCGTACGGCAACGGAACCCCCGTCCTCAACGCGGCGCGGAACTTCGGTGACGAGCCGATGCTGGTCCTGTGGCCCGATGACGTCTTCGTCGCCGGGACTCCGCGTGCGCAGCAGCTGATCAAGGCGTACGAGGCGACGAGTTGCCCCGTACTCGCTCTGATGCCGATGAACCCCGCCGACTCCCACCGCTACGGCGTGCCCGTCGTCAAGGAGAACCTGAACGACGGGCTGCTGCGCATCACCGGCCTCGTCGAGAAGCCGAAGCCGCAGGACGCCCCGTCGGCGTACGCGGCCATCGGCGGATACGTCGTGACCCCCGGCATCGTCGACGAGCTGCGCCGGCAGACGGAACGCTGGTACGAACACCGCACCGGCGAGGTCTACCTGACCGACGCGATCAACGCCTACGCGGGCAGCCGCGCCGTGTACGGGCAGGTCATCGAGGGCAAGTGGTACGACACCGGCAACCCGCTGGCCTATCTCACCGCCCAGTTCGCCGCCGCGCTCGCCGACCCGGAGTACGGCCCCCATCTGCGCAGGCTCGCGCAGGGAATCGGCGACCCGACGCCTTCGGCCTGACCACGGACCTCCGCGCTCACCCCTCCGAAACCCTCCGAAACGACCCGGGGCCGGCCTCCGGGGCACCGATGGCTCTGCCGCCGTTCCCCCGTTCCGATGAACCCGCGGCCCGTCGCCGCCACGGCGGGCCCACGGCTGGGACGCTGCCCCCATGGCGCAGTTCAAGCAGATGGAGCAGTTCGCGGGCCGGGCCGGTCCCGTCGCCGCGCCGCCCGATGTCACTTCGGTGCTCGGGCGGATGCGTGACCTTCAGTCCTCCTGGCCGCCGGTGGACGGGGTGGCGGTCTTCAACCGGGTCTATCTGACAGTCACCGAGACCGTCGACCGGCAGATCACCGAAGGCGCGTTCCCCGACCGGGTGGCCGCGGCCGCCCTGGACGTGCAGTTCGCGGAGCGCTATCTCGCGGCCGTCGACGCAGCGTCGGCGGGGCACCGGCCGCCCGACTGCTGGCGCCCGCTGTTCCAGTACCGGCACCATCCCGGCGTACGGCCGCTGCAGTTCGCGATGGCGGGGATCAACGCACACATCGGCCACGATCTGGCGCTCGCAATCGTGGACACCTGCCGCACGCTGCACTGCGCTCCGCCGGACCTGCAGGAGGAGTTCGACCAGGTGGGCGATCTCCTCGCGATGCTGGAGGAGCAGATCCGGGAGGATCTGATGCCGGGACCCGATCTGCTGGAGGTCGCGGATCCGCTGACCCATCTGCTGGGGTCATGGAGTCTGGACCGGGCCCGCGAGGCGGCCTGGTCGGCGGCCCGGGTGCTGTGGCGGCTGCGTGATCTGCCGGTGCTCGCCGAGGAGTTCCGGCAGCGGATGGACGCGGGTGCGGGTCTGGTGGGGCGCTGTCTGCTCACTCCGTGCCGCTGACCGCAGGCCCCTGCGAAGGCGACCGCACCGCGGCGGTGGCGCATCCGGTGCGCCATCTGTCGCCCGGGGCCGGCAGCGCAGCGACTGCCGGCCCGCGTAACGCCGGTCAGTCCTCCGGGAGTTCGACCGGAGCGATGTCGTCGAAGACGTCACCGGGGCCGGGGTTCGTCGCATCCGTGGCGCCGCCGAACTGGGTCATCACACCCCAGACGGCGTTGAGCGCGGTCTGCACGGCGCCCTCGGCCCATCCGGCCGTCCAGGAGATGTCGTCGCCCGCGAGGAAGAGTCCGCGCTTGTCGGCGGGCAGCCGGTCCTGCATGAAGTGGGTGAACAACCGCCGCTGATAGCGGTAGTGGCCCGGCAGGTTGGCCTTGAACGCGCCCATGAAGTAGGGCTCGTTCTCCCAGGAGACCGTCACCGGGTTGCCGATGATGTGCTTCCTGATGTCGACGTCCGGGTAGATCTCGCCGAGCGACTTCAGCATGACCTCCATGCGCTCGTTCGGGGAGAGCGGCAGCCACTTCAGGCTGTCGTCGCACCAGGTGTACGAGAGGCAGATGACGGCCGGCTTGTCGGGCCCGTCGTCGAGGAGGTAGGTACCCCGGGTCATCCGGTCGGTGAGCGTCATCGACATGACGTCCCGGCCCGTGGGAACCCCCCTGCCGTCGACGGCCTTGTCCAGCCAGAACGGCCGGTCGACAGGAACGAACAGCTTCGACGACTCCATGTAGTGGGTGCGCTCCATCGCCGTCCAGTGGTCGATGGGGAACAGCGCGTCGTCGCAGTCGATCTTGGAGAGCAGCAGCCAGGACTGGCCGGTGAAGATCGCCGCCCGGAAGGTGCGGATGTCGCCGGTCGCGTCGGTGACGGTGATCCGGTTCCCGGCGGTGCGGTGCAGCCGGGTCACGGCGGGGCGGGGCTCGCCGTCGTGCAGCGAGGACAGCGACGTGCCGAGCGGCCAGTGCACGATCTTCTGCGGCTCGCGCTCCCAGAGCCGCAGCGGGAGCTGCTGGCTGCCGCCGACGATGCCGCGGTGATGGTCGTCGGCCTCGGTGTAGACGACCCGCAGGATCTCCAGGATGGAGTTGGGGAAGTCGGTGTCCCAGCCGCCGGTACCGAAGCCGACCTGGCCGAAGATCTCGCGGTGCCGGAACGACTTGAAGGCGTCGGAGGCGCAGAGGAAGCCGTAGAAGGTCTGGTTGTCGAACTTCTCGACGAGCTTCGCCCAGATCTCCCGGATGCGTGGGACGTCGCGCTCGCGCATCGCCCGGTTCATGTCGGAGAAGTCGGCGCCCTCCTCCAGACAGGCGTTCCAGGCGTCCATCACATCGCGGTAGACCTGCGGCAGATCGGCGATGGTCTCCGCGTAGTGCGACTCGCCCTTGAGGTCGACGACGGTCGACGGGGTGGCGGGGGAAAGCGGGTTGGGGAACGGCTCGGTCCGCAGGCCCACCAGGTCGATGTAGTGCTGCAGCGCCGTGGACGTCGGCGGGAAGCGCATCGCGCCCATCTCGGCGGTCAGCGAGGGGTCGCAGCCGTCGAAACCGACGGTACGCAGCCGCCCGCCGATCTGGTCCGCCTCGTAGACGACGGGCTTGAGGCCCATCTTCATCAGTTCGTACGCGGCCACGATGCCGGAGAGCCCGCCACCGATGACGGCGACCTCGGTGCCGTGCTCGGTCGCCGGTATCTGGCCGAGCCCCGCGGGGTGGGCCAGGAAGTCGTCGTAGGCGTAGGGGAAGTCCGGCCCGAACATGGTGATCGGCGGCTGCGCGTCGGTGTGCTGGACGGCGTTGGGCACCGTGGACGTCATGGGGTACGGACTCCTTGCACGGGAAAGAGGAAGCGGGAGGGCCTGGACTCAGACGAGGGAGCCGTACAGACCGGGGCGGCGGTCGTGCAGATAAGGGTTGGCGGCGCGGGACGCACTCAGGAACTCCGGGTCGACCTCGCCGATCACCAGCTCCTCGCCTCGTCCGGCGCGGGTGCGGACCGTGCCGTCGGGGCCGGCCAGACAGCTCAGCCCGACGAACTCGAACTCGCCTTCCGGGCCGGTCCTGTTGACGTACGCGACATACATCTGGCTCTCGAAGGCGCGGACCGGCACGAGGGACTCTGGGACGAACTGGAAGGGGTGCATCATCGCGGTCGGCACCAGGAGCAGGTCGGTGGCGGCGAGGGCGTGCGCCCGTACGTTCTCCGGGAACTCGACGTCGTAACAGATCATGATCCCGATGCGTACGCCGTCCAGTTCGGCCTGGACGACGGGCTGCTCGCCGGGGGTGAACCACTGCTGCTCGAAGCAGCCGAACAGGTGGGTCTTGCGGTAGTTGGCGAGCCGGGTGCCGTCCGGACCGATCAACTGCGCCGCGTTGAAGATCAGCTCGTCCGCGCGCTCCGGGTAGCCGTACAGGACCGCGAGCCCGTGCCGCACGGCGATGTCGGCGACGGCCCGCGCGGAGGCGCCGTCGGCGGGCTCGGCCAGCCGGGGCACGTCGTCGCCGATGGCGTATCCGGTGAGGAACAGTTCGGGGCAGACCAGCAGCCGGGCCCCGGCCGCTGCCGCGCGGCCGGCGGCCTCGTCGAGCACCTTGATGTTCTCGGCCACCGAGCCCGGACGTCCGGAGCTCTGGAGCAGGGCGGTGCGCAACGGCGGCATGGCAGACCTCGGGCGGTGCGGGCTGAGCGGGGACGTATTAGACGGTACGGGCCGGGATTCCGGCCGGACAAGGCGCGAGCGTTGCGCGCCGACCGTCGATCCATTGCGCAATCCACCGCTGCGGCGGTGATTCGTTGCGTGGAGTGTCGTTGCAGGTCAGAGGGGTGATATCGGTCTCGCCGAGGACCACCTGCCCAGGTGCGTGTCCGCGGCCCCGACAGGACGGGCCGGAGGGCCGCCGCCCGCCTGTGTGATCAGCCCGGAGTCCCCGAGGAGTACCGCCGCAACAGCGGCGACAACACCAGCACCGACTTGGTGCGCTCCACATAGGGCTCGCCCGCGATCCGCTCCAGCACCTGCTCGAAATGGCGCATGTCTGCGGCGAAGACCTGGACGATCGCATCCGCCTCCCCGGTGACCGTGGAGGCTGACGCGATCTCCGGATAGCGCGCCAGACCGCTCTTGATCGCCTCCGGGGAGGTGTTGCGGCTGCAGTAGATCTCGATGAATCCCTCGGTCTCCCAGCCGAGCGCCGCCGGGTCCACCCGTACGGTGAAGCCGGTGATGGCCCCCTCCGCGCGCAACCGGTCGACGCGGCGCTTCACCGCGGGCGCGGAGAGGCCGATGATCGCGCCGATGTCGGCGTAGGAGCGGCGGGCGTCCTCGGCAAGGGCGTGGACGATGCGTTCGTCGAGATCGTTCAGTCGCACTTCAGGTGGATCACTTCTCTGCGATGGGCGTTCGGGGACGGCGGCACACCGTGCCGCACCCGAAGTAGAACACGCGGTGACGGACGGGGCCGTACGGACGTCGGGGCGACGCGGCGGGGTAAGGGTGCAGTGCGCACCCCTATCGAACGGAGACCCGATGACCTGGCTCGACCCCGACCTCTTTCTCCGCGGTGTGGCCTGGCGGGACGGTGTGCGTGCGGTGCGGGCCGACCCGGCCGATCGGGCGCGACTGCCGTGGGACACCGGGGCGCGGGCGCTGCTGCCCATCGGGGTACGGCTGGAGTTCCTGGCACCGGGTGCGCGTGCGGTGGAGATCCGCTACCGCGCCGCGGTGCCCGACCCGGCGGACGCGCTGCACGACCTCGCCCACGTGTTCGCACTCTGGCAGGGCGACCGGTGCGTGGCGGAGATCTTCGCGGAGCCCGCCGAGGAGTCGGTCGCCGTGCTCGAACTCCCGCCCGGGGAAGGCCCGTTCACCGTTCATCCGCCGCAGGGGCAGTCCCCCCTGATCCTCGGCGTGCGGGCGGCGGGCGGCACGCTGCTGCCCGCGCCGGAGCAGCCGCGGTGGGTGGTGCACGGCGACTCGATCACCGAGGGCTGGTGGTCCACGCGCCCCGCCCACGCGTGGCCCGCGGTGGCCGGCCGCGCGCTCGGGCTGGACCCGGTCAATCTGGGGTACGCGGGGGCGGCGCGCGGGGAGCTGTGTGTCGCCGAGCAGATCGCGGCGCTCCCGGCCGACGTACTGACGCTGGCGTTCGGTACGAACTGCTGGTCACGAGTGCCGTTCTCGGCACCACTGCTGTACGAGACGGTGCGCGCGTTCATCACACTGGTGCGCGCGGGCCACCCCGGGACACCGTTGCTGCTCGTCTCACCACTCCTGTGCCCGGGAGCCGAGGACACCCCGAATGCCCTCGGGGCCACTCTGCGCGAGCTGCGGACGGCGATGGAGGAGGCCGGTGCCGACCTGGTCCGCGCGGGCGACTCCCGGCTGTCCGTGCTGCCGGGACGCGATGTCCTCGGGCCGGAGCATCTGGCGGACGGCCTGCACCCCGACGACGCCGGCCACGCCCGTCTGGCGGCGGCCGTCACGGAGGCGCTCGCCCCGTACGTATCCGCGTCGGCCTGCTGAGCGGCGTTCTCCCCCGCCGACGGAAGGAGTCCGGGCCGCCGACGCGGCCCGGACTCCTTCCTCGTTGCCTCCCGGCGCCGCCGGGAGCGCGTGACTAGCTCCAGCTGGCGTGCAGCGCCTTGCCCTCGGCGTAACCGGCGGCGCTCTGCACACCGACGACCGCCTTTTCGGCGAACTCCTCCAGGGACGCCGCACCGGCGTACGTGCACGAGGAGCGGACGCCCGCGATGATCGAGTCGATCAGGTCCTCGACGCCGGGACGGGCCGGGTCCAGGAACATCCGCGAGGTGGAGATGCCCTCCTCGAAGAGCGCCTTGCGGGCCCGGTCGTACGCCGACTCGTCCGACGTGCGGTTCTTCACGGCGCGCGCGGACGCCATGCCGAAGGACTCCTTGTAGTAGCGCCCGTCGGCAGACTGCTGGAGGTCGCCCGGCGACTCGTACGTACCGGCGAACCAGGAGCCGATCATCACGTTGGACGCGCCCGCGGCGAGCGCCATGGCGACGTCGCGCGGGTGACGGACGCCGCCGTCCGCCCAGACGTGCTTGCCGTACTTCTTCGCCTCGGCGGCGCACTCCAGCACCGCGGAGAACTGGGGCCGCCCGACACCGGTCATCATCCGGGTGGTGCACATGGCGCCGGGGCCGACACCGACCTTGATGATGTCCGCGCCGGCCTCGATGAGATCGCGCACGCCCTCGGCGGCGACGATGTTGCCGGCCACGATCGGCACCTGCGGGTCGAGCGCACGGACCGCACGGACCGCGCTGATCATGGATTCCTGGTGGCCGTGCGCGGTGTCCACGACGAGGGTGTCGACGCCTGCGTCGAGGAGCTGCTTGGCCTTGCCCGCGACATCGCCGTTGATCCCGACGGCAGCGGCGATCCGCAGCTTGCCGTCGGCGTCGGTGGCCGGGGTGTAGAGGGTGGCGCGGAGCGCGGCCTTGCGGGTGAGGATGCCGACGAGCCGGCCGTCCGCGTCGACCGCGGGGGCGAGCTTGCGGTGGGCGCCGTCGAGCTTGTTGAAAGCGTCGCGCGGATCGATGTCCGCGTCGAGCAGCACCAGGTCCTTGGACATGACCTCGGAGAGCTGGGTGAAGCGGTCGACACCGGTCAGGTCGTGGTCGGTGACGACGCCGACGGGCCGCTGCTCGTCGTCGACGACGACGCCGGCGCCGTGCGCGCGCTTCGGCAGCAGGGACAGGGCGTCGGCGACGGTCTGACCCGGGGTCAGCATGATCGGCGTGTCGAGCACGAGGTGGCGCGTCTTGACCCAGGAGATGACGTCGGTGACGACGTCGATCGGGATGTCCTGGGGGATGACGACCAGCCCGCCGCGGCGGGCCATCGTTTCGGCCATCCGGCGGCCCGCGATCGCCGTCATATTGGCGACGACGAGCGGGATGGTGGTGCCGGTGCCGTCCGGCGAGGAGAGGTCGACCCCCTGGCGGGAACCGACCGCTGAGCGGCCCGGAACCATGAAGACATCGTCGTACGTGAGGTCGTACGGGACCGAGGGGGACTCTGTGTAGCGACCGGTGCCGGGCTCAAGAAAACGCATAAGGCTCATTTTTTCATACGAAACCGCGCAGGTCGCTGCCCTGAAGACACAGCAAACGACTCCCGCGTTCGTGCGTTCCTACAAGGGCCGCGTGCGGGAGTCCCGGGCAAGTGGAACCTGCCTTACCCACAGACACTACCCGACCAGCTTTCAACCATTCGCGATCATCTTCCCTGGACCTGATAACAAGGGGTCAGGTAGCTTCAAACGCGCAGGTCCCGCGGGTCGCAACCAGGTCCCGAGGAACAGGCGGAACGGCCCCGACTTCCGTCACACGTACGACCGGAGAGGATCCAGACCCGCCCGTGGAGAACGAACTGCCGGACATCTACTGCCCGTTCCCCCAGCAGACGAACCCGCACGTCGCGCATACCCGTGCACACCTCGACAGCTGGACGCGCAGCACCGGTCTGGTACACCGGGATTCAGCCAGGGAGCGCTTCGAGCAAGCCGACTTCGGCGCGTTCGTCGGCATGGTGTATCCGACCGCGAACGCCGAGAATCTCGATCTCGTCGCCGACTGGTTCGTCTGGCTGTTTCTCGTCGACGACCAGCTCGACGACGGCCATCTCGGCCGCAGCCCGGCCCGGGTGCGCGACGTGGTGGCGCTGATGCGCGCGGTGGTCCAGGGCACCGGCGTCGGCCCGCTGCCGGACGAGGAGCTGCCGGCCGCGGTGGTCGCCCTGGTCGACCTGTGGGAACGGACGACGCCGAACGCGGCCGCGCACTGGCTGCGACGGTTCGCCTGGCACCTGATCACGTACCTCACCACGGCCGCCACCTGGGAGGCGGGGAACCGGGCGAACGGTGTCGTGCCGTCCGAGGAGACGTACATCGCCAAGCGGCGGCACACCGGCGCCATACATGTCTGCATGGACCTGATAGAGATCGTGGCCGGTATCGAGGCACCCGAGTCGATCCACAACGACCCCCGGTTCATCGTCGCTCTCGAAGCCTCGTGCAATGTCGTGTGCTGGGCCAATGACGTGTACTCGTACGAGAAGGAACAGGTCCTCGGCGAGATCCACAACCTCGTCCACCTGGTCCGGCACCACCGCGGATACGGCAAGCAGCAGGCGCTCGAGCACGTCTGCGCGGAGATCGCCAGGGAGACGGAGCGCTTCCTGACCGCCGAGGCCGAGCTGGTGACGGCCTACCCGCTGCTGTCCGGGATGCTCGTCCCGTACCTGAACGGGATGCGGAGCTGGATGCGCGGCAATCTGGACTGGTCACGGCAGACGCCGCGCTACAACCCGGCGGACGTCAGCCAGTACAAGGAGCCGCAGCAGTACCTGGAGTCAACGGTCCTGGGCGTACGGCAGGACTGACCCCGGAGCGCATCGCATCGGCCACCGGGCGGGGCGTGGAGCCCGTCCGGCGGCCGAGGCGCGGTGGCCCCGCCGGGCGGCCCGTCCAGGACGCCGCCCGGTCCCGCTCAGACCCCGTCCGGGTCGGCCCGCTCCAGTGCGGGACGCCGCGGCGCCGCGGACTCCGTCAGCAGATATTCCGCGGCTGATGTGTCCGTCACCAGGCTGGTGACCAGACCGGACCGCAGGACCGCCCCGATCGCCGCCGCCTTGCGCTGGCCGCCCGCGATCGCCACCACCTCGGGGATCCGCCGCAGCCGGTCCGCCTCGACGGTGATGCACCGCTCGCCCAGGTCGCGGCCGACCCGGCGCCCCTCCGTGTCGAAGAGGTGCGCGGACATCTCGGCGGCGACGCCGAGCGACGCGTAGTGCTCCCGCTCCTCGTCGGTCAGCATGTCGTGGACGGTGGAGATACCCGGCTCCCAGGAGCCGATGGAGACCGCGGCGACCGTCACCTTGTCGAAGTACTCGAAGGCGCGGGCGATGCCGGTCTGGTGGCGCAGCGCGGCGGCCGTGGCCGGGTCGGGCAGCAGCATCGGCGCATAGATCGGGTGGGCCTCGCCACCGGAGACCTGGGCGGCCCGCCGGACCGCCTCGACCGAACCGCGCTCGGCGGTCCCCGCGTCGTACACCCCGGTGAGCTGCACGACCGTGCACGGCGGCAGCCGGTCGAGGGCCGCCGCCATGTGGATGGTGGACCGGCCCCAGGCCAGGCCCAGGACATCGCCTTCGTTCACCAGTTCGCCGAGAAGATCGGCCGCGACCTCACCCAGGTTCTCCGGGTCCGGGGCGTCGTCCTGCTCCTCCGCGGGAGACTCGACGACGACCGCGTGCCGCAGCCCGTAGCGGGCCCGCAGCGCGTCGGAACGCTCCGCGTCCAGCTCTGCGGGGACCCGGATCTCGATCCGTACGAGGTCACGCTCGAGCGCCGTCTCCAGGACCCGGGCCACCTTGAAGCGGCTGACGCCGAACTCCTCGGCGATCTGGATCTTCGACTTTCCCTCGAGGTAGAAGCGGCGGGCCATGGCCGCCGCCTGCACCAGCTCCGCGGGCCCCATCCGCAGGGCGGACCGTCCCGCCGACATAGCAGACACCGCGATCTCCTCACTGCTGTTCACACGCTCGATACGCCGTTCATCCTGTCAGATCCGGCGATCCTTGATCGGTCCCGTCGGACCGCGTTCATCTGACCTTGGCCGGGCCGACCGGCAACCGGGCCCAACCGTCGTCACTGCCGACGTCGCCGCCGGCTTCAGTGGTTGCACGCCCAGGCCGCCGAGGCGATCGTCCCGTCCGCCCTGGCACGCAGGGCGCGTACCGCCTCGGCCGGGTCCTGGGCCCCGTACACCGCGGAACCGGCGACAAAGACGTCCGCACCGGCCTCGGCACACCGCTCGATGGTGGACTCCGAGACCCCGCCGTCGACCTGGAGCCACAGCTCCAGACCGTGCTTGGAGATCAGCTCACGGGTACGGCGGATCTTCGGCAGCATGATGTCCAGGAAGGCCTGGCCGCCGAAGCCCGGCTCCACCGTCATGATCAACAGCATGTCGAGCTCGGGGAGCAGGTCCTCGTACGGCTCGATCGGCGTCGCGGGCTTGAGCGCCATGGAGGCGCGGGCGCCCTTGGCCCGGATCTCCCGCGCCAGCCGTACCGGCGCTGCCGCGGCCTCCGCATGGAAGGTGACCGAGCCGGCCCCCGCCTCGACGTACTGCGGCGCCCAGCGGTCCGGGTCGTCGATCATCAGGTGGCAGTCCAGCGGAGTGTCCGTGGCCCGGCTGAGCGATTCCACGATGGGCACGCCGAGGGTCAGGTTGGGCACAAAGTGGTTGTCCATGACATCGACATGAAGCCAGTCGGCGCCTTCGACGGCCTTCGCCTCCTCGGCGAGGCGAGCGAAGTCGGCGGACAGGATGCTCGGGTTGATCTGGGCCATGTGCCAAGCCTGCCATGTTCCGCGGCACTTCCCCGCCCGAGTGCGGGCCAAAGCCTCACGGGATCATTACAGTTCGCGAAATCCAAGGGTTTCGGCTGCCCGATCCGGGCGATTCGGCCCGCGTCGGCCCGATCGGCAGCGGTACAGGCCGTGCGGCGGCGGCCTTCTCCCGGCACCGCACACCGCAGGGGCGAGGGTTTCGTTCCGCAATTTCGTTACGCGCGGTTCCGGACACCGGCTGCGGGCGCTCGGAATGGACATTCCGCCACCGGCCGCACGCGGCACAGGTCACCGCACCGCGTGAGGCCGGCGGTACCGGGCGTTACGCGGTACGCCGCAGCAGAGCCAGATACATCGCGTCCGTGCCGTGCAGATGCGGCCACAGCTGGATGTCGGGTCCGTCGCCCAGCGCGGGCACACCGGGCATCAGCGGGCGCGCGTCCACCCACTCCGCCTCGACCGGCTGACCGCCGCGCCCCTTCAGCACGTCCTCGACGACCACTCGGGTCTCCGCGAGATGCGGCGAGCAGGTCGCGTAACCGACGATGCCGCCGACCCGCACGGCCTTCAATGCCTCCCGCAGCAGGCCCCGTTGCAGCGGCGCGAAGCTCTCCAGGTCCTCCGCGCGGCGGCGCCAGCGGGACTCCGGTCGCCGGCGCAGCGCGCCGAGGCCGGAGCACGGGACGTCCATCAGGACCCGGTCGAAGCTGTCGGGCTGCCACGGCGGGCGGGTGCCGTCGGCGGTGATGACCTGGTACGGGCCGGGGTTGCCTGCCAGCGCGCGCTCGACGAGCCGGGCCCGGTGCGGCTGCTTCTCGGCTGCGAGCAGGGCAGCGCCGCGTTCGGCGGCGAGGGCGGCGAGCAGCGCGGCCTTACCGCCCGGCCCGGCGCAGCCGTCGAGCCACCGGGTGTCACTGCCGTCCACCGGCGCGTTGGCGAGGGCCGTGGCCACCAGCTGGCTGCCCTCGTCCTGGACTCCGGCACGGCCTTCCTGCACGGCGGCCAGGGCGCCGGGCTCGCCGCCCTCGGCCATCCGTACGGCATAGGGCGACCAGCGGCCGGGCAGCCCGTTCTCGTCGCCGAGGGCCGTGAACAGCTCATCGGTGGTGGAACGGCCGGGGCGGGCGACGAGGGTGACCTCGGGCCGTTCGTTGTCGGCTTCGAGGAGATCCTCGATCCCGGCGCGGCCGCCGCCCAGCGCGTCCCAGAGGGCCGAGACGATCCACCGCGGGTGCGAGTGCACGACGGCGAGGTGGTCCTCGGCGTCCTCGTCGTACGACGGGGCGACACGCGCCACCCAGCCGTCGAGGTCGTCCGCGGCAACCTTCCGCAGCACGGCGTTGACGAACTTCGCCCGTCCCTCGCCGAGCACCACCCGGGCCAGCTCCACACTGGCGGAGACCGCGGCGTGGGTGGGGATACGCGTGCCGAGCAGCTGGTGGACGCCCATGTTCAGCACGTCGAGGACCGGCGGGTCGACCTCGCGCAGCGGCCGGTCGATGCAGGACGCGACGATCGCGTCGTACGTGCCCTGGCGCCGCAGCGTCCCGTAGACCAGCTCGGTCGCCAGCGCCGCGTCCCTGGCGTCGAAGTCGCCCTTGGCGCGTGCCTTCTTCAGCAGCGGGGGCAGGACGAGGTTGGCGTACGCATCGCGTTCGTCGACAGCCCTGAGGGCTTCGAAGGCGAGGAACCGGACCGGGTCCTTCTGGGGCCGGCGATGCGGCTTGGCGGGACGGCGACGCTGCTGGTCGTTCACGTGAAAGGTGCTCCGCTGATGGTGAGGGGGCGAACCCTCCCAGCCTACGTCGCCGTCGGATCAAGCCCGTCCGGCGATCGAGGACAGGACCGGCGACCGGACGGCCTGTCCGGCGACCCCGCCGGACAATGCCGCCGGACAGGGCTCAGACCCCGATCAGCTCCCCCAGGGCGATCCGCACCCCGCGCGCCCAGTCCGCGGCCCGCATCGGCTTCTTGCCCTGGGGCTGGACCCAGAGCAGCTCGACGGCGTGCGATCCGGTGCCGACGTACACATTGTTCTTGGACGCGGACAGCTCGCCGGGCGCCAGGTCGGCGCGGTCCAGGACGGGCACGGCCTGGATCAGCTTGAGGCGTTCCCCCCGGAAGAGCGTCCACGCCCCGGGGGCGGGGGTGCAGCCGCGCACCACCCGGTCGACCCGCAGCGCGGGCGCCGACCACTGCACCTGGGCGTCCTCGACGGTGATCTTCGGTGCGAGGGTGACGCCCTCCTCCGGCTGCGGCACGGCGTGCAGGGTGCCGTCCTCGATGCCGTCCATGGTCGCGGCGAGCAGCCCGGAGCCGGCAAAGGCGAGCCGGGTGAGCAGATCGCCGCTGGTGTCGGTGGGCCGTACCTCCTCGGTGAGGACGCCGTACACCGGCCCGGAGTCGAGTCCCTCCTCGATCAGGAAGGTCGAGGCACCGGTGACCTCGTCCCCGGCCATCACCGCGTGCTGCACGGGGGCCGCGCCACGCCAGGCCGGGAGCAGCGAGAAGTGCAGATTGACCCAGCCGCGGGCGGGAATGTCGAGCGCGGTCTTGGGCAGCAGCGCCCCGTAGGCGACGACCGGGCAGCAGTCCGGGGCGATCTCCCGCAGCCGCGCGAGGAAGTCCTCGTCGCGCAGCCGGGCGGGCTTCAGCACCTCGATCCCGGCTTCCTCGGCGCGCTCCGCGACGGGGCTGGCGACCAGTCGACGGCCGCGTCCGGCGGGAGCGTCGGGGCGGGTGACGACGGCGGCCACTTCGTGCCGGCCGGAGGAGATCAGGGCGTCCAGGGCGGGTACGGCTACCTCGGGGGTGCCTGCGAAGACGAGCTTCATGGGTGGCTGACTGCCTCTCAGGCCGAAACGTACGGTGACGAGCAACGCACCAGTCTAGGCGGCAACAGAGCGGGGGCGTACGCACGACCGTGCGCCCCGCGCATATGCGCGTACGCCCCTGAAGCGTGACCACAGCCCCGGGTGACGCGTTGGTCAAGAGAGATTGACCGAAGCGGGCCGCCAGGTGCGGTCCGGCCCCTTTCAACGCCGGTTCGAGAGGCTTCTTCATGGCCGACCACGCAACCCACGACGCCCAAGCGCGGGCCAGCCTGCATCTGTTGGTGCGGGACATCGAGCGGGTCCGGCGGCAGGTGGACGCACTGCGCACGCTCACGGCCCAACTGGGCAACGTCTACCGTCCGCGCCGCTCCGGCCCGTCCACGGGCTTCGTCGTCTACGGCAGGGCCCCGGCCCCCACCGTCAGGCTGGCCCAGGAACTGCGGGACAGCGTCGAAACCCTGGTGACGGCGGCAGTGGACTTCGACCGCTCGCTGGGCTTCTCCTGGGACGCGGTGGGCTCCGCACTCGGAGTCACCAAGCAGGCGGTCCATCGCCGCTACGGCGCCCGCCGGAACACCCCGCAGCCGGGGGCGGCGGAGGTGGCCGCGGAGACCGCGGGGACACGTCCCCTGCCCGTGACACCCGGGTCCGGCGCGTCGTCGGTACTGCCCGCCGTACCCGCGGCCCGCTCGATGCCTCCCCAGCCCTCGGCGGACCGCCCGTCCCTGCGCGAGGACCTGCGCCCCGGCGTCTTCCCCGGCCCGCGCAACGGCTGACCGAACCCCCTCTGCCCCGCCGTGCCCGACGCACGAGGGGCAGTCGTATGTGACTTGCGCACGTCCGGTCAGCCGATGTCCGGGGGATCGATCCTGATCCGTACCGGATCGCCGTTCCCCCGGGCCATCCGCGCCGCCTGCGCCGTCTTCAGAGCGGCGGCGAGTGCGGCGCCGCTGCCCGGCGGCACCCGGAGCAATGCCCGCTCCCAGCTCTCCCCCACCGGCGCGTCCCACGGTCTGCGCGGTCTGCCGGGTTCGGTGCGCGGCACCGGGACCGGGCCGAGTACCTCCGCATCCGGCGGCAGTTCCGCGGCGGCGAGGAAGGCGGCGAGCGCCTCCGGCGGGCCGGTCACCGAGGCCATCCGGGATACCGGCGGGAAGCCCAGCTCGGCGCGTTCCGCCAGCTCGCGGCGGGCGTGGCCGACCGGGTCCCAGCGCACCAGCGCCTGGACCGGCCGCAGCGTCGGTTCGGCGACGATCACCACCGTGCCGCCTTCCTGCTGCCCCCGTACCAGTGAGGCCGCGGCGGTCCAGCGGCGCAGCGCCTCCTCGCCGGCCCTCAGGTCGGGGCGCCCGACCATCGCCCAGCCGTCGAGCAGCAGCGCGGCCGCGTAGCCGCCGTCGGCGACGGGCTCCGCGCCGGGGGTGCTGACCACCAGCGCGGGCACATCGGGCACGGAGTCCAGGATGTGGTCGCGCCCGGACGTGCGCACCGGCACGGCGGGGAACGCCCGGCCGAGCTCCTCTGCGGTCCGGCGGGCGCCGACGATCCGGGCCCGCAGCCGGTTGGCGCCGCAGGCGACACAGTGCCAGGCGGTTTCGGCCCGACCGCACCAGGCGCAGTTGAGATCCCGCTGGTCCGGTGCCTCCAGCGGTCCCGCGCAGTGACGGCACCGGGCGGGCTCGCGGCAGCGCTCGCAGGCCAGCCGGGGTGCGTACCCACGACGCGGCACCTGCACCAGCACCGGTCCACTGCGCAGCCCGTCCCGCACGGTCTGCCAGGCCAGGCTGGGCAGCCGCGCCGCCCGGGCCGCCCCGTCCCGGGCCAGCTCGCCGTCGCCGACGGTACGGATCAGCGGCGCCGCGATCCGCAGCTGTTCCCGGTCCGCGCGCAGCGGCAGCGCCCAGCCGCTCTCCACCAGCTGGGCGGCCTCCACCGTGCAGTTCGTCCCGCCGAGCAGGAACGCGCACCGGCCGTGCGCGGCCCGCAGCTCCAGAACCTCCCGGACATGCGGGAACGGGGCGTTGTCGTCGCTGTGGCTGGAGTCGCCGTCGTCCCACACGGCGACCAGGCCCAGATCCGCGACCGGTGCGAACATGGCGGCCCGCGTCCCGACCACCGCGCGCACGGATCCGCGCCGCACGGCGAGCCACTCCCGGTACCGCTTCTCGGGCCCGGAGTCGGCGGTCAGCAGCGCATGGCGGCCCGCCCCCAGCAGCTCCGTGAGCGCGGCGTCCACCCGCCCGGCACTGCGCCCGTCCGGTACGACGACGAGCGCACCCCGCCCGGAGACGAGGGTCGCGGCGACCGCCCTGGCGATCTCCTGCGACCAGTGCGGGCCCGGCAGCGCGGTCCATACGGCCCTGGGCGCCCCGCCCTCGGCCAGCGCCCGCAGGAACGCGGGCCCCTGCTCGTACCGCTCCCAGCTCCCGGCCGACGGCGCCGGAGGCGGCGGCAGCGGTTCCGGCGACGGCTTGGACTCGGCCCGTCCGTTCCTGGGCGGCACGGCGAGCTGCAGCACATCGGCGAGACTGCCCGCGTACCGGTCGGCCACCGCACGGGACAGGGCGAGGAGCTCGGGTCCGAGCACCGGCTCGGGCGATACGACATAGGCGAGCGCGGCGAGCGCCCCCGGGTAGTCCGACTCGGCACGCCGTTCGATGAGGAACCCGTCGATCAGCCCGCCGCCCTCACGGCGCCCGCCGCGGACATTGCGCCCCCCGGCCCCGAACCGCACCCGAACCCGCACACCGGGCTGCGCCTCGGCGTCGAGCTCTTCCGGCACGGCGTAGTCGAAGTACTGGTCGAGGTGGAGCACACCCTTGTTGACCAGCACCCGGGCGACGGGCAGCTCCTTGGCGAGTGCGGCCCCCCGCCAGGTCCGCGGCTTGGCCCGCGGCACGTTCGCCTTCCGTACGGTCTCCCGAATGAGCGCAAGCTGCTCCGGCGCCCCACCCTCGGGCTCCACGGACTGCTCGTTGTCGCTGCTCACAGCCAAATTCCTACCAGACACCACTGACAGCGGCCCCTGCCCGGGACCGCTCTCCCCGGCCGGTCGGGGCCGCACGCGCCGGGGCCCGGACACCGCGTGCGGCGTCCGGGCCCCGGCGTACGGGCGAGAGCGGCAGGCTTACAGCCCGGCCGCCTTGCGCAGTGCTTCCACGCGGTCGGTGCGCTCCCAGGTGAAGTCGGGAAGCTCGCGGCCGAAGTGGCCGTACGCCGCGGTCTGGGCGTAGATCGGACGCAGCAGGTCGAGGTCGCGGATGATCGCGGCCGGGCGGAGGTCGAAGACCTCGCCGATGGCGTGCTCGATCTTCTCGGTCTCGATCGCGGCGGTGCCGAACGTCTCGACGAACAGGCCGACCGGCTCGGCCTTGCCGATCGCGTACGCCACCTGCACCTCGCAGCGCGCCGCGAGGCCCGCTGCGACGACGTTCTTGGCGACCCAGCGCATCGCGTACGCCGCCGAGCGGTCCACCTTCGACGGGTCCTTGCCCGAGAAGGCACCGCCGCCGTGGCGGGCCATGCCGCCGTAGGTGTCGATGATGATCTTGCGGCCGGTCAGACCGGCGTCGCCCATCGGGCCGCCGATCTCGAAGCGGCCGGTCGGGTTCACCAGCAGCCGGTAACCGTCGGTGTCCAGCTTGATGCCGTCCTCGATCAGCTGCGCGAGGACGTGCTCGACGACGAATTCGCGGATGTCGGGGGCGAGCAGCGAGTCGAGGTCGATGTCGCTGGCGTGCTGCGAGGAGACGACGACCGTGTCGAGACGGACGGCCTTGTCGCCGTCGTACTCGATGGTGACCTGCGTCTTGCCGTCGGGACGCAGGTAGGGGATGGTCCCGTTCTTGCGGACCTCGGACAGCCGGCGCGAGAGGCGGTGCGCCACGTAGATCGGGAGCGGCATGAGCTCCGGGGTCTCGTCGCAGGCGTAGCCGAACATCAGGCCCTGGTCGCCCGCGCCCTGCTTGTCGAGCTCGTCCTCGTCGCCCTCGACACGCTTCTCGTACGCCGTGTCGACGCCCTGCGCGATGTCCGCGGACTGTGCGCCGATGGACACCGAGACGCCGCAGGAGGCGCCGTCGAAGCCCTTTTTGGAGGAGTCGTAACCGATCTCCAGGATCTTGTTGCGCACCAGCGTCGGGATGTCGGCGTAGGCCTTGGTCGTGACCTCACCCGCGACATGCACCAGACCGGTGGTGATCAAGGTCTCGACGGCGACGCGCGAAGTCGGGTCCTCGCGCAGGAGGGCGTCGAGAATGGTGTCGCTGATCTGGTCAGCGATCTTGTCGGGGTGACCCTCGGTGACAGATTCCGAGGTGAAGAGACGGCGGGACACATCGCTCCCTGGGGTTGCAGCGGCTGCTGGCTGATCATTGGCGGACTTCCGGGAGCTGCGCCCGACACGGTCCGCGACCCAGTTTATCGGTCGCTATCGGTTGTCGGACAACGTGTCTCGCCTTTTGGAAGTTCTGTGACGTGCGGCACTGCTTGCTGCGGTACGACAATCACTCCCCAAAGAAGCCCTGTATGCCCATTTTTAAGGGATTTTGGGCTCCAGAGAGGGGAGAAACGGGGAATTCACACGAAACGTGCCGACACAAGATCCCAGATCGTGTCGGCGAGTCCTTCCTTGGGGCCGTAGGGCACGGGGGTCTCGCCGCCGTCGGCCGCGAGCACCACCGCTTCGTTCTCCTCGGAACCGAAGGTCTTGCGCTCCCCCACCTCATTGACGACAAGGAGATCGCAGCCCTTGCGGCGGAGCTTCTCCCGGCCGTTGGCGAGGACGTTGTCGGTCTCGGCGGCGAAGCCGACGACGATCTGGCCCGGCGTGGCCCGCTCGGCGGAGACCTCGGCGAGGATGTCGGGATTGCGTACGAGCGTGATCGGGGCGGGCTCCTGGCCGTCCTTCTTCTTGATCTTCCCCTGGGCGTACTCGGCCGGGCGGAAGTCGGCGACCGCGGCCGCCATCACCACGACATCGGCGTCGGACGCGGCCTTCAGCACGGCTTCTCGCAGCTGCACCGCGGTGCCGACCCGCACGACATCGGCGCCGGACGGGTCGGGCATTCCGGTGTTGGCCTCGATGAGGGTGACGCGGGCGCCGCGGGCGACCGCGGTGCGGGCGAGCGCGTACCCCTGCTTGCCGGAGGAGCGGTTGCCGAGGTAGCGGACCGGGTCGAGCGGCTCCCGGGTACCGCCCGCGCTGATCACCACGTGGCGGCCCGCCAGATCGGGTTCGACGGGCCCGCGGGCCAGCACCCGGCGGCAGACCTCGAAGATCTCGCCGGGGTCGGGCAGCCGGCCCTTGCCGGTGTCGACGCCGGTGAGTCGGCCGACGGCCGGCTCGATGACGACGGCGCCGCGCCGGCGGAGCGTGGCGACGTTCTCCTGCGTGGCGGGGTGCTCCCACATCTCGGTGTGCATGGCGGGCGCGAAGACCACCGGACAGCGGGCGGTGAGGAGCGTGTTGGTAAGGAGGTCGTCGGCGAGGCCGTGGGCGGCCTTGGCCAGCATGTCGGCGGTGGCGGGGGCGACCACGACGAGGTCGGCGCCCTGGCCGATGCGCACGTGCGGCACCTCGTGGACGTCGTTCCACACCTCGGTCGACACGGGGTGACCGGAGAGCGCCGACCAGGTCGCGGCGCCCACGAAGTTCAGCGCCGACCCGGTCGGGACGACGCGTACGTCATGACCGGACTCGGTCAGCCGCCGCAGCAGCTCACACGCCTTGTAGGCGGCGATGCCCCCGCTGACCCCCAGAACGACCTTCGGCTTCTCCACTGCGTCTCCCCGCACTCGGGTACGTACTCGGATACGTACACCCCCATGCTGCCTCACGGCGTCCGAGCGGCTCCCACAGCCCCGGACACACCACAGGCCCGGCAGTGGTGACCGCCGGGCCTGTGGTGAAGGTGCAATTCCTGCTTACTGCGCGGGGCCTTCGATGGCCTCGGAGGTCAGCAGGCCCGCGTTGATCTCGCGGAGCGCGATCGACAGCGGCTTCTCGTGCACGTGCGTGTCGACGAGCGGACCGACGTACTCGAGGAGGCCCTCGCCGAGCTGCGAGTAGTACGCATTGATCTGGCGCGCGCGCTTGGCGGCGTAGATCACAAGGCTGTACTTCGAGTCGGTGGCCTCGAGGAGCTCATCAATCGGCGGGTTGATGATGCCCTCGGGCGTGGTGATGGAAGAGGACACTCTCTGCCTTCCGAAGGGGGTAAAAATCAAAGAGATCTTTGACAGTGCGGGTTCCGCCGGGGTGGCGATCCGGGTCGGCTGCGTCAGTCGCTGCTCTCACGGCGGGCGGAAGTCTGCAACATCAAGGCTAGCAGCTCGCGTGCCACGTCCTCGACGGAGGTGTTGACCAGCGTCGTATCGAACTCGGATTCGGCGGCGAGTTCGACCTTCGCGGCGGCGAGCCGTCGCTCGATGACGTCCGGCGCCTCGGTTCCGCGGCCGGTGAGCCGGCGCACCAGCTCGTCCCAGCTGGGCGGGGCGAGGAAGACCAGCCTCGCGTCGGGCATCGACTGACGGACCAGTCGCGCCCCCTGGAGATCGATCTCCAGGAGGACCGGTTCGCCCGCCTCCAGGCGTTCGAGCACGGCCCGGCGCGGTGTGCCGTAGCGGTTGCCGGCGAACTCGGCCCACTCGAGCAGCTCGCCGTTGGCGATCAGCTTGTCGAACTCGTCGTTGTCCACGAAAAAGTAGTGGACGCCGTTGCGCTCGCCGGGGCGCGGCCGACGGGTCGTCGCCGACACCGAGAGCCAGACCTCTGGGTGGACCTTGCGCATATGAGCGACGACCGTGCTCTTGCCGACCCCGGAGGGGCCGGAGAGCACGGTCAGCCGCGGACGTACGTCCGGGGGTACGGGGGACGTCCCCCGGGATGTTGCAGCCATGGAGCGATTATCCCCGTTCTCAGGGGTGCCTGAGAACGTCAGACGGGAGAGCCGCCGAACTCTCGCTCCAGGGAAGCAATCTGGTTGGAGCCGAGACCCCGGACCCGGCGGCTCTCGGAGATCCCGAGCCGCTCCATGATCTGCTTGGCGCGGACCTTGCCCACGCCGGGCAGGGACTCGAGAAGGGCGGAGACCTTCATCTTGCCGATGACGTCGTTCTCCTGGCCCTGCTTGATGACCTCGTGGAGGGAAGCGCCGGAGTGCTTGAGTCGATTCTTGACCTCGGCCCGCTCCCGGCGAGCCGCGGCGGCCTTTTCGAGCGCGGCTGCGCGCTGTTCAGGGGTAAGGGGCGGAAGAGCCACGCCTACGTCACCTCGGATGTCGATCTGTCGGATACGGACCGGTGAGGAACTTAATCGCCCCACACCTGGTGAGCAACGAACAACCTGTGCACGTTGGCTCTCGACGGAGACTAGCGGCCAAGGCCGCCCGAGTCAGCGAGAACAGACGAAAAGTCCTGGTCAGCCTTAGCCGACCAGGGCATTTCAGGCATAACTACCGAGATTTTTGGTCAGGATTCCGCCAACACGCTTTTACGTGGCATCGTCAGCTTGCCGGGACGGCCGCGCGGACCTCGTCCGTGAGCCGATCGGCGGCTTCGCGCAGCCCGGACGCGTCGGGTCCGTGGCGCAGCACGCCCCGGCTCACGCTCGGCAGCACATTGCCCACCGCGGCGCCGAAGACGCCCGGGAGATCGGCGGGGGTGGCGCCCTGCGCACCGATGCCGGGGGCCAGCAGCGGTCCGTTGACCGCCAGGTTCACCCCCGCATCGCCGAGTGTGGCGCCGATCACCGCACCGACCGAGCCGAGCGGCGTGGCGCCCTCGTTCTCGGCGGCCACGTGGTCGAGCATCAGCTGGGCCAGCGACCGGCCGTCGGCGGCGGTGGCGCGCTGCACCTCGGCGCCCTCCGGGTTGGAGGTGAGGCCGAGGACGAAGACGCCCGAACCGGAGAGGACGGCCGCGTCGAGCGCCGGTCGCAGCGAACCGAAGCCGAGGTACGGCGAGACGGTGAGCGCGTCCGAGAAGAGCGGCGAGCCCTCGTCCAGGTAGGTCGCCGCGTAGGCGCCCATGGTGGAGCCGATGTCGCCGCGCTTGGCGTCCATCAGGACGAGCGCCCCGGCCGCCCGCGACTCCTCTACGGCCTTCTCCAGGACGGCGATGCCGCGCGATCCGAACCGCTCGAAGAACGCGGACTGCGGCTTGAGGACGGCGACCCGGTCGGCCAGCGCCTCGACGACCGTACGGGTGAACCGCTCCAGGCCCGCGATGTCGTCGTTCAGGCCCCAGGCGGTGAGCAGCGAGGCGTGCGGGTCGATGCCGACGCAGAGCGGCCCGCGGGTGTCCATGGCGCGGCGCAGCCGCGCGCCGAAGGGTTCAATGGTCACTTCATGACCTTCCGGGTCTCGGCGCCGACGGCCTCGGCGAGGGTGGCGAACGGGGAGGCTGCGAGGCGCGCGGCCAGGCCCTTGTGGATCGCGCGGGCGTAGAACGGGCCCTCGTAGATGAAGGCGCTGTAGCCCTGGACGAGGGTGGCGCCGGCGAGGATGCGCTGCCAGGCGTCCTCGGCGGTCTCGATGCCGCCGACCCCCACGAGGGTGATCTCGTCGCCGACGCGCGCGTAGAGCCGCTGCAGGACCTCCAGGGAACGCGCCTTCAGGGGCGCGCCGGAGAGTCCGCCGGTCTCCTCGACCAGCGACGGCGAGGACTTCAGCCCGAGGCCCTCGCGGGCGATGGTGGTGTTGGTGGCGATGATGCCGTCCAGGCCCAGCTCGACCGCGAGGTCGGCGACCGCGTCGACGTCCTCGTCCGCGAGATCAGGGGCGATCTTGACGAGGAGCGGGACCCGGCGGTCGGTGACGGTCCGGTCGGCCGCCTCGCGCACGGCGGTGAGCAGCGGGCGCAGGGCTTCGGTGGCCTGGAGGTTGCGCAGGCCGGGCGTGTTGGGCGAGGAGACGTTGACGACGAGGTAGTCGGCGTGGCGGGCGAGCCGTTCGGTCGACTTCACGTAGTCGCCGACGGCTTCTGCCTCCGGCACGACCTTGGTCTTGCCGATGTTGACGCCGACCGTGGTCCGGAAGACCGGGTTGCGGGTGGCCAGGCGCTCGGCCACGGCCGCGGAGCCCTCGTTGTTGAAGCCCATGCGGTTGATCAGCGCGCGGTCCGCCACAAGGCGGAAGAGGCGCTTCTTGGGATTGCCGGGCTGCGGCTCGCCGGTGACCGTACCGATCTCGATGTGGTCGAAGCCGAGCATCGACATGCCGTCGATCGCGACGGCGTTCTTGTCGAAGCCTGCGGCGAGGCCGAACGGGCCGTGCATGCGCAGGCCGAGGGCCTCGGTGCGCAGCTCCTTGTAGCGGGGGGCGAGCGCCGCTGCGACGAACGTACGCAGCACGGGGATGCGGGCCGCGAGACGGATCCACCGGAAGGCCAGGTAGTGGGCCTGCTCCGGGTCCATCCGCTTGAAGACCAGCTGGAAGAAGAACTTGTACATCGGGGTGTCCTCGGTGTCCTCACAGAGAGGGGGACACCGCTTCCGGTGTCCCCCTGCTGGGCCTGCTAGTCGCGCGCCGCGGTCAGATGTTCCGCGTGTTCCTGGAGGGAACGTACGCCGACGTCTCCGTGGTTGAGTGCGTCGATGCCCTGGACGGCGGCGGCGAGCGCCTGGACCGTCGTGAGGCACGGCACGGACCGGGCGACGGCCGCGGTACGGATCTCGTAGCCGTCGAGCCGGCCGCCCGTTCCGTACGGCGTGTTGACGATCAGGTCGACCTCGCCGTCGTGGATGAGCTGGACGATGGTCCTCTCGCCCTGCGGTCCGACGCCCTCGGACTGCTTGCGCACGACCGTGGCGTGGATGCCGTTGCGCTTGAGCACCTCGGCGGTGCCGGAGGTGGCCAGCAGCTCGAAGCCGTGGGCGACCAGCTCGCGCGCCGGGAAGATCATCGAGCGCTTGTCGCGGTTGGCGACGGAGATGAACGCGCGGCCCTTGGTGGGCAGCGGCCCGTACGCGCCGGCCTGCGACTTGGCGTACGCCGTGCCGAAGACCGAGTCGATGCCCATGACCTCACCGGTGGAGCGCATCTCCGGGCCGAGGACGGTGTCGACACCGCGGCCGTGGATGTCGCGGAACCGCGACCACGGCATGACGGCTTCCTTGACCGAGATCGGCGCGTCGAGCGGCAGGGTGCCGCCGTCGCCGTTCTTCGGCAGCAGACCCTCCTCGCGCAGCTCGGCGATGGTCGCGCCCAGCGAGATGCGGGCGGCGGCCTTGGCGAGCGGGACCGCGGTCGCCTTCGAGGTGAAGGGGACGGTTCGCGAGGCGCGCGGGTTGGCCTCCAGGACGTACAGGATGTCGCCGGAGAGCGCGAACTGGATGTTGATCAGTCCGCGGACCCCGACGCCCTTGGCGATGCCCTCGGTGGAGGCCCGAAGCCGCTTGATGTCGTAGCCGCCGAGGGTGATCGGGGGCAGCGCGCAGGCGGAGTCGCCGGAGTGGATGCCGGCCTCCTCGATGTGCTCCATGACGCCGCCGAGGTAGAGCTCGGTGCCGTCGTACAGCGCGTCGACGTCGATCTCGATGGCGTCGTCGAGGAAGCGGTCGACCAGGACCGGCCGGGTGGGGCTGATCTCGGTGGACTCGGCGATGTACGAGGACAGCCGCGTCTCGTCGTACACGATCTCCATGCCGCGGCCGCCGAGCACGTACGACGGGCGTACGAGGACCGGGTAGCCGATCTCGTCGGCGATGGCCTTGGCCTCGGAGAAGGTGGTGGCGGTGCCGTGCTTGGGGGCCGGGAGCCCGGCCTCGGCCAGGACGCGGCCGAAGGCGCCGCGGTCCTCGGCGGCATGGATCGCCTCCGGCGAGGTGCCGACGATCGGCACGCCGTTGTCCTTGAGCGCCTGCGACAGGCCCAGCGGGGTCTGGCCGCCGAGCTGGACGATGACACCGGCGATCGGGCCCGCGAGGGACTCGGCGTGCACGATCTCCAGCACGTCCTCGAGCGTCAGCGGCTCGAAGTACAGGCGGTCGGAGGTGTCGTAGTCGGTGGAGACCGTCTCCGGGTTGCAGTTGACCATCACGGTCTCGTAGCCGGCGTCGCTCAGCGCGAAGGAGGCGTGGACGCAGGAGTAGTCGAACTCGATGCCCTGGCCGATGCGGTTGGGGCCCGAGCCGAGGATGATCACCGCGGGCTTGGTGCGGGTCGCGACCTCGCTCTCCTCGTCGTACGAGGAGTAGAAGTACGGCGTGTTCGCGGCGAACTCGGCGGCGCAGGTGTCGACCGTCTTGTAGACCGGGCGGATGCCGAGCGCGTGCCGCACCTCGCGGACGACGTCCTCGCGCAGATCGCGGATCTCGGCGATCTGGGCGTCGGAGAAGCCGTGCCGCTTGGCCTCGGCGAGCAGCTCGGGGTCGAGCTTGTCGGCGGCGGCCAGCTCGTCGGCGATCTCCTTGATCAGGAACAGCTGGTCGACGAACCAGGGGTCGATCTTCGTGGCGTCGAAGACCTCTTCCTGGGTGGCGCCGGCCCGGATCGCCTGCATGACGGTGTTGATACGGCCGTCGGTCGGCCGGACCGCCTCGGCCAGCAGCTCGGCCTTGTCGCCGGTCTCGCCGATGAAGGTGAACTGCGAGCCCTTCTTCTCCAGGGAGCGCAGCGCCTTCTGCAGCGCCTCGGTGAAGTTGCGGCCGATCGCCATGGCCTCGCCCACCGACTTCATGGTGGTGGTGAGGGTGGAGTCGGCGGACGGGAACTTCTCGAACGCGAACCGCGGGGCCTTGACCACGACGTAGTCGAGCGTCGGCTCGAAGGAGGCCGGGGTCTTCTCGGTGATGTCGTTGGGGATCTCGTCGAGCGTGTAGCCGACGGCCAGCTTGGCGGCGATCTTGGCGATCGGGAAGCCGGTGGCCTTCGACGCCAGCGCCGAGGAGCGGGAGACGCGCGGGTTCATCTCGATCACGATGACGCGGCCGTCGGTCGGATCGATGGCGAACTGGATGTTGCAGCCGCCGGTGTCGACGCCGACCTCGCGGATGATCGCGATGCCGATGTCGCGCAGCCGCTGGTACTCGCGGTCGGTGAGCGTCATCGCCGGGGCCACGGTGATCGAGTCACCCGTGTGGACGCCCATCGGGTCGAAGTTCTCGATGGAGCAGACGACCACGACGTTGTCGTGCTTGTCGCGCATCAGCTCCAGCTCGTACTCCTTCCAGCCGAGGATGGACTCCTCCAGGAGCACCTCGGTGGTCGGGGAGAGCGTGAGGCCCTGACCGGCGATCCGGCGCAGCTCCTCCTCGTCGTGCGCGAAGCCGGAGCCGGCGCCGCCCATGGTGAAGGAGGGGCGGACGACGACGGGGTAGCCGCCGAGCGTCTCGACGCCCTTGAGGACGTCGTCCATCGAGTGGCAGATGACGGAGCGGGCGGACTCGCCGTGGCCGATCTTGGCGTTGACGGCTTCGACGACGCCCTTGAAGAGGTCCCGGTCCTCGCCCTTGTTGATGGCCTCGACATTGGCGCCGATGAGCTCGACGCCGTACTTCTCCAGGACACCCTTCTCGTGCATGGAGATCGCGGTGTTGAGCGCGGTCTGGCCGCCCAGCGTCGGGAGCAGCGCGTCGGGGCGCTCCTTGGCGATGATCTTCTCGACGAACTCGGGGGTGATCGGCTCGACGTACGTGGCGTCGGCGATCTCCGGGTCGGTCATGATCGTCGCCGGGTTGGAGTTCACCAGGATGACGCGCAGGCCCTCGGCCTTGAGGACGCGGCAGGCCTGGGTGCCGGAATAGTCGAACTCGGCGGCCTGTCCGATGACGATCGGGCCGGAGCCGATGACCAGGACGGACTGGATATCGGAGCGCTTAGGCACGCTGGCCCTCCATCAGGGATACGAAACGGTCGAAGAGGTAAGCGGCGTCGTGCGGGCCGGCGGCTGCCTCGGGGTGGTACTGGACGCTGAAGGCCGGCCGGTCGAGGAGTTGCAGTCCCTCGACGACCTGGTCGTTCAGGCAGACGTGGGAGACCTCGGCGCGGCCGAACTTCGTGTCGGACACCTTGTCCAGCGGAGCGTCGACGGCGAAGCCGTGGTTGTGAGCGGTGACCTCGACCTTGCCGGTCGTTCGGTCCTGCACCGGCTGGTTGATGCCGCGGTGGCCGTACTTCAGCTTGTAGGTGCCGAAGCCGAGGGCACGACCCAGGATCTGGTTGCCGAAGCAGATGCCGAAGAGCGGCGTCTTCCGCTCCAGGACGCCCTGCATGACGGAGACCGGGTGGTCGGCGGTGGCCGGGTCGCCGGGGCCGTTGGAGAAGAAGACCCCGTCGGGCTCGACCGCGTACACCTCGTCGAGGGTGGCGGTGGCGGGCAGGACGTGCACCTCGATGCCGCGCTCGGCCATCCGGTGCGGGGTCATGCCCTTGATGCCGAGGTCGATCGCGGCGACGGTGAACTTCTTCGTGCCGATCGCGGGGACGACGTACGTCTCCTTGGTCGCGACCTCGGCGGAGAGGTCGGCGCCCACCATCTCGGGGGCTTCCTTGACGCGGGCCAGCAGCGTGGCCTCGTCGGCGACGGCGTCACCGGAGAAGATGCCGACGCGCATGGCACCGCGCTCGCGCAGGTGGCGGGTGAGGGCGCGGGTGTCGATGCCGCTGATGCCGACGACGCCCTGGCGCTCCAGCTCCTCGTCGAGCGAGCGCTGCGAGCGCCAGTTGGAGGGCAGCCGCGCGGGGTCGCGCACCACGTATCCGGCGACCCAGATCCGCTGCGACTCGGGGTCCTCGTCGTTCACACCGGTGTTGCCGACGTGTGGGGCAGTCATCACGACGACCTGGCGGTGGTACGACGGGTCGGTCAGCGTCTCCTGGTAGCCCGTCATGCCGGTGGAGAACACCGCCTCGCCGAAGGTCTCCCCCACGGCCCCATAGGCGCGGCCGCGGAAGGCGCGGCCGTCCTCCAGGACGAGTACGGCGGGAACCCTGGAGGCTCCCCGGGTGGAGGTCGTCATCGCGCGATGCCTTCCGTAGTGCTGTCGGTGAGGTGGTGGATGGCGTCGACCCAGGCCGGGTGTTCGGCCGAGTGGTCGGAGCGGAAGCCGGAGTCGATCAGCGTGTCGCCGAGCGCCCAGGTGATGATCAGCAGGCCGCCCTCGGGGAGGACCTTGCCCGCGATGCCCTTGTCGAGCCGGGCGTCACGCAGCTGCGCTGCCGGGACGAAGAAGTCGGCCGCCCCGGGGCGTACGACGTCGAGACCCTGTTCGGTCAGTGTGAGCTCGACGCGGCTGCGGGTGCCGAGGCCGTGGGCGACGATCCGGTCGAGCCACTGCCCGGCGGTCGTCGAGGCGTGGTAGCGGCCGGTCATCGTCAGCAGGGGTGGCTGTGCCGCGTACCCGTCCGGCGTGGCGGGCAGCTCCGGCAGGTCCGACTGCAGGCTTCCCCGCCACTTCCATCCCTGGCGCATCAGCCAGTAGACGAAGGCGATGAAGACGACGAGTCCGATCACCCAGCTGATGCGGGCGGACAGGTCGGTCACGTCCGCCGACTTCTGCTCGGCGGCCAGCTGGTACAGGGGGGTGAGTGATGTCACGCGAGCTTCCCGTCGACGACCGTGGCACGGCCCCGCAGGAACGTGTGGGTGACGCGACCCGGCAGCTCGCGCCCCTCGTACGGGGTGTTGCGGCTGCGGGAGGCGAAGCCCGCGGGGTCCACGACTCCACGGTATGCCGGATCGACCAGCGTGAGGTTGGCAGGCTCACCGGCCGAGACGGGACGGCCGTGTCCTTCCAGGCGACCGATGGCCGCGGGGCGGACGGACATCCGGTCCGCGACACCCGACCAGTCGAGCAGACCGGTCTCGACCATCGTCTGCTGGACGACCGAGAGCGCCGTCTCCAGGCCCACCATGCCCATGGCGGCCGCGGCCCACTCGCAGTCCTTGTCCTCGCGCGGGTGCGGGGCGTGGTCGGTGGCGACGCAGTCGATCGTGCCGTCGGCGAGCGCCTCGCGCAGGGCCATCACATCGGCCTCGGTACGCAGCGGCGGGTTCACCTTGTAGACCGGGTTGTACGACCGTACGAGTTCGTCGGTGAGGAGCAGGTGGTGCGGGGTGACCTCGGCGGTGACGTTCCAGCCCTTGGACTTGGCCCAGCGGACGATCTCGACGGAGCCGGCGGTCGACAGGTGGCAGATGTGCACCCGGGAGTCGACGTGGGCGGCGAGGAGGACATCGCGGGCGATGATCGACTCCTCGGCGACGGCAGGCCAGCCTCCGAGGCCGAGCTCGGCCGAGACGATGCCCTCGTTCATCTGGGCGCCCTCGGTGAGGCGGGGCTCCTGGGCGTGCTGGGCGACGACACCGTCGAACGCCTTCACGTACTCCAGCGCGCGCCGCATGATCACGGCGTCGTCGACGCACTTGCCGTCGTCGGAGAAGACTTTCACTCCGGCGGCCGAATCGTGCATGGCGCCGAGCTCGGCGAGGTGCTTGCCCTCCAGGCCGACGGTGACGGCGCCGATCGGCTGCACGTCGCAGTAGCCGGACTCCTTGCCGAGCCGCCAGACCTGCTCGACGACGCCGGCGGTGTCGGCGACGGGGAACGTGTTGGCCATGGCGTGCACGGCGGTGAAGCCGCCGACTGCCGCGGCCTTGGTGCCGGTGAGGACGGTCTCGGAGTCCTCACGGCCGGGCTCGCGCAGGTGGGTGTGGAGGTCGACCAGCCCGGGGAGCAGGATCTGTCCCTCGGCCTCGACCACCACGGCGTCACCGGCATCGATACCGGTACCGACCTGTGCAATGGTCTCGCCGTCGATCAGGACGTCCTGCGGCTCGCCACCGAGGACCTTCGCGCCGCGAATAAGGATCTTGCTCATGGTTACTTGTTCTCCTCGGAATCGGCAGGGCGCGCAGCGCTTCGATCAAGGGTGGCGGCGGGCGACGGGTGGGAGGGTGCGGCGGGCTCGGAGCCGCCCAGCAGCAGATACAGGACCGCCATGCGGATCGAGACGCCGTTGGCGACCTGCTCGACGACCGTGCACCGGTCGGAGTCGGCGACCTCGGCGGTGATCTCCATGCCGCGGACCATCGGGCCGGGGTGCATGACGATGGCGTGCCCGGGCATCTTCGCCATGCGCTCGCCGTCCAGGCCGTAGCGGCGTGAGTACTCGCGCTCGGTCGGGAAGTACGCGGCGTTCATCCGTTCACGCTGCACACGCAGCATCATCACCGCGTCGGACTTCGGCAGCACCTCGTCGAGGCTGTAGCTGACGTCGCACGGCCACTGCTCGACACCGACCGGGACCAGGGTCGGCGGGGCCACCAGCGTGACGTGGGCGCCGAGGGTGTTCAGCAGGTGCACGTTGGAGCGGGCGACCCGGCTGTGCAGGATGTCGCCGACGATCGTGATCCGTCGTCCTTCCAGGTCCCGGCCGAGCCCGGCATCGGCTCCGACCAGCCTGCGGCGCATGGTGAAGGCGTCCAGGAGCGCCTGGGTGGGGTGCTCGTGCGTGCCGTCACCGGCGTTGACGACGGCACCGTCGATCCAGCCGGAGGTGGCGAGGCGGTACGGGGCGCCGGAGGCACCGTGCCGGATGACGACGGCGTCCGCGCCCATCGCCTCCAGGGTCAGCGCGGTGTCCTTGAGCGACTCGCCCTTGGAGACGGACGAGCCCTTCGCGGAGAAGTTGATGACATCGGCGGAGAGGCGCTTGGCGGCGGCCTCGAAGGAGATGCGGGTACGCGTCGAGTCCTCGAAGAAGAGGTTGACGACGGTGCGGCCGCGCAGGGTCGGGAGCTTCTTGATCGGCCGGTCGGCGACGCGGGCCATCTCCTCGGCGGTGTCGAGGATCAGCACGGCGTCGTCGCGGGTGAGGTCGGCGGCCGAGATGAGGTGACGCTTCATCTGGGTGTTCTCCGGGTGGCTGGAGGGTTCAGGCATGCGGGCGTGCGGAAGCAGTCGTACGACCGGATGTCGGCCGTACGGGTGAGTGCAGCTACTGCGCGCCCGCCGGGGCGGTCTGCTGGACACCGAGCAGCACGGCGTCGCGGCCGTCCTCCTCGGCGAGCTGGACCTTGACCGTCTCCCGCAGCGACGTGGGGAGGTTCTTGCCGACGTAATCGGCGCGGATCGGGAGTTCGCGGTGGCCACGGTCGACAAGGACCGCGAGTTGCACCGCGCGGGGGCGGCCGATGTCGCCGAGCGCGTCGAGCGCGGCGCGGATCGTACGGCCGGAGAAGAGCACATCGTCCACCAGGACGACCAGCCGGCCCTCGATGCCCTCGCCGGGGATCTCGGTGCGGGCCAGGGCGCGCGCCGGGCGCAGTCGCAGGTCGTCGCGGTACATGGTGATGTCGAGGGAGCCGACCGGCACCTTCCGGCCGGTGATCTCTTCGAGCTTGTCGGCCAGCCGACGGGCGAGGAAGACGCCGCGTGTCGGGATGCCGAGGAGCACCACGTCGTCGGCGCCCTTGGCGCGTTCGACGATTTCGTGGGCGATTCGAGTCAGAACTCGGGCGATGTCGGGAGCCTCGAGAACGGGGCGTGCCGCATTGCCGGTGGCTTCGTGCTGTGCGTCCATAAGAAACGGACCTCCTTCTCCGCCTCACTGGACGGACCTTAAAGGACGTCGAAATTTGCTTCATCAACGTTACCAGGCCTTGCGCGGAGCCTTGGTCACAACCCCGGGAGGTGCCGGTGCGGACCACTCGGCTTGACGCATCCAAGTAACGCTGCGTAACCTCACAGTGAGTTACCAGACTTCGTCCGGGGAGCCTTATGTCCAGCGAATACGCAAAACAGCTCGGGGCCAAGCTCCGCGCAATCCGCACCCAGCAGGGCCTCTCCCTCCACGGCGTGGAGGAGAAGTCCCAGGGCCGCTGGAAGGCCGTCGTGGTCGGTTCGTACGAGCGCGGCGACCGTGCCGTGACCGTACAGCGTCTCGCCGAGCTGGCGGACTTCTACGGTGTCCCGGTGCAGGAGCTTCTGCCCGGCACGACGCCCGGCGGGGCCGCCGAGCCGCCGCCCAAGCTTGTCCTGGACCTGGAGCGCCTCGCCCACGTCCCGCCGGAGAAGGCCGGACCGCTGCAGCGCTATGCGGCGACGATCCAGAGCCAGCGCGGTGACTACAACGGCAAGGTGCTCTCGATCCGCCAGGACGACCTGCGCACGCTGGCCGTGATCTACGACCAGTCGCCGTCCGTGCTCACCGAGCAGCTGATCAGCTGGGGCGTCCTGGACGCGGACGCGCGCCGCGCGGTCGCCCACGACGAGGGCTGACGTGCGGGTCTGAAGCCGCGAAGAAACGTAACGCCGGGTTGACCGGGTCCCCATTCGGGCCCCGGCATCCCGGCGTTTTTTGCTGCCCGGGTCCGGGGCGAGGGTTCCGTCCTCGATCGCCGGACGGGCTCGAGTGCGTACCGGCACGTTCGCCCGCCCCTGCGGGGACTCCGTTCCCCTGAACGGCCCCACCCCTGCATCCCTTGCGCCCTACCCCCGGACGAACGAATCGCCGCAGACGCGCGACGGCCGGTCGGGCCCCGGAGTGGCCCCGGGCCACCCACCACCGCACCACGGGCGGCGCGACCCCGTACCGGGGCCGGCGCACCCATCAAGCCCGTCCGGCGATCGAGGACAGGGACGCCCCGGGCCGCTGCACCGGACTCCACCCAGGGGTCGCACGCCGAAGGGCCCACGGTCGCACGACCGTGGGCCCTTCGTGGGCTGAACGCCGCCGGAAGCTACGACTCCCGGCGAAGGTTCGGCTTGAGGTCCTTGAAGCGGGCCAGCAGCCCGTTCACGAAGGACGGGGAGTCATCGGTGGAGAACTCCTTGGCGAGCTGGACCGCCTCATCGATCACCACCGCGTCCGGCGTCCCGTCCACCCAGATCAGCTCGTACGCACCGAGCCGCAGGATGTTCCGGTCGACGACCGGCATGCGGTCGATCTCCCAGTCCACGGCGTAGGTGATGATGAGGTCGTCGATCCGGTCGGCGTACTGCGCGTACCCCTCGACGAGCTCCATCGTGTACTCGGTGACCGGCGGCTGACGGGTATCGGACCGCGAGTGCCGCACCCAGTCCGCGAGGACCGTCTGCACGGACTCACCGCGCTGGTCGGCCTCGAAGAGGATCTGGAAGGCTCGCTTGCGGGCCGTGTTCCGAGCAGCCACGGTTAGCTGTTCACCCGGCCGAGGTAGTCGCCCGTGCGGGTGTCGACCTTGATCTTCTCACCCGTGGTGATGAAGAGCGGGACGCCGATCTCGTAACCGGTCTCCAGCGTGGCGGGCTTGGTGCCACCGGTGGAGCGGTCGCCCTGGACGCCCGGGTCGGTGTGCTGGATGGTCAGCTCGACGGCGGCCGGCAGCTCGACGTAGAGCACCTCGCCCTCGTGCTGGGCGACGGAGGCGGTGAAGCCCTCGATCAGGAAGTTGGCGGCGTCGCCGACAGCCTTGCGGTCGACCATGAGCTGGTCGTACGTGTCCATGTCCATGAAGACGAAGTACTCGCCGTCCATGTACGAGAACTGCATGTCGCGGCGGTCAATGGTGGCCGTCTCGACCTTCACGCCGGCGTTGAACGTCTTGTCGACGACCTTGCCGGACAGCACGTTCTTGAGCTTGGTGCGCACGAAAGCCGGGCCCTTGCCGGGCTTGACGTGCTGGAACTCGACGACGGACCAGAGCTGGCCTCCGTCGAGCTTGAGCACCAGGCCGTTCTTGAGGTCGTTCGTGGAAGCCACGGTTGCGGAATCTCCTGGACTGAAGCTGGTGGACAACCAAGGATGCGCGCTAGAGCGCGAGCAGCTCCTTGGTCGTAATGGTGAGTAGCTCGGGTCCGCCGTCCGCCTCGGGGCGCACGACGAGCGTGTCATCGATCCGGACCCCGCCCCGGCCCGGGAGGTGAACCCCCGGTTCGACGGTGACCGGCACACAAGCGTCCAGTTTACCCATGGCTGCCGGTGCCAGCTGCGGGTCCTCGTCGATTTCGAGCCCCACCCCGTGCCCGGTCGAGGGTGCGAGGCCGTCACCGTGGCCCGCGGAGTTCAGGAGATGACGGGCCGCGCGGTCCACATCGCGGTACGCGGCGCCGGGCACCAGGGCCTCGCGCCCGGCCCGCTGAGCGGCGAAAACCAGGTCGTAGAGGTCGATCTGCCAGGCGGCCGGAGCGGTCCCGATGACAAATGTACGACCGATCTCGCACCGGTAGCCACGATAGTTCGCGCCGAGGCAGACGGAGAGGAAATCTCCCTCCTCGACCCGCCGGTCGGAGGGCCGGTGACGGCCCTGGCCCGAGTTGGGTCCGGTGGCGACGGAGGTCGAGAAAGCCGGCCCGTCGGCGCCGTGGTCCACCAGCCGCCGTTCCAGTTCCAGTGCGAGATGCCGTTCGGTGCGACCGACGAGGATCGATTCGAGGAGTTCGCCGAGCGCCTGGTCGGTGATCTCGGCGGCGATCCGCAGGCAGGCGATCTCCTCCTCGTCCTTGACGATGCGCAGCTGCTCGACCGTGGCGCCGAGGTCGGCCAGCCGGAGCCGCGGGGCGACCGCGCGCATGGCCCGGTGGCGGGCGACCGTCAGATCGTGTTCCTCCACGGCGAGCGATTCCGCGCCGGACGAGGTGGCCAGATCGGCGGCTGCGACCACCGGGTCGCCGTCGGTGGCGGGCAGCAGGGCCACCCGCAGCTCGTCGTCGGTGCGCCCCTGGACGGGATCGCCGGTCGGCGCTCGGGGGCAGACCAGGACGTCCTCGTCGGGGCCGAGCAGCAGCACGGCACCCGGGGGCGCCCCGCCCGCGAGGTAGCGGACGTTGGCGGGGCGGGAGACCAGAGCGGCCGCGGATCCGACGGCGGCGCACCGGTCCCGCAGCAGCGCGCGGCGGACGGTGTACACCTCTGACATGCCACGAGCCTACGAGCGGGAGCGCCGGGCTGCCCGGTCAGCGCATCCGACCGGGGACCGCAGCAGGCCGGGGCCCCCTCAGGTGTGCGGAACCGGGACCCGCCGGGCCGTCACCATGCGGGCGGGCTGGCTAGGGAGCGGGCGAGTATGTCGTCGAGGACGCGGGCCGTGGTCTCCACGTCGTAGGTCGAGTTGTCGATGATCGGCAGTCCCGAGCCGTACCAGCCCGCCATCCTGCCGTGGATCCGGGCGACCTCCTCGTCCGACAGCCGGCGATTACCGCTGCGGGCGGCGTTGCGCTCCAGCACGATCTCCAGGCCCGGGAGGAGCACCACGGGCAGCAGCCCCGGGCCCACATGGCGCTTCCAGCCGCCGAGGCCCACGACCGGGCGGTCGGGGAAGACCGCGTCGTCGAGGATGCAGGAGATGCCGTTGGCCAGGAAATTGCGGGCCGCGAAGCCGCAGGTGCGGCGGGCCAGTCGGTACTGGGCCTCCGAGTGGTCGTTCCACCCGGCCTGCGGGTCGGCGAAGCCGGAGCAGACCCATTCGCGGACGTCGTCGAGGCTGACGTGCGCCGTGGGGACCCGGCGACGGCTGGCCCACAGCTTGGCCACGGTGGTCTTGCCCGCACCCGCCGGACCGATCAGGAGGACGGCGAGCGTCGCCGTGCCCGTGCCGGGCTCGGCGGGTGGTGCGGGCAGCGGGACGGGGCCGCCGGGTGGCAGCTGAATGTGCCCGGTGGTCTCCCGGGAGACGGGCGCGGGGGCGTGATGCGGGGCGGGCCCGGTCCACCCCTGGCCCTGGGGTGCGGGCGGTGGCGGCGGCCCCGGCGGACCGGGGTGTCCGGGGTGCTGGGCCTGGTGCGTCCAGCCGGCAGGTCCGTTTCCGGGTCCTTGGGGCGGCGGCAGCGGGGCCCCCACTGCGTGCTGCATCCGGTGCCACTCCGTCTCGTACAGGCAACTGGCGCTGGTGGAACGGCAACCGTACCGTCCCCGGCCGCCACAGAGGCAACGGTCGGGGACGGGACGGAGTGCCCGTCGGCCGGTCGGCCGTCCGTTACGCGCCCTGCCAGTCCGTCAGTTCGTCCGCGAGGGCGCGGAGCGCGAGCCGGTAGGAGCCGATGCCGAATCCGGCCACGGTCCCCGTGGCGACCGGCGCGACGACGGAGTTGTGGCGGAATTCCTCCCGTGCGTACGGGTTCGAGATGTGCACCTCGATCAGCGGGGCGGTGCGCTGCGCGGCCGCGTCCCGCATTCCGTACGAGTAGTGGGTGAACGCTCCCGGGTTGAGAACGACCGGAATTGAACCGTCCGCTGCCTCGTGCAGCCAGCGGATCAGCTCGCCCTCGTCGTTGGTCTCCCGGACGTCGACGTCGAAGCCGAGCTCCTTGCCCAGCGCCCGGCAGGTCTCGACGAGCCCGGCGTACGACGTCGCTCCATAGATATCGGGCTCGCGGGATCCGAGGCGGCCGAGGTTCGGCCCGTTGAGCACGAAGACCCTGCGGGTCACGCCGACACCTCCCCGTACGCGGCGAGCAGCACGGCCGGGTCGGGGCCCTCCAGGACGGTGGGCTTGCCCAGGCCGTCGAGGACGACGAAGCGGAGCAGGTCGCCGCGGGACTTCTTGTCGACCTTCATGTTCTCCAGCAGCTTGGGCCACTGGTCACCGCGGTAGGTGAGCGGCAGTCCGACCGACTCCAGGATCGCCCGGTGCCGGTCGGCGGTGGCGTCGTCGAGGCGGCCGGCGAGCCGGCCGAGCTCCGCGGCGAAGACCATCCCGATGGAGACGGCCGCGCCGTGGCGCCACTTGTAGCGCTCGTTCTTCTCGATGGCGTGGCCGAGGGTGTGGCCGTAGTTGAGGATCTCGCGCAGACCGGACTCCTTGAGGTCGCTGGAGACGACCTCGGCCTTGACCCGGATGGAGCGCTCGATCAGCTCGGCGGTGTGCGGTCCGGCGGGCGTACGGGCACCTTCCGGGTCCGACTCGATCAGGTCGAGGATCGCGGGGTCGGCGATGAAACCGGCCTTGATGATCTCGGCCATGCCGCTGACGTAGTCGTGCACGGGCAGCGAGTCGAGGGAGGCGAGGTCGCAGAGCACCCCGGCCGGCGGGTGGAAGGCGCCGACGAGGTTCTTGCCCTCGGCGGTGTTGATGCCCGTCTTGCCGCCGACGGCCGCGTCGACCATGGCGAGCACCGTCGTCGGTACGGCGATCCAGCGCACCCCGCGCAGCCAGGTCGCCGCGACGAACCCGGCCACATCCGTGGTGGCGCCGCCACCGACGCCGACGATCACATCGGTGCGGGTGAAGCCGGTCTGGCCGAGCGCCTTCCAGCAGTACGCCGCGACCTCGACGGTCTTGGCCTCCTCGGCGTTCGGCAGCTGGATCGCGATGGCCTCGTACCCCTGGTCGGCGAGGTCCTGACGGACCGCCTCGCCGGTCTCGGCGAGCGCCTCGGGGTGCAGGACCGCGACCCGCTGGGCGCGGTCGCCGATGAGCGACGGCAGCTCGCCGAGCAGCTGCCGGCCGATCAGCACCTCGTACGGGTCGGTGCCCGCACTGCCGGCGATCTGGATGCGCGTGGGTCCCTGGTCCGTCATGTGTGTGTTCTCCCGGCCGGGCGCCGCGGGGTCGCCCGCGCGCTCCGGCAGTTCCAGTGCGTCGAGGACCGCTTGGGCGACCTCTTCGGGGGTGCGCCCGTCGGTGGCGACGGTCGCCCTGGCCACCTCGGTGTAGAGATGGCGGCGGGCGTCCATCAGCTCACGCCACTGCCGGCGCGGGTTGACGGCGAGCAGCGGGCGCGCGGTGTTCAGCCCGACCCGCTTGACGGCCTCGTCGACGTCCATCGAGAGGTAGACGACCGCGTGGTCGGCGAGCAGGGTGCGGGTCGTCTCGTCCAGCACGGCTCCGCCGCCGAGCGAGAGGACGCCCGTGTGTTCGGCGACCGCGGCGCGTACCGCCTCTCGCTCCAGCTCGCGGAAGTGTTCCTCGCCCTCGTCGTAGAAGATCTCGGAGATCGGCTTGCCCGCCGTGGCCACGACGTCCGCGTCGGTGTCCCGGTAGGTGGTGCCGAGCCGGTCGGCGAGGAGCTCACCGACCGTGGACTTGCCGACGCCCATCGGGCCGACGAGGACGATCAGCGGGCCGCTCATCGGATCTGGAGGTGGTCGAGGTACGACTGGACGTTGCGGTGGGTCTCGGGGACGCTGTCGCCGCCGAACTTCTCCGCGACGGCGTCGGCCAGGACCAGCGCGACCATCGCCTCGGCGACGATCCCGGCGGCCGGCACGGCACAGACGTCGGAGCGCTGGTGGTGCGCCTTGGCGGGCTCCCCGGTGACGACATCGACGGTGGCCAGCGCGCGGGGCACGGTCGCGATGGGCTTCATCGCGGCGCGTACCCGCAGCAGCTCTCCGGTGGTCAGACCGCCCTCGGTGCCGCCGGAACGACCGGTGGCGCGCTTGATGCCGTCCTCGGTGACCAGGATCTCGTCGTGCGCCTTCGAGCCGGGGACCCGGGCCAGGTCGAAGCCGTCGCCGACCTCGACACCCTTGATGGCCTGAATACCCATGAGGGCGGCGGCGAGGCGGGCGTCGAGGCGCCGGTCCCAGTGCACATGCGAGCCGAGGCCGACCGGCACGCCGTACGCGAGCACCTCGACCACACCGCCGAGGGTGTCGCCGTCCTTGTGGGCCTGGTCGATCTCGGCGACCATTTCCTTGCTCGCGGCGGCGTCGAGGCAGCGCACCGGGTCGGCGTCGAGCTTCTCGACGTCGGCGGGCGTGGGGTAGACACCGTAGGGAGCCTTGGCCGCGGCCAGTTCGACGACGTGGCTGACGATCTCGATGCCCGCGGTCTCCTTGAGGTACGACCGCGCGACGGCGCCGAGCGCCACCCGGGCCGCGGTCTCCCGGGCGCTGGCGCGCTCCAGGATCGGCCGGGCCTCGTCGAAGCCGTACTTCTGCATCCCCGCGAGGTCGGCGTGGCCGGGGCGGGGACGGGTCAGCGGGGCGTTACGGGCCAGCTCGGCCAGCTCGTCGGGGTCGACCGGGTCGGCCGACATGACCTGCTCCCACTTGGGCCATTCGGTGTTGCCCACCATCACGGCGACCGGGGAGCCCATGGTGAGCCCGTGGCGCACCCCGCCGAGGAAGGTGACCTCGTCCTTCTCGAACTTCATGCGAGCGCCGCGGCCATAGCCGAGCCGCCGCCGGGCCAGTGCGTCCGCCACCATCTCCGTGGTGATCGGGACACCGGCGGGAAGACCCTCCAGCGTCGCCACCAGTGCGGGGCCGTGCGACTCCCCTGCGGTCAGCCAGCGCAACCTGCTCAACGGTGCTCCTCATGCTCGCGCCTGAAACTGCAACGGCGCGACCGGGTGCGCGGCCCTGGCCCGCCACCATTGATCCTCCCACGCCCGGGCCCCCGGCCCGCCCGCCGGTCCAGCTGACGGACGGATCGGTGCTTCCTCGGTGCCTGGTGTCAGCGGGCGGCGAGTGCCGCTTCACCGGCCTGCCGCATGGCCGCGAGAGGGGCGGGCGAGCAACCCGTCATCCGCTCGACCTGGAGGACAGCCTGGTGCACCAGAAGATCCAGACCTCCGACGACTGCGCCGCCCCTGGCCGACCAGGCTGCGGCAAGTCCGGTCGGCCAGGGCTCGTACAGCACATCGAACAGCGTGCCGGGAGCCGCCGGCACCGCACCGGTGAGCGCGTCCGTGGTGCCGGCCGGCGTGGTGGCGATCACCAGGGGTGCGCGCAGCGCCTGCTCCGCGTCCGCCCAGTCGGCGATCCGTACGTCGACCCCGAGCCGCTCGCCCCAGCCGCGCATCTCGTCGCCGCGCCCGCGGCTGCGTACGTATGCCGTGACCGGACCCGTGCAGATCTCCGACAGCGCGGCGAGCGCGGAGGACGCGGTGGCTCCGGCGCCGAGGACGGCGGCCGAGTCGGTCTTCTCGACGCCGCGCTCACGCAGCGCGGCGATCATGCCGGGGATGTCGGTGTTGTCACCGACGCGACGGCCGTCCTCGGTGAAGACCACGGTGTTGACGGCCTCGACGGAGGACGCGGTCCCGCTGACCGAGTCCAGCAGCGGGATGATCGCGCGCTTCAGCGGCATCGTCAGCGAGAGCCCGGCCCAGGAGGCGTCGAGTCCCTCGATGAAGCCGGGGAGCCCCGCCTCGTCCACGTCGAAACGGTCGTACGACCAGTGGGCGAGACCGAGTTCGGTGTACGCGGCCCGGTGAAGGACCGGGGAGAGCGAGTGGGCGATGGGCGAGCCGAGGACGGCCGCCCGGTGGCGCCCGTCAGTCAATGGCATCGAACTTTTCCTTGAGCTTCAGGAACTCGTCGTACGTCTTGGCGAACTCGGTCTTGTGCTGCCCGTCGGTTGCCACGAAGTAGACCCAGCCGTCCTTCGTCGGATGCAGGGCAGCAGCAAGCGCCTCATTGCCCGGGTTACCGATGGGCCCAGGGGTGAGGCCACGCTGGGTGTACGTGTTGTACGGATCCTGATTCTTACGGATCTCGGCCACGGTGATATTGATCTTGCTTTGATTCTTCAGGTAATTGTAGGACGAGTCGAACTGCAGCAACTGATTCGTCTGCGTGTTGCTCGGCTTGAGACGGTTGTAGATCACTTCTGCCATCTTGCGGAAGTCATCGTGCGTCTTACCCTCGGCCTGAACGAGACTGGCCGCCGTGATGACCTGCCACGGACCGTCCAGGTTGTACTTCTTGGCCGTTCCCTCGAGGTCGACCTTGTCGTACTCCTCGTTGGCCCGGGAGACCATCTCCTTCAGGACGGCCTCCGGCTTCATGCCCTTGGTGACCGAGTACGCCGCCGGGTAGAGGAAGCCCTCCAGCGGGTCCTTGAGCTTCTTGTGCCCCTTTGCCCAGGACGGCAGCCCGAGACTCCCTGCCTTTGCTTCCGCCACGTCCCCGGTTGTGCCGGTCTTGATGCCGAGCCGGTTGTCGATCAAGGCATACACTCTGCTGTTCCGGGTGCCCTCCGGGATCACCAGCAGATTCTGGCTCTTCGGGTCGAGCATCATCTTCACGGCCTCGGCCGCGGACATGTGCCCGTGGAGGACGTAGACGCCCGCCTGGATCGATTTCCCCTTGGGGTTCTCGGTCTGCGCTGCAACGAAGGCGTCGACGCTCTTGACGACGCCCTTCTCCTTGAGGATGTTGCCGATCTCGTTGCCGAGGGCGAGCTTCGGGATCTCCACCTCGACGCTGCCGGAGCCCGTGCCCGTGTAGTCGGGTGCCGCGCCGAATTGTTCCTGCCAGTACGTGTAGCCGAAGTAGGCCGCGCCGCCGAGACCGCCGGCGAGGACCAGGGAGACGACGAGGCAGGCGCAGCCGTTGCGGCTCTTCTTCTTGCCCTTGCCGCGGCGTTCGCTGTCGCCGCCCCTGCGCGACTCACTCGGGTCGTCGTCGTACTCGTCATCGTCGTCACGGGGGCGCCGGACATCGCGGTCGTCGTCGACGCCCGTGAAGAAGGGGTGCGTCTCCTCCTCGGGCTCGTCCGGGTCCCAGTCGGGGTTACGCGGTGGAGCCTGTCCGGGCGCCCCCTCGCGCCGGCCCGGGGGCTGCGGCGGCGGGTACGCCTCGGGAGTGCCGTAGGGGTCGTGCGATGCGCCGTAGCCACCCGGCCGGTTCCCGTACGCGTCCTGCGGATTGCCGTCGTACGGCGGCATCGCCGCAGGCTGCTGACCGGTGTCCCAGCCACCGTTGTACTGCTGGTGCTGCTGAGCCTGCTGGGCGTACGGGTCATGCGGCTGCTGCGGCTGCTGCGGCTGCGCATACGGGTCCTGGGCGTACGGGTCGTGCGGCTGCTGCTGCGGCTGCCGCTGCTGCGCATACGGGTCCTGCCCGTACGGGTCCTGCGGCGAGCCGTACTGCTGGTGCTGCTGATGCTGGGGGTACATCTGCTGCGGCTGCTGCTGGGGATAGGGGTCCTGCGGATAGGACTGCTGCGGGCCGCCGAACTGGCTCTGGCCGTGGGCAGCCTGCTGGCCATCCCATCCCTGGTCCCCGTAGAGGGGATCCTCGGGATGCCACGGTTCGGAGCCGGGGCCCCGGCCATACTCAGTCATCGATCCCCTAGAGCCGCGAGACGAACTTCCGCCTCTTTGCTGTGCGGTATTTGTTCGAACACCGCCGCATCGCGCGGAACGTTACCGTATCGCGATCAGACAACCACTTCGACGCCCTCGCCCGGAGCTTTACCTGACGCCCGCTCCGACTCCAGAGCGTTCTGGAGGATCACCACAGCGGCAGCCTGGTCGATGACAGACCGGCCCTTCTTGGACTTCACACCCGAGGCGCGCAGCCCCTGGCTCGCCGTCACTGTGGTCATCCTCTCGTCCACCAATCGCACCGGAATGGGTGCGGCCGAGCGGGCGACCTCCTGGGCGAAGACCCGGACCTTGGCCGCGGCGGGCCCTTCACCGCCGCCCAGGGATCTGGGCAGACCGATGATGATCTCGATGGGCTCGTACTCCTCGACGATCTGCCCCAGCCGCCGGTGGGCGGCCGGGACGTCGCGTCCCGGCACGGTCTCCACCGGTGTGGCGAGGATCCCGTCGGGGTCGCACGAGGCGACCCCGATCCGGGCATCTCCGACGTCGATCGCGAGGCGACGTCCACGGCGCATCTGCGTCACCTCCGCCGTCACGCCGTCTCGGCGACGAGGCGTTCGACAGCGGCGATGGCCTCGCCGATCGCGGCGGGATTCTGGCCGCCGCCCTGGGCGACGTCCGGCTTGCCGCCGCCACCGCCGCCGAGGGTCTTGGCAGCCGTACGGACCAGGTCGCCGGCCTTGAGGCCGCGTTCGCGGGCGGCCTCGTTGGTGGCGATGACAGTCAGCGGGCGGCCGTTGGCCGTGGTGAACAGCGCCACGACGGCCGGACGGCCGCCCTGGATGCGGCCCCGGACGTCGAGGACCAGCCTGCGCAGGTCGTCGGCGGACGTCCCGTCCGGCACCTGTCCGGTGACCAGGGCGACACCGCGTACGTCCTTGGCGGAGTCGGCGAGTCCGCCGGCGGCCTGGAGGACCTTCTCCGCGCGGAACTTCTCGATCTCCTTCTCGGCGTCCTTCAGCTTGCCGAGCATGGCGGAGACCTTCTCCGGAAGCTCCTCGGGGCGCCCCTTGACCAGCTCCTGGAGCTGGGCGACGACCGTGTGCTCCTTGGCCAGGAAGTTGTACGCGTCGACGCCGACGAGGGCCTCGATACGACGCACGCCGGAGCCGATGGACGACTCGCCGAGCAGCTTCACCAGGCCCAGCTGGGCGGTGTTGTGGACGTGCGTACCGCCGCACAGCTCCTTGGAGAAGTCGCCGATGGTGACGACCCGGACGCGCTCGCCGTACTTCTCGCCGAACTCGGCGATGGCGCCCTGCTTCTTGGCCTCGTCGATCGACATGACCTCGGCCTGGACGTCGAGCTCCCGGGAGAGGACCTCGTTGATCTTCTGCTCGACGTCGGTGAGGACCGTGCCGGGAACGGCCGCGGGCGAACCGAAGTCGAAGCGGAAGCGGCCCGGCGAGTTCTCCGAACCGGCCTGGGCGGCCGTCGGGCCGAGGGCGTCACGCAGCGCCTGGTGCGTGAGGTGCGTGGCGCTGTGGGCGCGGGCGATGGCGCGGCGGCGGGTGGTGTCGATGGCGGCGTAGGCGGTGGCGCCGACCGTCACCTCGCCGACCTGAACCGTGCCCTTGTGGACGGAGACGCCGGGGACCGGCTGCTGGACGTCGCGCACCTGGATGACGGCGCCGTTGTCGAGCCGGATCCGGCCCTGGTCGGCGAGCTGGCCACCGCCCTCGGCGTAGAACGGCGTGCGGTCGAGGACGACCTCGACCTCGTCGCCCTCGGTGGCGGCGGGCGAGGAGATCCCGTTGACGAGGAGGCCGACGATCGTCGACTCGCCCTCGGTGGAGGTGTAGCCGGTGAACTCGGTGGAGCCCGACTTGTCGGCCACCTCGCGGTAGGCGGACAGGTCGGCATGGCCGGTCTTCTTGGCCTTGGCGTCGGCCTTCGCGCGGTCCCGCTGCTCCTTCATCAGGCGGCGGAAGCCGTCCTCGTCCACGGCGAGGCCCTGTTCGGCGGCCATCTCCAGGGTGAGGTCGATCGGGAAGCCCCAGGTGTCGTGGAGCAGGAACGCCTTGTCGCCGGCGAGGACCTTGCCGCCGGCGGCCTTGGTCTCGGTGACCGCGGTGTCGAGGATGTTGGTGCCGCCCTTGAGGGCCTTCAGGAAGGCGGCCTCTTCGGCGAGGGCGACGGTCTCGATGCGCTTGCGGTCGGTGCTCAGCTCCGGGTACTGCTGGCCCATCGACTTGATGACCGTGTCGACGAGCTCGGCGACAACCGGGCCGGTGGCGCCGAGGAGGCGCATGTTGCGGACGGCGCGGCGCATGATGCGGCGCAGGACGTAGCCGCGGCCCTCGTTGCCGGGGGTGACACCGTCGCCGATGAGCATGACGGACGTACGCATGTGGTCGGTGACGACGCGGAGCGAGACGTCGGAGGTGTGGTTCTCGCCGTAGCGCACCCCGGTCAGCTCGGTGGCCTTCTCGATGACGGCCATCGAGGTGTCGATCTCGTACAGGTTCTGCACGTCCTGCAGGATCATCGCGAGGCGCTCGAGGCCGAGGCCGGTGTCGATGTTCTTGGACGGCAGGTCACCGAGGATCGGGAAGTCCTCCTTGCCGTCGCCGGCGCCCCGCTCGTACTGCATGAAGACCAGGTTCCAGATCTCCACGTAACGCTCGTCGTTGACGGCCGGGCCGCCCTCGACGCCGAACTCGGGGCCGCGGTCGTAGTTGATCTCGGAGCAGGGTCCGCACGGACCGGGGACGCCCATGGACCAGAAGTTGTCCTTCTTGCCCAGACGCTGGATGCGTTCGGCCGGGACGCCGATCTTGTCGCGCCAGATCTGCTCGGCCTCGTCGTCGTCGAGGTAGACCGTGATCCACAGCCGCTCGGGGTCGAGACCGAAGCCGCCCTCCGCCACGGAGGTGGTGAGAGCCTCCCAGGCGTAGCTGATGGCGCCTTCCTTGAAGTAGTCGCCGAACGAGAAGTTGCCGCACATCTGGAAGAAGGTGCCGTGCCGGGTGGTCTTGCCGACCTCTTCGATGTCGGGCGTACGCACACACTTCTGCACGCTGGTGACGCGCGGGGCGGGCGGCTTGACCTCGCCGAGGAAGTACGGCTTGAAGGGGACCATGCCCGCGGGGACCAGCAGCAGAGTCGGGTCGTCCGCGATGAGCGACGCCGAAGGCACGACGGTGTGCCCGCGCTCCTCGAAGAAGCTCAGCCAGCGGCGACGAATTTCAGCCGACTCCATCAGTGGTCCTCATTCCGGTTGTACGAGTTGTCGTTGTACGAGTTGTAGGGGAGCTTGCGGTGGGCGCTGGCGTCTGCGGCCGGGGCGGGCTCGGCCGCTTCGACCGCGAACTGACGCTGTACCGGGAGCTCGGGGTCGACCGGTGCCTGCAGGCCCAGCGCCTCCCCCAGCTCGGCCTCGCGCCGGACCATGCCGTCGCGGACGTCGAGAGCGAAGTCCTTGAGCTTGTGACCTCCCTCGATCGCCTTGTCGGCGGCGCGCGCCGCGAGGCTCTCGGGGGTCAGCTGCTTGAGCTTCCGATTGACCTTGGTGGTGGCCCAGACACCGGCGGCTGCGCCGGCGGTGAACCAGAACGTACGGCGGAACATCGCTGCGTCAGTCCTTCGATCCGCGGGAGCTTCTGCCGCCGCGCTTCTTGGCCCTCGCGGACGGCACCGTACGGCCGACGATCACCGTGCGACGCGACGCCGCCCGGCGGGCCGGCTCGGCTTCCGGAGAGGTCCGGCGGCCGAGGGCCTGCCGCACTCCGTAACCGAACGCGGCCACCTTGACCAGTGGTCCGCCGAAGGTGGATGCGACGGTGGTGGAGAGCGCCGAGGCGTTGGAGGTGACCTCCTGGACGTCCGTCGCGATCGCGTCGACCTTGTCGAGCTGGGTCTGCGCGGAGCGCACCGTCGCGGAGGCGTCGGCGAGCAGCGGAACGGCCTGCTCGGTCACTTCCGCCACGAGCTTGGTGGTTGCCCTGAGCGTCTGGGCCAGCCTCACCAGGACGACGGCGAGGAACGAGACCAGGATCGCCCAGAAGACGGCCACCAGGATCCCGGCCACCTCTCCACCGGACACGTTGCACCGCTCTCTGGCTTGTCGAATCGTCGTCTCCCGACCCTATCGCGCCGGGGGGCGCGCCCCCTACCGCATTAGGGATGGGGGGAACGGGAGTTGCACAAAGGAGATTGTACGGAGAGCTGCCACGCCAGTACTCTGCGTGTTTCATGCGACGCTCCCAGCGCCCCTCCCCCGACGATTCCCCCGACGCTCCGAGCCCCGGCACCACGGCCCGCGGCAATCTCCCGGCGGAACTGAACCGATTCGTGGGACGTGACGAGGAGCTGGCAGACCTGAGCCGTCTGCTGACGGAATCGAGACTGGTCACCGTGGTCGGGGTAGGTGGCGTGGGGAAGACCCGGTGTGCCACCCGGGCCGCAGCTCTCCTGGAGAAACGGTACTGCGACGGGGTCTGGCTGGTGGAGCTGTCCACCGTCCACGACTCCGGACTGCTGGAACATGCCGTGATCGACGCGCTGGGACTCACCGATCACACCAGCCGCCCGCCCCGCACGACGCTCCTCGAACATCTCACCGAACGCCGGCTCCTGCTGGTGATCGACGGCTTCGAGCATCTTGTCGACGCCTGCGCCGAGTTGGTCTGCGCGCTGCTGCGCAGGGCCCCGCAGCTGCGGGTGCTGGCCGCCGGACGGCAGCCCCTGGAGCTGGACGGCGAGGTCACCTATCCGCTCGCGCCGATGGCCGACGAGGACGCGATGACGCTGTTCGCGGAACGGGCCACGGCGGTGCGCCCGGAGTTCCGGCTGACGGAGGACAACCACGGATCGGCGCGGGAGCTGTGCCGTCGGCTGGACGGGATCCCGCTCGCGCTGGAACTGGCCGCCGGACGGCTGCGCGCCCTGTCCACGGAACAGGTGCTGCAGCGTCTGGACGACCGCTTCCGGCTGCTGACCGGTGCCAGCCGCAGCGCACCGGCGCGCCACCAGACGCTCCGTACGGCCATCGGCTGGAGCCATGAACTGTGTGCCCCGGAACAACGGCTGCTGTGGGCGCGGCTGTCGGTCTTCGCTGGGCAGTTCGATCTGGAGGCCGTCGAGTACGTCTGCGGCAGCCCCGAGCTGCCGGCCGAGTCGGTGCTCGATGTGCTGACGGGGCTGCTCGCGCAGTCCGTGGTGCTGCGGGAGGACTCGGTGGTGGGCACCCGCTACCGGATGCTGGACACCGTGCGCGAGTACGGTGCCGAGTGGCTGGCCGCCACCGGCGACACGGACCGGTTACGACGGCGCCACCGGGACTGGTTCCTGGGGCTCGCCACCTGGTGCGAGCTCGACTGGTTCGGCCCACGGCAGGGCGAGGTCGCGGCCCGGGCCGAGAGCGAGCTGCCCAATCTGCGCCGGGCGATGGAGTGTTCGCTGGAGTGCCCGGACGAGGCCCATCTCGCGCAGTACCTGGCGGGCACGCTCTGGTTCCTCTGGGTCGGCTGCGGGCGCCTCTCGGAGGGGCGGCACTGGCTGAACCACGTACTGGAGGAGGAGACGCCGTACGAACCCTCCCGGCTCAAGGCGCTGTGGGTGCTCGGGTACGTGGCCGTGCTGCAGGGGGACGCGGCCGGGGCGATCTCCGCGTTGCACGAGTGCCGGGACGAGGCGGACCGGACCGGTGACGCGACGGCCCAGGCCTACGCGGTGCACCGCACGGGCTGCCTGGCCCTCGTCACGGACGACATGGCCCGCGCGGAGGAGCTGCTGCAGGACGCGCTGGTGCGCTACCGGGACCTCGGCGAGATGAACAGCAATGTGCTGATGGCCCAGATCGAACTGGCGATGGCGGTCGGGTTCCGCGGGGACCTGGAGGCCGCGGCGGAGATCTGCCAGGAGGTCAAGGAGGTCTGCGAGGACCACGGGGAGCGGTGGGCACTCTCGTACGCGCTCTATGTGCTGGCCTACGCGCAGCTGCAGCAGGGGCGGCCGGAGTGCGCCCGGGAGCTGCTCCGGGAGTCCCTGGCGATCGGCCACGCCTTCCATGACCTGCTCGGGTCCGTCCTCGCCATGGAACTGCTGGCACTGGTCACGGCGGTCGAGGGGGATGCGGCGGAGGCGGCGGTGCTGCAGGGGGCCGCCGAGCGGTTCTGGCCGTCGGTGGGGCTGCCGCTGTTCGGTTCGGCGTACTACGGGAGGCCGCGGGCGGAGTGCGAGCGGCTGGCGCGGCGGGAGCTGGGCGACGCGCGGTACGAATCGGGTCGGCGGGCGGGTGCGCAGCTGGATCCGGACGCGGCGGTGGCACGGGCGCTGGCGTGCCGGCCCGTGGACCGTCCGGGCGTGAAGGGACAGCGGCGTGGTCCCGTACCGGCCCCGGACGGCAGAACGCGGAAGCCCGCCGCCTCCCCGACTTCGGGGAGGGGCGGGCCTGAGCGCTGGTGAGAGCGGCTACGCCTGGATCAGCGGGCGTAGTACTCGACGACGAGCTGCTCGTCGCAGATCACCGGGATCTCCTTGCGGTTCGGGTCCCGGTCCAGGCGGAAGGCCAGGGCCTTCAGGTTCACCTGCAGGTAGCGCGGGGTCTCGCCGTCGAGGGCGTAACCACCCTCGCGGGCCACCTGGAAGGGGTGCTTGTCGCGGCTGCGCTCGCGGACCATCACGATGTTGTCGGGACGGACGCGGAAGGACGGCTTGTCGACCTTGCGGCCGTCGACCTCGATGTGGCCGTGGACGACCATCTGGCGGGCCTGGTAGATCGTGCGGGCGATGCCCGAACGCAGGACCAGCGCGTCGAGACGGCGCTCGAGCTCGACGACGAGCGCCTCGCCCGTCTTGCCCTCGGCCTTCTTGGCGCGGTCGTAGGCGCGCGCCATCTGGCGCTCGCTGATGTCGTACTGGGCGCGCAGACGCTGCTTCTCGAGCAGACGGACCTTGTAGTCCGAGTTCTGCTTGCGGCCACGGCCGTGCTCGCCCGGCGGGTAGGGGCGGGCCTCGAAGTACTTGACGGCCTTCGGCGTCAGGGCGATGCCGAGCGCACGAGACTTCTTGACCTTGGGACGCGACTGATTAGGCACGTTCTCCAGACCTCCGTTGTGGGTTAGGTTAGGCTCACCTTACTCAAGGAGATCGCATGTCTCGCCCTGGGAACACCACACACGTCACGGACAGCACTGACAGCGTCGACGCCATCGAGGGCGTCGATACGACGGAGGACCGATCAGATCGTGGTCAGCCGCGTCCCAGCGGGCTTGAAAACACTCGGATGCCGTCAGCAGCCGAGCGCACACGAACTCTCGTACAGAGTACCTGTTCGGCGGTACTGCTCATCCCCGGGCTGACCACGGCCGGTTTCGACCAGCTGGTGCCGCTGGATCGCAGCGTAGGACCCGAGGGCGATCTGTTCCTCGAATTCCCCGCCGATTCCCCGGCCGTACGGGCTGCCACGCGCGCTCAGGACGACGAGCTGACCGCAGTGCTGGAGATCACGGACGTCGCACCGGTCTCCGTACCGCACCGCATCCGTGGCCGCGGGTGGATCTCCGGATGGCTCACCTCCGTACCGGGAATGTCCGGGCCCGGACGGATGATGCTGCGGCTGGAGACCGGTGAGGCGTGCGTCGACGATCTGTGGGGCGCCCAGGACGTCGAGCCGGAGGAATTCCGGGATGCCGCCGCCGACCCGCTCATCGCCCACGAGGCGGAGCTGCTGCAGCATCTGCACGCGGCGCACGGCGAACAGGTGGCGCTGCTGTGCGGGCTGCTGGGCGAGCGGGCGGACGACAGCTGCGCGGCCCACCGGCCCTCGGTCGTGCCGGTCGCGCTCGACCGGCACGGCCTGCGGGTGCGCTTCTGCGAGGCCGACGGGCGGTGCTTCGACGCACGCTTCGAATTCCCCGAGCCGGTGCGCGACGTCACCGAACTGCGCCACGCGATGCACACACTGTTCGAAGCGGCCGCACGCTGAACGGGTGCCCAGCCGTCCGGAGGAGCAGCTTTACGTGTCCGTGGCGTCGTCGGAGCCACCGCGGCCCAGCCGGTCGCGGACCCGGTCCACCACATCCGCATACCGCGCCTCGGCGCCGTACCGCGTGGGCCGGTAGTAGCGCTTGTCGCCGACCGCGTCCGGGGCGTACTGCTGGGCTGCGATCCCGCCGGGGACATCGTGCGGATAGACGTAGCCCTGGGCATGGCCCAGCTTGGCGGCCCCCTTGTAGTGGCCGTCGCGCAGATGAGCCGGGACCGGGCCTGCCAGGCCGTTGCGCACATCCGCCTGGGCGGCGGAGATCGCCAGCGTCGCCGCATTGGACTTGGGGGCGAGCGCCAGCGCGATCGTGGCATGGCTGAGGGTGAGCGCCGCCTCCGGGAAGCCGATCATGGCGACGGCCTGGGCGGCGGCGACCGCTATGGGCAGCGCCGTCGGGTCGGCGAGGCCGATGTCCTCGCTGGCGGAGATCATCAGCCGCCGGGCGATGAACCGCGGGTCCTCCCCCGCCTCGATCATCCGGGCCAGATAGTGCAGCGCCGCGTCCACGTCGGAGCCTCGGATCGACTTGATCAGCGCGCTCGCCACGTCGTAGTGCTGGTCGCCGTCCCGGTCGTACTTCACGGCTGCCCGGTCGACGGTCGCCTCGACCGTCTGGAGGGTGACCTCCTTCTCCTGCATGGCGAGGGCCGCACCGGCCGCCGCCTCCAGAGCCGTCAGCGCGCGGCGCGCGTCACCGCCCGCGATGCGCAGCAGATGGGCCTCGGCGTCCTCGGGCAGTGTGACCGCGCCGCCGAGGCCGCGCTCGGCGGTCAGGGCGCGGCGCATCAGGGCGCGCAGATCGTCGTCGGTGAGCGATTCGAGGGTCAGGAGCAGCGAGCGCGACAGGAGCGGCGAGATGATCGAGAAGTACGGGTTCTCGGTCGTCGCGGCGATGAGCGTCACCCAGCGGTTCTCCACGGCCGGCAGCAGTGAGTCCTGCTGGGCCTTGGAGAAGCGGTGGATCTCGTCGAGGAAGAGGACGGTCTCCTTGCCGTAGCCACCGGTGGCGCGGCGGGCGCCCTCGATGACGGCCCGTACTTCCTTGACCCCCGCGGTGATCGCGGAGAGCTCGACGAAGCGCTTGTTGGTGGCCTTGCTGACCACGTACGCCAGGGTCGTCTTGCCGATGCCGGGCGGGCCCCAGAGGATCACCGACGACGGGCCGGCAGGCCCGCCGCTCCCTTCGCCGACGAGGCGGCGCAGCGGCGAGCCCGGCTTCAGCAGATGCTGCTGGCCGACGACCTCGTCAAGGCTACGAGGGCGCATCCGGACAGCGAGGGGGCTGCTGGACGGGTCCTTCTCCTGGCGGTCTTCGGCGGCTGCGGTAAAGAGGTCGGGCTCCACGTTTTGAAGCCTATGTCACGGCACTGACAGCCCGGCCGGGCCGGTGCCCGCTCCCGACGCGGACGGTCAGCTGGTCCAGAAGTCCCACCAGCGGGTCAGGATCAGCATGCCGATGATGCCGACCCAGAGGACCGGCGGCACCCAGTGGAACTCCGTCAGTCCGTTGCGCAGCCAGTTCGGCGCGGGCACGATCCGGTGCTTGATGTTGTGCGTGGTGACGTAGCAGAACATGAAGATCGTGGCGACCCAGGCCAGGCAGCACCACAGGCAGAGCGAGTTGATGTTGTACAGCGACTGGTACTGCAGCCAGGTGCAGAAGCCGACGCCGAACAGTGTGCCCGCGTTGAGGCCGAGCCAGTACCAGCTGCGGAAGCGGGCCCCGGCGAGCAGGGCCAGGCCGATGCCGATGACGACGGAGTAGGTGACGAGTCCCAGCATCGGGTTCGGGAACCCGAAGGCGGACGCCTGCTCGCTCTTCATGATGTTGCCGCACGAGACCACGGGGTTGAGGCTGCAGCCCGGTGTGAAGCTGGGGTCCTCGAGCAGCTTGAACTTGTCGATCGTGATGACCCAGGAGGCGAGGAGAGCGGCGGCACCGGTGATCACCAGCAGCAGTGCGAACGCGCGACTGCCGCCGATGGTCCTCTTCCGGCCGTCCTCGTCCTGCTCCGAGGAGGGATGGTCAACCGCTGCAGTCGTCATATCGCCGTTCCATCAGTGAGTGGCCATGCTGGGCATGGTCATTGTGCCGCACCACCTCGTCTGCCATCCGTTCGATGGACATAAAGGTGTACCGAGAGACGCACACGCGGGCGGCAGGGAACGCGCGGCATTCGCGAGCAACTCCTGACCATGACCGAACCGGCGGGGGCTGTACGGGGGCTGCCCAGGCATTACGGACGGCGGGCGGCCACGACGGCGCCCCGCCCCGGCTTCCCCCGCACACCGCCGTCTTCCCGGTTCGGTCTCGTCCGCCAGGATGAACCGGCTCCCGCGGAGTTGACGGCACGGGGGCGGTGACGCACTGTGCCCGCCCGGCGAACGGGGCGGGCACAGTCGGAGCCGGTGGATCAGGCCAGCTTCTGCTGGACCTCGGCGACCAGCGCGTCGAGCGCGACCGCCTGCTGCTCGCCCGACTCCATGTCCTTCAGTTGGACCACGCCCTCGGCGAGATCACGCTCGCCCGCGACGACGGTGAAGCGGGCGCCGGACCGGTTGGCGCTCTTCATCGCGCCCTTGAGACCGCGGCCGCCGAACGCGAAGTCGGCGGCGACGCCCACTCGGCGCAACTCCGTCACCTTGGCGAACAGCACCCGGCGGGCCTCCTCGCCGAGCGGCACCGCGAAGACGCTGGTGGACGAGGGCAGTTCGAGCTCGACGCCCTCGGCCTCCAGTGCGAGCACCGTACGGTCCACGCCGAGCGCCCAGCCGACCGACGGGAGCGCCGGGCCGCCGATCATCTCGGACAGGCCGTCGTAGCGGCCGCCGCCGCCGACCGCGGACTGCGAGCCCAGTCCGTCGTGGACGAACTCGAAGGTGGTGCGGGTGTAGTAGTCGAGGCCGCGGACGAGCTTCTCGTCGTCCTCGTACACCACACCCGCCGCGGTCAGCAGATCGCGGACCTCCTCGTGGTACGCCTTGCACGCGTCGCACAGGTAGTCACGCAGGACCGGTGCGCCGACGAGCTGCTTCTGCACCTCGGGGCGCTTGTCGTCGAGGACCCGCAGCGGGTTGAGGTCGATGCGGCGGCGGGTGTCGTCGTCCAGGTCGAGCTCGCGCAGGAACTCCTGGAGCGCGTCCCGGTAGACGGGACGGCACTCCTTGTCGCCCAGCGAGTTCAGCAGGATCCGGAAATTCCGCAGGCCCAGCGTGCGGTACGCCTGGTCGGCCAGGATGATCAGCTCGGCGTCCAGTGCCGGGTCCTCGGCACCGATCGCCTCGGCACCGACCTGCGAGAAGTGCCGGTAGCGACCCTTCTGCGGACGCTCGTAGCGGTAGTACGAGCCGGAGTACCAGAGCTTGACCGGCAGGTTGCCGAGCTTGTGGAGGTTGGCCTCCAGCGCGGCACGCAGCACCGACGCGGTGCCCTCGGGGCGCAGCGCCAGCTCGGAGCCGCCCTTCGTGGTGAGGGTGTACATCTCCTTGCTCACGATGTCGGTGGACTCACCGACTCCGCGCGAGAAGAGCGCGACGTCCTCGAAGCCGGGCGTCTCGATGTAGCCGTAGCCGGAGTTCTTCAGCGGTGCGGAGAGCGCCTCGCGCACCGCGAGGTACTTCGCGGAGTCGGGCGGGGTCAGGTCGTACGTGCCCTTGGGGGCCTTGAAGGTGCTCACGGTTCTAACTCTCGTCACATTCCTCGTCGGGGCGCGGCCAGCCCGTGCAGATACGGGTTCGAGGCGCGCTCGCGGCCGATGGTCGTCTGGGGGCCGTGGCCGGACAGCACCACGGTCGAGTCGTCGAGCGGCAGGCACACACGGGCCAGCGACTCGAGCAGCTCGGCGTGGTCGCCGCCGGGCAGGTCGGTGCGTCCGACGGAGCCGGCGAAGAGCAGGTCGCCCGAGAAGAGGACCTGCGGAACATCCGCGGCCTCGGGCATCCTGAACGTCACCGACCCCTTGGTATGACCGGGCGCATGCGCGACACCGAACTCCAGACCGGCCAGCAACAGCTGGGCACCGTCGGTCAGCTCCTTGACGTCGTCCGGCTCCCCCACCGTCAGCTCGCCCATGAGCGGCATCCCGATGGAGCGGCCGAGGGCCTTCTCCGGGTCGCTCATCATGTACCGGTCCTCGGGGTGGATCCAGGCGGGGACATCGTGCGCGCCGCACACCGGGACGACCGAGGCGACATGGTCGATGTGCCCGTGGGTGAGCACTACGGCGACGGGCTTCAGCCGATGCTTCTTCAGCGCATCCTCGACTCCCTGGGTGGCCTGGTGGCCGGGGTCGATGATCACGCACTCCTCACCGGCGGCGGGGGCGACCACATAGCAATTGGTCCCCCAGGCCCCGGCGGGGAACCCGGCAATGAGCACGATCGTCCTTAATGGTCGTCCGACGGAGGGGTGCGGCCGACTGCGGCTGAGAAGGTCGCGGCAGTTCAGAGCCTACCGGCGCTCCTCATTCCACAGCTAACCCATATACGGTACGGGGCAACCCAGGCCCGATCACACGACGTACAAGGAGATCACCCGGTGGTCAGCAGCGATCAGCGGCGGCGGCAGCTCGCCAGGGAGAAGTTCGAGCGGCAGCAGCAGCGCCGGGAGGAGGCCCGCCGCAGGACCAGGCGACTCACCGTCGTCATCGCGTCCGCGCTGGCCGTGGTGGCGGTCGTCGGAGTCACCGCGTTCGTCTCCCTCGGCGGCGACGACAAGGACAAGAACGACACGGCGTCGAGCACCAGCCCGTCCCCCTCGCCCTCGCCCTCGGCGAGCAAGAGCAGTGCGCCCGAGCCCGCGATGAAGATCGACAAGAAGTCGAAGTACACGATGTCGCTCAAGACGAGCCAGGGCGACATCGCGTTCACGATGGACGCGGCGAAAACCCCGCACACGACGAACTCGTTCAAGTCGCTCGCGGACAAGGGCTTCTTCGACGGTACAAAGTGTCACCGGCTCACCACGCAGGGCATTTTCGTCCTGCAGTGCGGTGACCCCAAGGGCGACGGCACGGGCGGCCCGGGCTACACCATCCCGGACGAGAACCTGACCGCGCTGGGCAAGGCGGGCAAGGACGGCACGGTGACGTACCCGGCGGGCACGGTGGCGATGGCCAACACCGGTCAGGCGCACACCGGCGGCAGCCAGTTCTTCCTGGTCTACAAGGACAGCAAACTGCCGCCGAGCTACACGCCGTTCGGCACGATGGACGCCGCCTCACTGAAGGCCGTGAAGGCGGTCGGGACCGCCGGTGTCACCGGTGGCGCGGCCGACGGTGCCCCGAAGAAGGCCGTCACCATCTCGAAGGCGGCCGTCGACAAGGCCTGAGCCGACCGGGGCGGCCGGCCCGGCGAGCCCGGTCCGGCCGTCGGGGTGCGGGCCGAAGAATTCGGCCGCGCTGAGTGCGGACAGCCGGGCGGCCGGTCGCCTAGATTGGCGTTGTGCAGGGCGGGCGCGCAGCCCGCCCCAGGAAACTGTGGACGATGCCAGGGGGGCGAACCCTCTCACAGGCATCAGGTGGAGGAGGCGCTGTGAGCAGCGACCCGTGGGGCCGCGTCGACGAGACGGGCACCGTGTACGTGCGTACAGCCGATGGCGAGCAGGTCGTCGGATCGTGGCAGGCCGGCTCACCCGAGGAGGCTCTGGCCTACTTCGAGCGCAAGTACGAGGGCATCGTGGTCGAGATCGGCCTCCTCGAACGGCGGGTGAAGACCACCGACCTGTCGGCGAAGGACGCAACGACCGCCATCGAGCATCTACGTCAGCAGGTCGACGAGCATCACGCGGTCGGTGACCTCGACGCGTTGCGGAAGCGCCTTGACGCGCTGGTCGCGACGGTCGAGTCCCGCCGCGAGGAGCGCAAGGTCCAGAAGGCGAAGCAGACCGACGAGGCGAAGCACGCCAAGGAGGCGCTGGTTGTCGAGGCCGAGGAGCTGGCGCAGAGCGAGCAGTGGCGCTCCGCGGGCGAGCGGCTGCGGGCGCTCGTCGACACGTGGAAGGGCCTGCCGCGGCTCGACCGCAAGTCGGATGACGAGCTGTGGCACCGCTTCTCGCACGCGCGCTCGGCCTTCTCCAAGCGCCGCAAGGCGCACTTCGCCTCGCTGGACGCCCAGCGCGAGGAGGCCCGCAAGGCCAAGGAGAAGCTGGTCGTCGAGGCCGAGGCGCTGTCCGGTTCCACCGACTGGGGGACGACGGCCGCGCGCTACCGCGATCTGATGACGGAGTGGAAGGCGGCGGGCCGCGCCCAGCGGGAGGCGGAGGACGATCTGTGGAACCGCTTCCGCGGTGCGCAGGACGTCTTCTTCGCCGCCCGCAGCGAGGTATTCGCCGAGCGGGACGCCGAGCAGGGCGAGAACCTCAAGCTGAAGGAGGAGCTCGCGGTCGAGGCCGAGAAGCTGGTGCCGGTGAAGGACCTGAAGGCGGCCAGGGCCGCGTTCCGTGCCATCAACGAGCGCTGGGAGGCCATCGGCCATGTGCCGCGTGACGCCCGCCCGAAGATCGAGGGGCGGATGCAGGCGGTGGAGCGGGCGCTCCAGGAGGCCGAGGAGTCCGAGTGGCGCCGGACGAACCCGGAGGCGCGTGCGCGCGCCGAGGGTCTGACCGGTCAGCTGCAGGCTGCCGTGGACAAGCTGCGTACGCAGATCGACACGGCACGCGCCGCGGGCAACAACGCCCGGGCCGACAAGCTGGCCCGTGAGCTGGAGGGCCGCCAGGCACTGCTGGACCAGGCGCTGAAGGGCCTGGAGGAGTTCGGCGGCTAGCAGGGACACCGCACACCAGGAAGGGGCTCCCGTACGTGACGTACGGGAGCCCCTTCCTGGTGCGTGCGGGGTGCGCTTACGGCCTGCGGGCCGAGGTCACGCGGTAGACGTCGTAGACGCCCTCCACGCCCCGCACAGCCTTCAGGACGTGTCCGAGGTGCTTCGGGTCGCCCATCTCGAAGGTGAAGCGCGAGGTGGCCACCCGGTCCCGCGAGGTCTGCACGGCCGCGGACAGGATGTTGACGTGCTGGTCGGACAGGACGCGTGTGACGTCCGAGAGCAGCCGCGACCGGTCCAGTGCCTCGACCTGGATGGCGACCAGGAAGACCGAGGACTGGGTGGGTGCCCATTCGACCTCGAGGATCCGCTCCGGCTGCTGCGACAGCGAGTCGACGTTGACGCAGTCGGCGCGGTGCACGGAGACGCCGCTGCCGCGGGTGACGAAGCCGATGATCGGGTCGCCGGGTACGGGCGTACAGCAGCGGGCCAGTTTGACCCAGACGTCCTCGACGCCCTTGACGACCACACCCGGGTCGGCGTTGGAGCGGCGCTTGTGGCGGCTGCGGGACGGCGGCGTGCTCTCCGCGAGATCCTCGTTGGCGGCGTCCTCCCCGCCGAGCGCCTGCACCAGCTTCTGCACGACGCCTGCGGCCGCGACATGGCCCTCGCCGATCGCCGCATACAGTGACGAGATGTCGGGGTAGCGCATCTCGTGGGCGAGCGTGACCAGCGAGTCCCCGGTCAGGATCCGCTGGATCGGCAGGTTCTGCTTGCGCATGGCACGCGCGATGGCGTCCTTGCCCTGCTCGATCGCCTCGTCGCGGCGCTCCTTGGAGAACCAGGCGCGGATCTTGTTCCGGGCGCGCGGCGACTTGACGAAGCCGAGCCAGTCCCGGGACGGTCCCGCGCCGGACGCCTTGGAGGTGAAGACCTCCACCAGGTCGCCGTTGTCGAGGGTCGATTCGAGCGGTACGAGCCGCCCGTTGACCCGTGCTCCTATGGTCCGGTGGCCGACCTCCGTGTGCACGGCGTACGCGAAGTCGACCGGTGTCGCACCCGCGGGGAGCGCTATGACGTCGCCCTTGGGCGTGAAGACGAAGACCTCGTTGCGGGAGAGGTCGAAGCGCAGCGAGTCCAGGAACTCGCTGGGGTCCTCGGTCTCCTTCTGCCAGTCCAGGAGCTGGCGCAGCCACGCCATGTCGTTGACGGTGTCCTGGCCGCGGCCGGTGTTCTTCGGTACGTCGGTACGGACCTTGGAGGCGCCCGCGACGGCCTCCTGCTTGTACTTCCAGTGCGCGGCAATGCCGTACTCGGCGCGGCGGTGCATGTCGAACGTGCGGATCTGCAGCTCGACGGGCTTGCCGCTGGGACCGATCACCGTGGTGTGCAGCGACTGGTACATGTTGAACTTGGGCATCGCGATGTAGTCCTTGAACCGGCCGGGGACCGGATTCCATCGCGCGTGCACGGTGCCGAGTGCCGCATAACAGTCGCGAACGGTGTCGACGAGGACGCGGATGCCCACCAGGTCGTAGATCTCGGCGAAGTCCCGGCCCCGCACGATCATCTTCTGGTAGACGCTGTAGTAGTGCTTCGGGCGTCCGGTGACGGTGGCCTTGATCCGGGCGGCGCGCAGGTCGGCCTGGACCTCGTCGGTCACTATGGCGAGGTACTCGTCGCGCTTGGGCGCCCGCTCGGCGACGAGACGGACGATCTCGTCGTACATCTTGGGGTAGAGGATCGCGAAGGCGAGGTCCTCCAGTTCCCACTTGATGGTGTTCATGCCCAGCCGGTGTGCCAGCGGCGCGTAGATCTCCAGCGTCTCGCGGGCCTTTTTCTCCTGCTTCTCCCGCTTGAGATAGCGCATGGTGCGCATGTTGTGCAGCCGGTCGGCGAGCTTGATGACGAGGACCCGAGGGTCCTTGGCCATGGCGACGACCATCTTGCGTACGGTCTCGGCCTGCGCGGCCTCGCCGAACTTGACCTTGTCGAGCTTGGTCACGCCGTCGACGAGCAGCGCGACCTGGTCGCCGAAGTCGCGACGCAGCGTGTCGAGGCCGTACTCGGTGTCCTCGACCGTGTCGTGCAGCAGGCCCGCCATCAGCGTCGCCGGGTCCATGCCGAGTTCGGCGAGGATCGTCGTGACGGCGAGCGGGTGCGTGATGTACGGGTCGCCGCTCTTGCGCTTCTGGCCGCGGTGCCAGCGCTCGGCGACCTGGTAGGCGCGCTCGATCTGACGCAGCGTGGACGTCTCGATCTTGGGGTCGTTGCTGCGGACAGCACGCAGCAGCGGTTCGAGGACCGGGTTGTACGGGCTGGAGCGCTGCACCCCGAGCCGGGCGAGCCTGGCCCGTACCCGGTTGGAGGAGCCGCCGGAACGAGCCACGGCGCCGGCCGGAGCCACGGGCTTGACGGCGGGCTTGGCCGGGGGCTTCGGGGCTGTCGGCGCCGGCGAGGCCGCGGCCGGCCGGCCGGCGGCGGACCCGTTCGTCTTGATGGGCGCCTGCGCCGGGCTGCGCACAGGTTCGGGGGCCGGGGGCTTCGGCTTCTCCTTCGCCACGGGCTGCTTCTTCTCGGGCGTGGCTGGGACCGCCGCGGGCTTGTCGGGCTGCGGGGCGGCGACTGGCTGGGCCTCGTCTGGCAAGAGCGCTCCTCGTGCGGATCCGGACACCCGGAAAGGCCATCGTATCGACCCTGCGGCCGGAGCTCCCCCGGGGACGGTGGGACCTTTCACAACGCGGGACGGGCACCCGGCTGTTCCCGGGTGCCCGTCCTGTGTGTGCGGGTGTGCCGTCCGCGTACGGTCCGCTACCGCGGGCGACGCTCAGATCGTGATCAGAGCCTCCAGCGGGGCACCTGCGAGCCCCTGCTCCAACCGGACCCGGCCGGCGAGGAAGCCGAGCTCCATGAGGACCGCGACGCCCGCGACCTGGGCACCGGCCCGCCGGATCAGCTCCAGCGAGGCCTCTGCGGTGCCGCCGGTGGCGAGGACGTCGTCGATCACCATGATCCGGTCGTCGGGGGCGAGGTCCTCGGCGTGGATCTCGATCTCCGCGGTGCCGTACTCCAGCTCGTACGCCTGGCTGAGCGTGGCTCCGGGCAGCTTCCCGGCCTTGCGGACGGGTACGAAACCGAGCCCGGCCCGGACCGCGACCGGCGCGGCCAGGATGAAGCCGCGCGCCTCCAGACCGACGATCTTCGTGGCGCCGTGCCGGACGCACAGCTCCGCGAGGGAGTCGGTGAGAGCCGTGAACGCCACCGGGTCCGCAAGCAGCGGGGTGATGTCCTTGAACATCACACCCGGCTTCGGGTAGTCCGCCACATCACGGATCCGGCTGAGCAGCAGTTCCCTGATGCTCTCGGTGGTGCTGGTCATCAGCGCTTCCCCGGGGTCCGGCCGTGGCCCCTGGGCTGCTGGCGCTGGCCGACCACCGCAGCGGTGGGTGCGGCGTCCACGGGGACGTCGTCGTCGTACGACTGCTCGTCCTCGGCTGACTCGCCCTTGGCGGCGGCTGCCGCGCGCTTGGCGAGGATCCGCTTCTTCAGGGCCTTCATCTGCGGCTCGCGTTCCTTGAGGTCGGCGACCAGCGGGGTGGCGATGAAGATCGAGGAATACGCACCGGCGGCGAGGCCGACGAAGAGCGACAGCGAGATGTCGTTCAGCATGCCTGCGCCGAGGACACCGCCACCGATGAACAGCAGACCGGCGACCGGCAGCAGCGCCACGACGGTGGTGTTGATGGAACGGACCAGCGTGCCGTTGATCGAGCGGTTGGCGATCTCGCTGTACGTCCAGCGGGTCTGCTTGGTGATCCCCTTCGTGCCCTCCTTGAGGCTGTCGAAGACGACGACCGTGTCGTACAAGGAGTAACCGAGGATGGTCAGCAGACCGATCACGGTGCCCGGGGTGACCTCGAAGCCGACCAGGGCGTAGATCCCGACCGTGATGGTGATGTCGTGGATCAGCGCGACGAGGGCCGCGATGGCCATGCGCCACTCGAACGCGATGGCCAGGTAGATCACCACGAGGATCATGAAGACGCCGAGGCCGGTCCAGGCCTTGTTGGCGATCTGCTCACCCCAGCTGGGGCCGACCAGGTCGGCGTTGATCTTCTCCTCGGGGACCTTGAGGTCCTTGGCGAGCTCCGTCTTGATCGCGTCCGACTTCGCCAGGTCGACTTCGGTGATCTGAATACGCAGACCGCCGTTGCCGAGCTTCTGGACGATCGCCTGGTGTCCGGAGGCGGAGACCGCGGACTCCTCCGCCTGGGCGACCGTGGAGCTGGTCGACGGAGTGGTGAAGACCGCACCACCCTTGAACTCGATCCCCATGTTGAGACCGCCGACCGCCAGGGCGACCACGGCCGTGATGGTGATCAGGATCGAGACGCCGTACCAGATCTTGCGCTTGCCGATGAAGTCGTAAGCGACCTCGCCGCGGTAGAGCCGGGAGCCGAGACTGCCGAGTCGCGACATCTCACGCCTCCTTCGGGTCGGTGGGGGCGTTGACACGACGCGTGCGGCGCAGCGGCGGCTTGGCGCCGAGCCGCTTCGGGTCCAGGCCGGACCACGGGTGACCGCCGGAGAAGAACTTCGTACGGGCCATCAGCGTCATGACGGGCTTGGTGAAGAGGAACACCACGACCACGTCGAGCAGGGTGGTGAGACCCAGCGTGAAGGCGAATCCCTGGACCTTGCCGACGGTGACGATGAAGAGCACCGCGGCGGCGAGGAACGACACGAAGTCGGAGACCAGGATGGTGCGCCGGGCGCGCGGCCAGGCACGCTCGACGGCCGGACGCAGCGTGCGGCCGTCGCGGATCTCGTCCCGGATGCGTTCGAAGTACACGATGAACGAGTCCGCGGTGATACCGATCGCCACGATGGCACCACAGACGGCGGGGAGGTTCAGCGCGAAGCCGATGGCCGGGCCGAGCAGCGACATGAGCGTGTAGGTCAGGACGCCGGAGACCAGAAGGCTCAGGAGCGCGATGAACGCAAGGCCGCGGTAGTAGGCCACCAGGTAGATGACGACCAGGGCCAGACCGATCGCACCGGCGATCAGGCCCGCCTGGAGCTGCTCACCGCCGAGCGCGGCGGTGACGGTGGTGACCGTGTCCTCGTCGAAGGACAGCGGGAGCGCACCGTACGACAGCACGTTCGCCAGGTCCTGGGCGGACTGCTGGGTGAAGCTGCCGGAGATCTCGGCGCTGCCGCTGAGCGTCTCGTTCACCTGGGGCGCGGAGACGACCTCGCCGTCGAGCGCGATGGCGAACTGGTTCATCGGCGACTGCTGCTGGGAGAGCTTGGAGGTGATCTGCTGGAACTTCTTCGAGCCCTTGTCGGTGAAGTCCATCTGCACGATCCACATGCCGCGCTGCTGGTCGATCGTGGCCTTGGCGCTGTCCACGTCCGTACCGGAGACCTCGGCCGGGCCGAGGACGTACTTGGCGTCACCCTCAGAGCTGCACGCGATCGTGGTGTCGGTGGGCTTCGCGTTGGCACCGGCCTTCGCACGGCCGGCCTTGGTGGAGCAGTCCAGAGCGGCGAACCGCTTCTGGAGCTCGGCGGTGGCCGGGTCGACCGAGGCCGAGGGGCTCGCGGACGCCTTCGGCGTGCCGGAGGCGCTGGCGCTGGGGCTGGGCGACGTGTCCTTCGTCAGGGCGCCGGTGACCGCGCGGCCCTGGGTGGTGGCGCCGGCCGACGGGGTGGCCTTCGAACCGGACGCCGTCTCCTTGTCGCTGGGCGACGCGCTCGGCTTGGCCGAACCGGATGCCGAGGGGCTGGCGGCGTCGGTGGGCGTCGCCTGGCCTGCGGTTACGGTGAGCACGGGCCGGAAGTAGAGCTGGGCGGTCGTGCCGACCTGTTCCCGGGCCTGCTTCGAGTTCGTCCCCTTGGGGATGTTGACGATGATGTTGTCCCGGCCCTGGGTCTGGACCTCGGCCTCCGAGACACCCAGACCATTGACACGGCGTTCGATGATGCTGACCGCGGTGTCCATGTTGGTCGGGTTGATCGCGTCAGGCTTGCCGGGCTGGCTCTTCGCCTTGAGCGTGATCGACGTGCCGCCCGCCAGGTCGATACCCAGCCGAGGCGTGGTGTGACCGGACAAGAACATCCCGCCGGTGAGCGCGACCATGGCGATCAGGATCAGAGCCAGGGCACGCCCCGGCCTGCCCTGACCGCCGGACGGCCCTCGGCCCTTCTTCGGTGCTGCCACCTTCTCGTTTCTCCCTGTCCAACCGCCCCGCGCCGGGTACGCGCCCGAGCGGCCACGAAGTGTTGTGGGGACCTGCCCCCGCAGAAGACCGCACGTTCCGGGGGATGCCGGACGCCGGTAGGCTCACAGCATCCCCCGATTCATGCCCTACTTCGCGTCGGCCTCGCCGTCGGCCTTCTCATCGGCCTTGACGTCCTTCGACTCGACCTTCGGCTCGACGTCGTCGGCCTTCTTGCCCAGGTCGATCTTGGCGTTGTCCGAGGAGTCTTCGTCCGCGTCGGCCTCGACGGGCTCGTCGGAACCGGCCGCCTCGGTCAGCGAGGAGGCGTCGTCCGGCACGATCGCGCCGTCGATGTCGTCGCCGTCACCGTGGACGATCCGGTTGTACTCCGCGTCGTCGAGGACGGCGCCGATGGCGTTCTTGGCGTAGATGGCGTGGACGCCGGGTGCGACCTCAAGGACAACCGTGTCGTCGTGCAGCTCCTTGACGGTGGCGTACATGCCCCCGATCGTCCGGACGCCGGTGCCGGGCTGCATGTCGTTGCGCATCTGCGCGGCGGCAGCCTGCTTCTTCTTGGCGGACCGGGTCATCAGGAACATGGCCCCGATGAGCACGATGAAGGGGAGGAGAGTCACGGGATTCACGGGACGAGTTTCCTTCGCACGACCGCGCTGAAATGCGGCCTGATCTACGGGGGTGGGTACGCCGTCCTGTACGGACGGCATCGGCGGAGTCTAAGCGAGTCCGCATCGATGGAACAACGCCCAGCATGGCACCGTGGTTCCTGATCTGGGCCAACCTGTGACGCATCACGCCCCAAAAAGACCCTGTTGTCCTTTTCCGTCATGGGACGGGGGGACGAGACCCAGATGGGTCCAGGCCGCCGGGGTGGCGACCCGGCCCCTCGGCGTCCTGGCCAGCAGACCTTCCCGTACCAGGAAGGGCTCCGCGACCTCCTCGACCGTCTCGCGCTCCTCCCCCACGGCCACTGCGAGGGTGGACAGGCCGACCGGGCCGCCGCCGAAGAGCTTCAGCAGCGCACCGAGCACCGCCCGGTCCAGCCGGTCCAGGCCCCTGGCGTCGACCTCGTACACCTTGAGTGCCGCGGCGGCGACGGTGCGGTCGATCCAGCCGTCCGCCTTGACCTGGGCGTAGTCGCGGACGCGGCGCAGCAGCCGGTTGGCGATACGGGGCGTACCGCGGGAGCGGCCGGCGATCTCGGCAGCACCCTCGGCGTCTATCGCGACGTCGAGCAGGCGGGCCGAGCGGTGGATGACGCGTTCCAGTTCGGCGGGGGCGTAGAACTCCATGTGGCCGGTGAAGCCGAAGCGGTCGCGCAGCGGGGGCGGCAGGAGTCCGGCCCGGGTGGTGGCGCCGACCAGGGTGAAGGGCGGCAGCTCCAGCGGGATGGCGGTGGCGCCGGGGCCCTTGCCGACGATGACGTCGACCCGGAAGTCCTCCATGGCCATATAGAGCATCTCTTCGGCGGGCCGTGACATGCGGTGGATCTCGTCGAGGAAGAGGACCTCGCCCTCCTGGAGGGAGGAGAGGATCGCGGCGAGATCGCCCGCGTGCTGGATGGCGGGGCCGGAGGTGATCCGGATCGGGGCCTCCATCTCGGCGGCGATGATCATGGAGAGGGTGGTCTTGCCGAGGCCGGGGGCACCGGAGAGCAGGACGTGGTCGGCGGTGGCGCCGCGGGCGCGGGCCGCCTTCAGGACCAGGTCGAGCTGTTCGCGCACCTTCTCCTGGCCGACGAACTCGTCGAGGTCCTTCGGCCGCAGGGCGGCTTCGACCGCGGTGTCCTCGCCGTCCGCGCCTGCGTCGACGAGGCGCTCGTCGGTGTCGGGTCCGGTGTCGTCCCAGTTCATTCGGTCAGTCCCGCCTCGGGTGTTTCGGTGCCGGGCCGTGCGATGCCCGTGCGTCGGGGTGTCGCGTCCGGTCAGCGTGCGCGGTTGAGCGTCTGCAGTGCGGCGCGCAGCAGTTGCGGCACGGGCGGCTGGGCGCCCTCGGCGAGGGCGGCCTCGGCCTGCGGGGCAACGGCGGAGACCGCTTCGTCGGCCTCACGGCTCGCGTAGCCGAGGCCGATCAGGGCGGCCTGCAGCTGGTCGCGCCAGGAGGAGGTGACGGCGGTGCCGATGCCCTGCCGGCCGATGTGGGCACCGACGGGCTCGCCGAGCCTGTCCTTCAGATCGAGCAGGAGTTTCTGCGCGCCCTTCTTACCGATGCCGGGGACAGCGGTGAGCGCCTTCTCGTCGCCGGCGGAGACGGCGAGGCGCAGGGCGTCCGGGCTGTGCACGGCCAGCATCGCCTGGGCGAGCCTCGGGCCGACGCCGCTGGCGGTCTGCAGGAGCTCGAAGACCTGCCGCTGGTCGTCGTCGGCGAAGCCGTAGAGCGTCAGCGAGTCCTCCCGCACGACGAGCGAGGTGGCCAGCCTGGCCTCCTGGCCGATCCGCAGGTCGGCAAGCGTGTGGGGGCTGCACTGGACGGCCATGCCGATGCCACCGACCTCGATCACGGCCGTGGTCGGGGCGAGTGCGGCGACGGGGCCGCTGACGAAGGCGATCATCGGGGGACCTTCCGGACGGGAACTGCGGGGGTACGGGGAACGCGTGGGGTGCGGGCCGCGGCAGCAGCCGCATGTGCCTGCTGGAGGCGGTTGACGGCCGGGGCCCGCCATATGTGGCAGATGGCGAGGGCCAGCGCGTCGGCGGCGTCGGCCGGCTTCGGCGGGGCGTCGAGCCTCAGCAGCCGAGTGACCATCGCGCCGACCTGTGCCTTGTCGGCGCGGCCGCTGCCGGTGACGGCGGCCTTGACCTCACTGGGGGTGTGCAGGGCGACGGGGATGCCGCGACGGGAGGCGCAGAGCATGGCGACTGCACTGGCCTGGGCGGTGCCCATCACCGTACGGACGTTGTGCTGGCTGAACACCCGCTCCACGGCGACGAATTCGGGACGGTGTTCGTCGAGCCACTCCTCGATGCCTCGCTCGATGGCGATCAGCCGGTGGCCGAGCTCCGCATCGGCCGGGGTGCGCACGACGCCGACCCCGAGCATCTTCAGAGGGCGGCCCGCGACGCCTTCGACGACGCCGACGCCGCACCGGGTCAGCCCCGGGTCCACGCCCAGTACCCGCATGAAGCGCCCCCTCTGCCGATCGGTCAACTGTTCCCGCAGGCTATCGGCTCGCACTGACAATGCGACGGGCCGACGGGGTGTGTCCCCGCCGGCCCGTGCTGAAGGCTGTGCTGAGTGCGCCTCAGGCGTCGACCTTCTCCATGACCTCGTCCGAGACGTCGAAGTTGGCGAAGACGTTCTGCACGTCGTCGCTGTCCTCCAGCGCGTCGATCAGCTTGAAGATCTTGCGTGCGCCCTCTTCGTCCAGCTCGACCTGCATGGTGGGCAGGAAGTTGGCCTCGGCGGAGTCGTAGTCGATGCCGGCCTGCTGGAGCGCGGTACGGACCGCGACCATGTCGGTGGCCTCGCTGACGACCTCGTAGGACTCACCGAGGTCGTTGACCTCCTCGGCGCCCGCGTCGAGCACCGCACCGAGGACGTCGTCCTCGGTCAGCTCACCCTTGGGGACGATGACGACGCCCTTGCGGTTGAAGAGGTACGAGACCGAACCCGGGTCGGCCATCGAGCCGCCGTTGCGGGTCATCGCGACCCGTACGTCGGAGGCGGCACGGTTGCGGTTGTCGGTGAGGCACTCGATGAGCACCGCGACACCGTTCGGGCCGTAACCCTCGTACATGATCGTCTGATAGTCGACGCCGCCCGCTTCGAGACCGCCACCGCGCTTGACCGCGGAGTCGATGTTCTTGTTCGGGACGGAGCTCTTCTTGGCCTTCTGGATCGCGTCGACGAGGGTCGGGTTGCCCTCGGGGTCCACACCGCCGGTGCGGGCCGCGACCTCGATGTTCTTGATCAGCTTCGCGAAGAGCTTGCCGCGCTTGGCGTCAATCACGGCCTTCTTGTGCTTCGTCGTAGCCCATTTAGAGTGGCCGGACATCTGCCTGTCTCCTTCGCGTCACCAATTTCTTAACGAACCCGAGAGATCCTACCGGGATCGAGTCAGTTGACTGTGCGCACCATGTCGACGAAGAGCGCGTGAACTCGGTGGTCCCCGGTCAGTTCCGGGTGAAATGACGTCGCCAGGGCGTTTCCCTGCCGTACGGCGACGATGTGACCGCCGTGCTCGGCCACGACCTGGGCCTGTGCGCCGACCGACTCCACCCAGGGGGCCCGGATGAAGACGCCCTCGACCGGACCGCCGTCGATTCCGGTGACCTCGACGGCCGCCTCGAAGGACTCGTTCTGCCGCCCGAAGGCGTTGCGGCGCACAATCATGTCGATGCCGCCGACGGTCTCCTGGCCCGAACGCGGGTCGAGGATCTTGTCCGCCAGCAGGATCATTCCCGCGCAGGTGCCGTAGACCGGCATTCCGGCGCGTACCCGCTCGCGCAGCGGTTCCATCATGCCGAACAGGACGGCCAGCTTGGACATGGTGGTGGACTCGCCGCCGGGGATGACGAGACCGTCCACCTCGGCGAGCTCCTCGGGGCGCCGGATCGGCCTGGCCAGGGCATCAGCCGAGGCCAGGGCGATCAGGTGCTCCCGTACGTCGCCCTGGAGAGCCAGGACTCCGATCACAGGGGTGTCGCTCATCAGTGACTACCAGCCGCGGTTGGCGTAGCGCTCGGTCTCGGGCAGCGTGTCGCAGTTGATGCCGACCATGGCCTCGCCCAGGTTGCGGGAGGCGTCCGCGATGATCTTCGGGTCGTCGTAGAAGGTGGTGGCCTTCACGATGGCGGCGGCGCGCTTGGCCGGGTCGCCGGACTTGAAGATGCCGGAGCCGACGAAGACGCCCTCGGCGCCGAGCTGGCGCATCAGCGCGGCGTCGGCCGGGGTGGCGACGCCACCTGCGGAGAACAGGACGACGGGCAGCTTGCCGAGCTCGGCGACCTCCTTGACCAGCTCGTACGGGGCGCGGAGCTCCTTGGCTGCGGCGTACAGCTCGTTGTTGTCGTAGCCGCGCAGCCGGGCGATCTCGTTCTTGATCTGGCGCAGGTGGCGGACCGCCTCGACGACGTTGCCGGTGCCGGCCTCGCCCTTCGAGCGGATCATGGCCGCACCCTCGGCGATGCGTCGCAGCGCCTCGCCCAGGTTGGTGGCGCCGCAGACGAACGGCGTGGTGAAGGCGAACTTGTCGCTGTGGTTGACCTCGTCGGCCGGGGTGAGGACCTCGGACTCGTCGATGTAGTCGACGCCGAGGGACTGGAGGACCTGGGCCTCGACGAAGTGGCCGATACGTGACTTCGCCATCACCGGGATGGAGACGGCCTCGATGATCTCTTCGATCATGTTCGGGTCGGACATCCGGGCCACTCCGCCGTCCTTGCGGATGTCGGCGGGCACCCGCTCGAGGGCCATGACGGCCACGGCGCCCGCGTCCTCGGCGATCTTCGCCTGCTCGGCGTTGACGACGTCCATGATCACGCCGCCCTTGAGCTGCTCGGCCATGCCGCGCTTGACGCGCGCGGTGCCGGTCGCCGGGGAGTCGGTGGACTGCGGGGTGGTGGGAAGCGTGGACACGGATCGACCTCACTCGGAGAAAAAGATGCTGATAGTGCTCGTTGGTGCTCTGCTGAGCAAACTCCTCGGAACCAGTCCACAGCAAGGGCCAATGGCAGGCCGGTGGATCGTTTTGGCGGCGTACGACCGTGTACGGGACGAACGGCGCGCCTTGCGGCGGAGAGGGGTGTGGACCCGCTCAGCACGGGTGGCAGGCCTGTGCGGGACGGCTGTACGGGGCGAGGCGGCCGCGTACGGGGCCCGGTGACGGCCGTTCACATGTCAGCTGACCGGGCGGTCCGCCAGCGCGACCGGCGGCTCATCGTCCATCTCGAAGGCCAAGGGGAACGGCGCGTGTCCGGCCAGCCGGAACCAGCGCACCGTGCGGTGCCTGCGCAGCGCACGCGCCGCGCGCACCGCGTCGTTGTGAAACCGCCGCGCCATCGGGACCCGCCGCACGGCCGCGGCCAGCTCGGACGCGGCCTCCTCGCCGCCGGGGATCTCCTTCACGGCCTCCACCTGGGCCGGCTCGCCGAACACCGCCCGCAGCGCGGTGCTGAGCTCGCTCTCCGCGACCTCGCGGTGCTCCTCCTCCGACTGCCGGGCCGCGTGCGCGGCCTCGTACAGCACGATGGACGCGGCCGGGTCGAGGACACCGGACGTGGCCAGTTCCTGGGTGACCGAGGCACGGCGCAGCAGTTGTGCGTCGAGGGCGGCGCGGGCGGCGTCGATCCGCGTGTGCAGCCGGTCCAGTCGTCCGGCGGTCCAGCTGAGGTACAGGCCGATCGCGACGAGCGCGACGGCGATCCAGATGAGGGTTTCGGTCACGGGCCGCAAGGCTACCGTCGGGGGCGCGCGGCCCGGCCCTGCGGCCCCCGCCGCTGCCCGGGAAGCAGCCCCGGCCCCTGGTCCTCAATCGCGCCGGCCGGGCCCGGGACGGACGGGACCGAGGTGCCCGGGCCTGAGCTCCACGGCCCCGAGCCGGACCGCACGAAGCCCCGGACCGCCCCGGTCCGGCCGGCACGAAGCCGGAGCGTCCGGCCTCAGGGACGGGCCAGCCCGAACCGGGCCCGCAGCCCCGTGCGTTCGTCCGTCGCCACCGATGCGGCCCCGTCCGTCACCGTCTCGTACACCGCGAGGATGTCCGCCGCCACCGTCGACCAGTCGAACCGCCGCACATGCGCGCGGCCCCGTTCGCTCAGCTCCGCGCGCCGCGCAGGATCGCCCAGCAGCCGGATCGCCGCCGCCGCAAGCGCGTCCGCGTCCTCGTTGGCGAACAGCTCACCCGCCGCGCCCAGGTCCAGCACCTGGGCGAACGCATCCAGATCGCTGGCGAGGACCGGTGCGCCCGCCGACATCGCCTCGACCAGAATGATCCCGAAGCTCTCGCCGCCCGTGTTGGGGGCCACGTAGACATCGACACTGCGCAGCAGCCGTGCCTTGTCCTCGTCGCTCACCATGCCGAGGAATTCGACGCGCTCGCGCATCTCCTCGGGCAGCGAGGCGACGGCCTCCTCCTCGTCGCCCCGGCCCGCCACCAGCAGCCTGGTGTCCGGGCGGGCGGCGAGGATCGCGGGCAGTGCCCTCATCAGGACGGGCAGGCCCTTGCGCGGCTCGTCGATGCGCCCGATGAAGCCGATCGTCCCGCCCTGCCATTCGGGCCTGGGCTCGGCCTTGTCGAAGAAGCCGACATCGACCCCGTTCGGAATGACCACCGCGTCACCGCCGAGGTGCTCGACCAGGGTCCGGCGCGCGTACTCGCTCACCGCGATGCGCGCGCTGATCTTCTCCAGCGCGGGCTGCAGGATCGGGTACGCGGCGATCATCGCCCGGGAGCGCGGGTTGGAGGTGTGGAACGTTGCGACGATCGGCCCCTGTGCGGCCCAGCAGGTGAGCAGCCCCAGCGACGGCGAGGTCGGCTCATGAATGTGGATCACGTCGAAGGTGCCGTCGTGCAGCCAGCGGCGCACCCGCGCAGCGGAGAGGAATCCGAAGTTCAGCCGGGCGACGGAGCCGTTGTACGGGACGGGCACGGCCCGGCCCGCCGACACCACGTACGGCGGCAGCGGCGTCTCGTCGTCGGCGGGGGCCAGCACCGACACCTGGTGACCGAGGCGGATCAGGTGCTCGGCCAGGTCGCGGATGTGGAACTGCACACCGCCCGGTACGTCCCAGGAGTACGGGCAGACGATGCCGATCTTCACGGCTGCTCCTCCCTGGGCTCGAGGTCGGCGAGCCAGAGCCGCTGCAGCATGTGCCAGTCCTCCGGGTGCTCCGCGATTCCGGTGGCGAAGGCATCGGCCAGCGCCTGTGTCATCACAGACGTCTTCTCGGTACGCGTACCTGACCCGGGCACCTCGACGGCCGGGTGGATCCGCGCCTTCATCACCGGAGTCCCGTCGTACCGGAGGGTCACGGGCAGCAGCAGCGCACCGGTCTGCTGGGCCAGCAACGCGGGACCGGCGGGCATCCGTGCCGTGTCGCCGAAGAACGTCACCTCGACACCGGACGCGGACAGATCGCGGTCGGAGACCAGGCAGACCAGGCCGCCGTCGCGCAGTCGCCGTGCCAGGGTGCCGAAGGCGGACCCGCCGGTGTGCGGCAGGACCTCCATGCCGAGCCCCTCGCGGTAGGCGACGAACCGGTCGTACAGCGATTCGGGCTTCAGCCGCTCGGCGACCGTGGTGAACGGCACCTTCATATCGGTGGTGACCCAGGCCCCGGCCAGGTCCCAGTTGGCCAGGTGGGGCAGGGCGAGGATCACGCCGCGTCCGGCAACGAGACCGTCGGTCAGCCGGTGGGCGTCCGTCACGTCTATGCCGGCCTTGATCCGCTCCGGGCTCCACGTCGGCAGACGGAACGACTCCATCCAGTAGCGCATGTACGAACGCATCCCGGCCCTGGAGAGCTCGGCGAGGCGGGCCGGGCTCGCGTCCGGCACCACCCTCGCCAGGTTCGACTCCAGCCGCAGCACACTCTTGCCGCGCCGCTTCCACACCTGGTCGGCGAGGGTACGGAAGAGGGCCTGCGCGACCGGTTCGGGGAGCTTCTTGACCGCGCCCCAGCCGAGCCCGTACAGGCCGTCGGTCAGCCGGTCCTTGAGCCCCGGCTTCGACTCCCCCTGGGCGCCGCTCACTGTGCGGCCTCGCTCCCCCGGTCCGCCGCCGCGGCGGCCGCGTCGGCCTCCGCGGACTCGCGGCGCACGGTCACCACCCGCTGCACGAGCGTCACCAGACTGCCGACGGCGACGATCCACAGCGCGATCGGCAGCAGGATGTCGATCCCCGGCACACCGAACTTGTGGAGCCCGGCCAGCCCGGCCGCCACCAACGAGATCACCAGGCGCTCGGCACGCTCGACCAGACCGTTGACCGCGACCGGCAGCCCGATCGACTCGCCGCGGGCCTTCGTGTACGAGACCACCTGGCCGCTCGCCAGGCAGAAGATCGCCACGGCGCACAGCACGTTGTCGTCGCCGTTGCCCGCGTACCAGAGCGCGAATCCGCCGAAGATCGCCCCGTCGGCGACCCGGTCCAGGGTCGAGTCCAGGAACGCGCCCCAACGGCTGGAGATACCGGCCTGCCGGGCCATGTTTCCGTCGATGAGGTCGGAGAAGACGAAGATCGTGATGACGATCGTGCCCCAGAAGAACTCCCCCATGGGGAAGAAGACCAGCGCGCCCGCCATCACTCCGGCCGTACCGATGAGCGTGACCGCGTCAGGGCTCACACCGAGACGGAGCAGCAGTGCGGCGAACGGTGTGAGGACACGCGTAAAAAATGCACGCGCGTACTTGTTCAGCATGGCCTTCCCGAGGGGTCGGTGGGCCGTGCGGCCCCTTCGGCCACCGGCTGGCCCATCGTAGTCACCCGTGCAGGGGTCCAACCTCCGGGCACCCGTCCAGGTGCGTCGGCGTACGACGTATGGACGCAGGCCGACCTGAGTGGAAAGCTCGAATTACCGCGGGCGTCGCCGAAGCCGCCGCGGCGGCTCCTCGGGCCCGCGCCCCTCATCTCCCCTCAACGCGCCAGGCAAGCTCCCCGCACAGCGCACTCCACCGGGAGGCACATCATGGGCGACAAGGCACACGCACACACCGGGGCCGCCGGCAGAGCAGCAACGGCCGACCGGCCCTCCTCCATACGGAATGTGGTGCTGGTCGGCCACAGCGGTTCAGGCAAGACCACCCTCGTCGAAGCCCTCGCACAGACCGCCGGAGCGGTCAACCGGGCCGGCCGGGTCGAAGACGGCGGGACGATCTCCGACTACGACGAGATCGAACACCGCCAGCAACGCTCCGTACAGCTCTCCGTGGTCCCCGTCGAATGGGGCGGGTACAAGATCAATTTGTTGGACACCCCCGGATACGCCGACTTCGTCGGGGAACTCAGGGCCGGTCTGCGGGCAGCGGACGCGGCCCTCTTCGTTGTCTCGGCGGCGCAGGAGGCCGACGCCGTGGTGGGCACCACCCGCGCCGTGTGGGAGGAGTGCGCCGCCGTCGGCATGCCGCGCGCGATCGTCGTCACCCACCTCGACACCGCGCGCACCTCCTTCGACGGGATGACCCGGGTCTGCGGAGAGATCTTCGGCGGCGACGACCCCGACGCCGTACTGCCGCTCTATCTCCCGGTGCTCGGCGCCGAGGGCCCGGACGGGCACGCCCCGCTGACCGGACTCACCGGACTCCTCTCGCAGCGGATCTTCGACTACTCCAGCGGCGAGCGGAAGGCGACCCCGCCCGCCGACGAGCAGCAGACACCGCTCCAGGACGCCCGCAGCCGGCTGATCGAAGGGATCATCGCCGAGAGCGAGGACGAGACCCTGATGGACCGCTACCTCGGCGGCGAGGACATCGACATCAAGAGCCTCATCGACGACTTGGAGCGCGCCGTCGCCCGCGGCACCTTCCACCCCGTCCTCACCGCGGCACCCGCCACCGACGGCGCCCGCCAGGGCATCGGCACCGTCGAACTACTCGACCTGATCACGGGCGGCTTCCCGACCCCGCTGGAGCGCCCGCTGCCCGCCGTCACGACCCCGCAGGGCGCCCTGCGCCCCGCCCCGGCCTGCGACCCCGAAGGACCGCTGGTCGCCGAGGTGGTCAAGACGGCCTCCGACCCGTATGTCGGACGCGTCTCGCTCGTCCGCGTCTTCTCCGGCACCCTGCGCCCCGACGAAACCGTCCATGTCCTCGGCCACGGCCTCACCGACCCAGGCCACGAACCCCGTCCCTTCCATGACGCGGAGGTCCGGGTCGGCGCGCTCTCCGCCCCGTTCGGCAAGCAGCAGCGCGCCCTGACCAGCTGCATCGCCGGGGATCTGGCCTGCGTCGCCAAACTGGGCAGCGCCGAGACCGGGGACACCCTCTCGGCCACGGACGATCCGCTGCTGATGGAGCCCTGGACCATGCCCGATCCGCTGCTGCCGCTCGCCATCGAGGCGCACAGCAAGGCGGACGAGGACAAGCTCTCCCAGGGGCTCGCACGGCTCGTCGCCGAGGACCCGACCATGCGCCTCGAACAGAACCAGGACACGCATCAGGTGGTCCTGTGGTGCCTCGGCGAAGCCCATCAGGACGTGGCCCTGGACCGGCTGCGCACCCGGTACGGGGTTCAGGTCGACTCCGTACCGCACCGGGTGCCCCTGCGCGAGACGTTCGCCGGCCCGTCGACCGGCCGCGGCCGGCACGTCAAGCAGTCCGGAGGCCACGGCCAGTACGCCATCTGCGAGATCGACGTGGAGCCGCTGCCCCCCGGTTCGGGCATCGAATTCGTCGACAAGGTGGTCGGTGGGGCGGTACCGCGCCAGTTCATCCCGTCCGTGGAGAAGGGCGTACGCGCCCAGGCAGCCCGCGGAGTGGCGGCCGGCCATCCCCTGGTCGACGTCCGGATCACCCTGCGGGACGGGAAGGCGCACTCCGTGGACTCGTCCGACGCCGCGTTCCAGGCGGCAGGCGCACTGGCGCTGCGGGAGGCGGCCGCGGACACCCGTATCCAGCTCCTCGAACCCGTCTCCGAGGTCCAGGTCCTGATCCCCGACGACTATGTGGGGCCGGTGATGAGCGATCTTTCGGGGCGGCGCGGGCGGGTGGTCGGCACCGAGCAGTCGGGGCCGGGACGCACCCTCGTGCGGGCCGAAGTGCCGGAGCTGGAGATCGGCCGGTACGCAATCGACCTGCGCTCGCTGTCACACGGCACCGGCCGCTTCGACCGGTCGTACGCCCGGCACGAACCGATGCCCCCACAGCTCGCGGACCGCATCCGCGAAGAGCAGGAAAGCACCTCGAACGGTACATAGTTGGCACCGCTGCCCGCCCTTGTCCACAAGGGCGGGCAGCGCGTTGATCCGGACGATACGCTGTGGTCCCAGCTCAGAAGGTGTGCCGGGCACGGCAGTTGGGAAAACAGCCGCAGGAGCAGATCCTTGGCGGCAAGTGGGGGCGACAGTGGCCAACGACGGATTCGATTTCTCTCCCGGAGCGCAGATCCCGCTCCAGGGGGCGGCCGGACAGGCGGTGGCGACGAACGCCCTGGCCTCCGCCGCATACCGCGACAGCCCGGTGGACGACATCCTCAAGGCCAACAGCGAGTGGCACAAGTCCAAGATCGAAGAGGGCCGGTCCAAGCTCTTCAAGAGCAAATACTTCGCCCCCAACCTCGGCGAGGCCTTCTCCCGCGCCGTGCAGGAACGAATGCTGGGCGGCGCCCGCAAGGCCCTCATCCAATCCTTCGGCACCGACCCGCAGACCGTCGTCGAGCACTGCCTGTCCGCGACCCGGCTCCGCAAGGCCAGGGACACCAAACTGACCCTGGTCACCGTGGTCTTCGGCTTCCTCTTCCTGCCCGGACTGCTCCTGTGGGTGCTTGCGTTCCGCCTCCGTGACGGCCTGGGCGCCACCAAGGACAAGGCCCTCAGCGCCCTCGGCATCGCTCTGCTCCCCCTCATCGGCATCGCGGCCCTGTTCTTCCTGATCAAACTGCCGGCCACCGGACTCCTCGCGCTGTACCTGCGCGCCATGATCGTCGCCCCCGTCATCGGCTGGCTGATCGCCAAGCGGATCGCCGAAACCTCCGCCAAGGACATGCGCGCCCGCTGGGAAGGGCTGCTCTCCGGCGGCGGTGTCATTGCCAAGATCCCCGAGGCCGTACCGAAGAACCCGAACGAGACCGCCCGCGAGGCGCTCCGCCAGGGCCTGGAGAAGCTGGCGGCCGAGCAGCAGTCCAACTCCGTCTTCTACGCCGGCCCCAAGGGCATCCTCGGCATGGGAACCCGCTGGGGCAGCTGGCAGCTCGCCGAGGAGCTCGTCTCCAAGGATCCCGGCAAGGAATTCCACCGGTTCCGCAGCTGGGACCTCATTCGCGTCATCCACGACCAGCTCAAGATGCTGGAACGCGGCCCGCTGCACACCGGCGGCTTCCCCACGCCGTCGGTCACTCACTGGGTCGTCTCGCCCGTCGGCGAGAACGCCGACGAGGTCTCCCGCCCGGACGGCGAGGACGTCGCCACCTTCCAGATCAAGCCGCACGAGATACAGCGGATCTGCAACCACCAGCAGTTCGGCAGCGGCGACCGGCACTACCTGGGCGTCCAGTTCACCCTCTGGGACGGCCAGCTGGTGATCACCATGATGATCACTGTCACGGTGCTCCACGAAACGCTGCGGATCGAGGTCACCGGGCACGCCCTGGGTCCCGTCCATTCGCTCTTCACGAGCAAGCCGAAAACCAAGGAGAAGACGGTCAACAAGACGGTCAGGTTCTGGGAGACCCGCAAGGTCATGCTCCCGCTGGTGGAGCCCAAGGAGGTCGTCCGCCTGGCCCTGCGTGCCCCCTTCACCTGGTACCCGCCGCTGCTCGACTACCTGGGCGGCAAGATCACTCTCCCGGAGCCGTTCGGCCTGCGCCACGCCTGGGCCGAGAAGCCGTGGCGCCACCGCTTCATGGCGGACGACGCGATCCGCGCCGCGACCCCCGTCCTGCGGGCCGTGCACACCGCGGCGCTCCGCGTCCTCGACGAGAACGGCGTCGACACGGAGCGCTTCGACAACCGTTCCATGATTCTCAGCGGCTTCGTGCAGGATCCGACGCCGAAGAAGGCTGACGTGTACGACGCATAGAGGTGCGGCGGGTACGCGTGTGGGGTGCCCCGGAGTGGTCCGGGACACCCCACACGGGTGCCGCTCGACTCAGGCCGCGGGCCAGGCGTCGGCCAGCATCTTCCGGGTGTCGGCCAGCAGCTGCGGCAGCACCTTCGTATGACCCACCACCGGCATGAAGTTCGTGTCGCCACCCCAGCGCGGCACCAGGTGCTGATGCAGATGGGCGGCGATGCCCGCGCCCGCCACCGCTCCCTGGTTCATCCCGATGTTGAAGCCGTGCGCCCCCGAGGCCGCCCGCAGCGCCGACATCGCGCGCTTGGTGAAGTCGGCCAGCTCAAGCGTCTCCGGACCGTCCAGCTCCGTGTAGTCGGCGACATGCCGGTACGGCACCACCATGAGGTGGCCGCCGTTGTACGGATACAGATTGAGCACGGCGTAGACCTTCTCGCCGCGCGCCACGACGAGTCCGTCCTCGTCCGACTTCGCCGGGATCGCACAGAACGGACAGCCGTCGCCGGCCTCCGGGCCGGTCGGCTTGTTCTCACCCTGGATGTACGCCATCCGGTGAGGCGTCCACAGGCGCTGGAACGCGTCGGGCGTTCCCACTCCGATCTGCTGCTCCGGCTCAGTCGTCATGCCGATCAGCATATTGCTTCACTCCCGCCGCGCGTGTCGCCGGGGCCGCACCGGTCGGCGGACGGCGATGCTGAGGCGATGAGCGACCAGCCCACGGACTCCACCCCTCTGCGGTTCAGTCGCTGGGAGCAGCGCACGGAAGTACCGCTCTTCGTCGCGTCGCTGGTCTTCCTCATCGGGTACGCGGGCCGGGTCCTCGCCCCGCACGACGCCCAGCCCTGGCACGGCATCGCCCTGATCCTGGTCTGTTGCACCTGGCTGTTCTTCGCCGTGGACTACGTCGTACGGATCCGGCTCAGCGGCCAGGGCCTGCGGTTCCTGCGCACCCACTGGCTGGACACGGTGGTGCTGGTGCTTCCACTGCTGCGGCCACTGCGGCTGATCCGGCTCTACACGGCCCTCCAGCGGCGAAGGGAGCAGCCACGGCTGAGTCTGTACGCCCGGGTGATCGCCTACGCCGGTATGACCGCCCTGCTGCTCGGATTCTCGGCCGCGCTGGCCGTGTACCACCAGGAGCACGATGCTCCGGGCGCCACGATCCGTACGTTCGGCGACGCGGTGTGGTGGGCGTGCGAGACGCTCACCACCGTGGGGTACGGCGACGCGGTCCCGGTCACGGCGGGCGGCCGGACCGTCGCGGCCGGGCTGATGGTCTGCGGTCTGGCGCTGCTGGGGGCAGTGACGGGTTCGTTCTCGTCGTGGCTGGTGCAGGTGTTCAGCCGGGAGGACGAGAAGGGGCCCACGCAGAGCGGCTAGCGCTGCGTGGACCCCTGGAGCCCCTCTCGGCCGGTCAGACCTGGACGCGGTCCTCGACGGCCTTCTGGATCTTGGCGATGGCCTCGTCGACCGGGATGCCGTTCTCCTGCGATCCGTCGCGGTAGCGGAAGGAGACGGCGCCGTTGGCCATGTCCTCGTCGCCCGCGATGATCATGAAGGGCACCTTGGCCTTCTGCTGGTTGCGGATCTTCTTCTGCATGCGGTCGGACGAGGCGTCCACCTCGACCCGCAGCCCCTTCTTCCTGGCCGCCGCCGCGAACTCCTGGAGGTACGGGATGTGCGCGTCACCGATCGGGATGCCGACCGCCTGGACCGGGGCCAGCCACACCGGGAACGCACCCGCGTAGTGCTCCAGCAGCACGGCGAAGAACCGCTCGATGGAGCCGAACAGGGCGCGGTGGATCATGACCGGGCGCTGCTTGGTCCCGTCGGGGCCGGTGTACTCCAGGTCGAAGCGCTCCGGCAGGTTGAAGTCGAGCTGCACGGTCGACATCTGCCAGGTGCGGCCGATGGCGTCCTTGCACTGGACCGAGATCTTCGGGCCGTAGAACGCGGCGCCGCCCGGGTCGGGGACCAGGGGCAGGCCCTGCTTCTCGGCCACCTGACGCAGCGTCTCGGTGGCCTCTTCCCAGATCTCGTCCGAGCCGACGAACTTCTCCGGGTCCTTGGTGGAGAGCTCCAGGTAGAAGTCGGTCAGACCGTAGTCGCGCAGCAGGTTCAGGACGAAGGTGAGCGTCTTGTCGAGCTCCTCCGCCATCTGCTCCTTGGTGCAGTAGATGTGCGCGTCGTCCTGCGTGAAGCCGCGCGAACGGGTCAGCCCGTGCACCACACCCGACTTCTCGTAGCGGTACACCGTGCCGAACTCGAAGAGACGCAGCGGAAGTTCACGGTAGGAGCGGCCGCGCGCGTCGAAGATCAGGTTGTGCATGGGGCAGTTCATCGGCTTGAGGTAGTAGTCCACCCCGTCGTCGAGCTGCATGGGCGGGTACATGCCTTCGGCGTACCAGTCCAGGTGGCCGGACTTCTCGAAGAGCTTGCCCTTGGTGGCGTGCGGCGAGTAGACGAACTCGTAGCCCTCCTCCTCGTGCCGCTTGCGCGAGTAGTCCTCCATGGCCCGGCGGACGATGCCGCCCTTGGGGTGGAAGACGGCGAGGCCGGGGCCGATCTCGTCGGGGAAGGAGAAGAGGTCCAGCTCGTTGCCGAGCTTGCGGTGGTCGCGCTTGGCGGCCTCCTCCAGGAACTCCAGGTGCGCCTTGAGCTCGTCCTTGGTGGGCCAGGCCGTGCCGTAGATGCGCTGGAGCATCGGGTTCTTCTCGCTGCCCCGCCAGTACGCCGCGGCGTTCCGCATCAGCTTGAACGCCGGGATGTTCCGGGTGGTCGGCAGGTGCGGACCGCGGCAGAGGTCCTTCCAGCACAGGTCACCGGTCTTGGCGTCCAGGTTGTCGTAGATGGTCAGCTCGCCGCCGCCCACCTCGACATCCGCGCCGTCGTCCGTGGAGGCGGCACCCTTGATACCGATGAGCTCCAGTTTGTACGGCTCGTCGGCCAGCTCCTCGCGGGCGGCCTCGTCGGTGACGACCCGGCGGGAGAACCGCTGTCCCCGCTTCTGGATCTCCTGCATCTTCTTCTCGATGGCCTTGAGGTCCTCGGGCGTGAACGGCTTCTCGACGTCGAAGTCGTAGTAGAAGCCGTCCTTCACCGGCGGGCCGATGCCGAGCTTGGCCTCGGGGAAGAGCTCCTGCACGGCCTGCGCCATGACGTGCGCGGTGGAGTGCCGGAGGATGTTCAGGCCGTCCTCCGAGGAGATCTCGACGGGCTCGACGACCTCGCCGTCGGCGATGACGTACGCGAGGTCCTTCAGCTCACCGGCGACCCGGGCGGCAACGACGGTGCGCTCGCCGGGGAAGAGCTCGGCAGCCGTAGTGCCCGTCGTCACCACGCGCTCTTCCCGCTCGGAATCGCGTTGGATGATCACACGGACGTCTGACACCGGTCTCTCCTGACTGAAGGGGGGTGCGCGCCCTGTTCCACTGCGCACGCAAGACGAATCGTACCGAGCCGATGGCCCCCTTAGCGAAAGGGTCGGCTCCGGCCGCACGCCTGCCCGGCTCGGTGCGCCTATTCGCCTGTGCAGGCCTCCTCGAAGAAGTCGAGATTCTCCTGGAGCGACTTCATCAGCCGGTCCCGTTCCGCCTCGTCGACCTGTACGGGCACCACCTGCGAGGCCCGGGTCAGCCGCCGGAAGCCGTCCCGGCTCTCCAGCCGTCCCTCCACCCGGATCGGCAGCCCGACGAGATGGGCGTGGCCGGCGATCCGGTACGCCTCCTCGTCGAGCTCCAGCCGTACGTGCGGAACCTCGGCGCCCGCCAGGACCCGCAGCCGTACGACTCCGGCGCCGCGCGGCCCCGAGCGGCGCATCCGGACGACGGCCCCGGTGATCCGTACGTTGACGGCGGGTTCGTCCTCGATGTAGCGGGCGCCGGCCAGCCGCAGGGCGGGCAGGTCGCCGGGTGAGAACTCGACCGGTTCGGGACGGGCCGGGCAGCCTTCGGGGGTCCCTGCGGCGGGTGCCCAGGCGAGGGAGATCCTCGTCCCCTCCGAGCCGCGGACCAGGGCGATGACGGCCTGGGTCAGCTCCCGGCTGACACCGGCCTCGACAGCGCCGTCGAAGGCTTCCATGCCCCCGGTGGCGCGCTGGAAGTCGACGGCCTCGCGGGTGGCGTGCAGGGCGTGGTAGAGCCGTACGGAGACGGCGCGGCCCGGTTCGACGGGGAGATACGCGGTGAGGTCGCGGCCACCCGGTGCGGGTCCGACGAGGATGCCTTCGAGCGCGGCGAGGGCCCGGCGACGGTGGCGTGCGCCGTGGAAGCCGGTGCGCCCCCGCACGGCGAGCGCCCCGGCGAGAAGGATCTGCCGGGCCGCGGCGCGCAGCTGTTCGGCGCCGCTCCAGCTGGCCGCTCCGGCGGCGCCCGCGGCCCCGACCGCACCGTCGGGGACGTCGCGCCACCAGCGGATCTCGTCGCTGGGCACGGCGAGGGAGACCAGGACGTCACGGGCTGAGGGTGCGGCGCTCCGGGCGAGCGCGGTGAGTGCCTCGGCGAGGAGGTCCTCGCTGTCGGGGAAGGCCGTGGTGTCGGGTACGAGCAGGCTCGTACCGCCACCGGAGGGTGCCACGGTTCCCGGCGGGGTCCAGCGGCTGTACCGTCCGGCCGAGCCGCCGCGGCGACGCCAGCCGTGCCGGTCCAGCAGGGCGCCGAGGACCGCGGGGTCGACGCGAGCGGGATCGGGGATGTCCCCGAGGGGCGGCGGCACGGTGGGCCAGTGGCCCACCGTCTCGCTGGGGTGTGGTCGCGTGCCCGACGGCATCGCTGCGTCGACGGGCTCGTCCATCGGCCGGTGCATCAGGGTCTCCCTCCCGCCCCGACCCGCGTCATGATCTCGCAGAGCGCGCGGTCGTCGAATATGCGCGTGGTCGGGATCCGCACAGTGGTCCTGTGCCGGCCTGTCACCGCATGGCCGGCCAGGTTGGTCCAGTAGCAGCAGTGCCGCAGGTCGAGTCGGTCGTGTCCGGCCCGGAGCCAGTCGTCCTGGCTTCGGGGCACCACCATCACGACCAGGATCTTGTGCACCGACACGGGCGTACGGGCCAGCTTCACGAGGTGGGCGTTGTCCAGCGTGAAGGCGAACGTCGGTCCGGACGGGTGCGGTGGTATCTGATAGGTGCATTTCAGCTGCACCTTTATGGTCACCTCGTCGTCGACGAGGTGACCGGGGGCGCCGTGGCTGACATGCCAGTCGATGCCGTTGTCGGGGAAGGGCTGCGACAGGGAGCACCCCGCCGCGGCCGCGACCGCGTGCAAGTAGCCCACCTGGAGGGTCTCCATGCAGGCGGTGGTGGCGAGTGTGCCGCGCAGCGGAGCGATCTGCTGGGGCAACAGCCCTCCCCCGTAGCCTTCGGCACGGGAGGGGCCCCCTGATTCGGGCTGCGCGAGCGCCATGGCTCCGTATGCCTTCCGGGCTGTGCCGTTCGGTTTGTTCGGTTGGTGAGTCCTCGGGGCAACGTCCGCGCCCGTCACCTGTGTTGTCACCGCACGGAGCGGTCCGCAAACGGCGTATCAGGCAAAGGGCCCGGGTATCACCGAATCGGGCAGGGGAATCACGCCATCTGCCGGTCGGGCACGAGGAGTTCGGGGATGACTCACTGGTATGAAGGGCCACTGGCCGCTTTTGACACCGAGACAACAGGAGTGGACGTCGAGGAGGACCGCATCGTTTCGGCGGCCCTGGTCGTCCAGGACACGGCGGGCGGGCGCATGCGCGTGACCCGCTGGCTGGTGAATCCGGGGGTGCCGGTGCCCGTGGGGGCCACCGAGATCCACGGTCTGACCGACGATCACCTTCAGCGCAACGGCCGGTGGCCGGCGCCGGTGGTGGAAGAGATAGCCCGGGCGCTCGCCGAGCAGTGCGCGGCCGGGCGGCCTCTCGTCGTGATGAACGCGCCGTTCGATCTGACGCTGCTGGACCGGGAGCTGAAGCGGCACCGGGCGTCGTCGCTGGCCGGGTACCTGGAGAACACGCCGCTGTGCGTGCTGGATCCACGGGTCCTCGACAAGCATCTGGACCGCTACCGCAAGGGCCGGCGCACGCTCACCGATCTCTGTGCGCAGTACGAGGTGGTGCTGGACGGCGCCCATGATGCGGCGGCCGATGCGGCGGCATCGTTGGAACTGGTGCGGGCCGTGGGGCGACGCTTCTCGTCGCGTCTGGAGCGGTTGTCCCCCTCGGAGCTGCATGCGATGCAGGCGGTGTGGCATGCGGCGCAGGCGCGCGGGCTGCAGGCGTGGTTCGCGAAGAGCGGTACGCCGGAGGCGGTGGACCCGGCCTGGCCACTGCGTCCGGAACTGCCGGCGGCGGCATGATCGCGGGCCTGCGGAAGCCGGTCCCGTGATCGTGGTCCGGACATGCAGAGGCCGGTCCGTCGATGACGCTGACGGACCGGCCTCTCCCGTGGTGGGCGATACTGGTTTCGAACCAGTGACCTCTTCGGTGTGAACGAAGCGCTCTCCCACTGAGCTAATCGCCCGGGAACGCACTGAACCATACAGGGCTCGGCGGGTGTGGTTCAAACTCCTTCAAGACGGGCCACCAGCCCTCGGCGTCCGGCCCGCATCATCAGCGCGTGGTTCGCCCGGAACACCGCACGTCCCGGCACCGCGAGCAGCCGCATCATCGTCCGGCGCACCTCGACCTCCTGCTCGTACGTGGCGCGGGTGCCGGTGCCGTGTGCGGTGACGGTCCAGCGGGCCCAGCCGTCGAGGTCGCCGTCGAGGGTCACTTCGAGCACTCCGGCCGCCGGGTCGCGGCGGCTCTCTCGGACGGTCATGACGAGGTCGTACGGGAGGAAGGAGCGGATCCGCATGGTTCCGGTGGCGTCGTCGACGGTGGCGGCCTCACGGATCTGCGGCCACCATCGCGGGTACTCCTCGGCGCGTTCGAGGACTCCGTACACGACAGCGGGTGGGGCGGATACGTCCCAGATACTCACAAAACGGTAGCGGCTCCAGTCCATGGATCCCAGTCTGCGCGTACTCAGTCCCCCGGCTGAGTATCCGAGCGCATGTCCGACCCTGTGGGCCGCGCCACACTCCGCTCATGGAACATGTGCCGCCGCCCGCCGAGGAATTGGCGCTCCTCGACCGTGAACTGGCCCGGCTGGACGCCCGCCGGATGCAACTGCTGACCCGTCGTGCCTGGCTGCTGAGTGTTCTGCAGCCGCCGGCCACGCCTCCCGCAGCACCGCCCGGACGGCCGGCCCCGGCCCCGTTCGCGCCCTCGTTCCCCTCGGCGGCCCCCGTGCCGCCGCGCAGTGCGCAGAACGTGCTGCTGACCCTGGGCGGTCTGCTGCTGACGATCGCGGCGATCGCATTCACCCTGGTCAGCTGGGGTCAGATGGGGATCGGCGGCCGCTCGGCGGTGCTCGCTCTGGTGACGGTCGCGGCGCTGGCCGCGCCCGCCGTGCTGCTGCGCCGCGGGTTGTCGTCCACGGCCGAGTCGCTGGGCGCGCTCGCACTGGTACTGATGGTACTGGATGCCTATTCGCTGCACCGGGTGGCGGCGCCGGACACCGGCGGTCTCGGGTTCGCCTCGGCCGCTTCGGCGGTGCTGGCCGTTCTGTGGGCGGCCTACGGTCTGGCGCTCGGCAAGCTGCGTCTGCCGCTGCCGATGGCCGTGGTGAGCGTGCAGTTCACGCTGGTGCTGTGGGCCTGGGCGGTGGGTGCGCAGGCGTCGGTCTTCGGTGGGGCGCTGCTGCTGACGGCGGCGCTGGACTGTGCGATCGCCCTGTGGGGCAAGGGTGTTGCGGTGCGGGCGACCGCGGCCGTCGGTGGTTGTCCGACGGGGTCGGCCGGGCTGCTGGTGGCTCTGGTGCTGTCGGTGACGGCCGGTGCGCCGGCGGCGGCGGTGGCGCCCGGGGCGCTGCTGCTGGCGGGGGCGGCGGTCGCGCTGTTCGGGGTGTGGCGGGCGCCGAAGGAGTTCGCGGTGGCCGGTGGGCTGCTGGCCGGGCTCGCCGTGGTGGCCGGGGTGGGCGGTGTGCTGCGTGCGGGGGCGACTGAGGACTGGTCGGTTCCGGTGTATCTGCTGTGCGGTCTGGTGCTGCTGGCCGCTGTACGGGCTCCGCTGCCGCGACCGGCAGGGCAGGGCGTGCTGTGTGCGTCGGGGGTGGTGGTCGCGGGGTCGGTGCTGTCCGCGGCGCCTGCGGTCGGGATGACGCTGATGGGTCCGGTTTCGCGGCTGACGGCGGTGTGGTCGGGTGCGCCGGAGGGCCGCGCTCGCGGTGCACTGGGGCTGGAGGGGATGGAGTGGTCGCAGCTCTCCACGGCCCCGGTGATGCTGTTGGTGGCGGCCGGTCTGACGGGGGTGGCGTACCGATGGTGGACGTGGTGTGTGCGAACAGCCGGGGCGGTGGTCTCCCCCGGTGCGGCGTGGCGAGGTGCGGCGGGTGCGAGTGCGCTGCTGCTCGGCTGGGCGGGGCTGCTGGTGCTGCCGGTTGCGCTGGACGCTCCGTACTCGGTGGCGGTGGCTATGCAGTCGGTGCTGGTCGCTGCGCTCCTCGCCGTGACGGTACGGGGGGTGCGCCGCGGCGCGGACTCTGTGACGGCGGCCGCGCTGGTGTGCGCCGTGGTCGGAGCGGTGAGCGCGGGGGCGCTTTCGCTGGCCGCGGAGCCCGCCACCTATGGAGTGTTCGGGGCGCTGCTGGTGCTGTTCGGGGCGGCGGCGGTGGGGATGCGTGCCGATGCGGCGACGGCGGCACGGGTGAACCGGCTGATGCAGGCGGTGCCGGCGTGTGCGGCCGTGGTGTGCGCGATGGTGCTTGCCGGTGCGGTGGGGGCGTCGCTGGAGCTGGCGACGTACCGGGCCGCGCCGCTCATGCTGGTCGTCCCCACCGTGACGGTCCTGCTCGGGGCGCGGCTGCGGGGCGGGCCGTCGGCGTTGCCGGTCGAGCTGACCGGCGCCGTCGCCGGTGCGGTGGCGGTCGCGATGGCCGTACCGGATGCGCCGTTCCTGGCTCTGGTCCTCGCGCTGTGCGGGGTGCTGGCGGCGGGCACGGCCGTGCGTGCGGAGCGGCGGCCGGCGGCCGGGTATCTGGCGGTGGTCCTGTTCGTCCTGGCGACCTGGGTGCGGCTGTCGGCTTCGGATGTGTCGGCCCCGGAGGTGTACACCCTGCCGGTGACGGTGCCCGCGCTGGTGGTCGGTGTGCTGCGGAGGCGCCGTGATCCGGCGGCGTCCTCGTGGACCGCGTACGGGGCGGGCCTGGCGGCGACGCTGGTGCCGAGCCTCTTCGCGGCCTGGGTCGACCCGTCGTGGGTGCGGCCGCTGCTGCTCGGCGTCGCGGCTTTGGTGATCACGCTGGCCGGGGCGCGGCTGCGGCTGCAGGCGCTGCTGCTGATCGGTGGTGCGGTGCTGGCCATGGATGCGCTGCACGAACTGGCGCCGTATGTGATCCAGGTCGTGGGTGCACTGCCGCGCTGGCTGCCGCCCGCGCTGGCCGGTCTGCTACTGCTGGTGGTCGGGGCGACGTACGAGCAACGGCTGCGCGATGCGCGGCGGCTGAAGGACGCCCTGGGCCGGATGCGCTGACGAAGCCGTGGCCGGCAGCCCGGCCCGGGGCGTGCGTCGGCTGCCTCAGGCCGGCATCCGGTCACCGAGGAGTGCGAGGTTCTCGATGGCGGCGAGTCCGTACAGCGCGGTGTCGTCGGTGTTCGACCGCCAGCACGATCGAGTTGACGAAGAACGTCGAGACCGGGATCTCCGCGATGCCCTCGGTGAGCCGTCGGTAGTGGTCCAACACCGGTTGCGAGGGGAAGAGTTCGAGCCCGCCGATGATGTCCTCGTTGGGCTTCAGCGATCCGCCGATCACCCGAACAAGGGGTAGAGGACGACCGCGAGCACGGCCAGCGCCCCGATGTGCCAGAGGGCCGAGCGCAGGGTGCGCCGCTGCCCGGGGTGCGTGAGCGTACTCATCGGGCGTCCTCCTCGTAGTGCACCCGGCGCCGCTGGGACCAGAACAGCACGGCCGTGACCAGGCCGACAACGAGCAGCAGCATCCAGTGATCTCGACCTTCCCGCCGGCCCCCGCTCCCCCGCCGTCACCGCCGCAGCCGGAGGCCACCAGCCCCGGTACCGCCACACCGATGCCGGCCGCACGCAGCCCCTGGGCACTCCGCCAAGACCTCATGACACACCCCTCCCGGGCAGCGACCCCCGCCACCACGGTTCGATTGAATCGTTTTAAGAGACGCTCGTCAGAGATCCGAAGGGGCAACGTCAACGGTTGAGACGAAATCGATCGAAGCGCTTCGACCCGTACGGGGCGAGAGGGGCCGACGACACCGGATCGGCCCGGGAAACGCAGAGGGCCCGTGAGACTCTGCAGTCTCACGGGCCCTCTGTCCGGGTGGGCGATACTGGTTTCGAACCAGTGACCTCTTCGGTGTGAACGAAGCGCTCTCCCACTGAGCTAATCGCCCGGGCGCACAGCAAACATTACCCCATGTCAGCGGTGCCCTCCGACCACCGTCGGGTCACTCGTGGATCTTCCACGGCATCGTGATGCCGAACTTCCAGACATAGATCCCGACCAGCACCGCGACGATCACCAGCCCGACCACAGTGAGGATGATGTTCCGTCGCCGGACCTTGGGATCGAGTGCCTTCTGCGCCGCCTCGGTGACCTTGCGACGGGTCCAGCGCAGCACCAGCTGCGCCCAGACGAACTCGGTCGCCCAGATCGCCATGCCTCCGAAGATCACCAGCCAGCCGGGCCCGGGCAGCGGCAGCATGATGACGCCCGCCACGACCACGGCGAGGCCGACCACGAAGACGCCGACCTGCCAGCTCACATGGAGCGCCCTGGACGCCTTGATGAAGCCGGGCGCCCGCGATCCGAGCTCCCGTTCACCCTTCGTCGCACCCTCCGTCACGTCCCCCGTAGCGGGCGCCCGGGCCGCCGGTGCGGCGGCCTCGTCCCGCGCGTCACTCTCCGCATTCATGGGCCCCAACCTACCGGAACGGTCTTTGTCGCCGGAATGGCCGCATAACCCAAAGTTACACACCGCTGCACGAGCTACCTGAAGGGCCACAAAAAGGTCAGAGGGGTTTACAACGCCACCGTAGGTGGCATGTCGATTTCGCCGACGTGCGAATCCCCGAGCGCACACTGAGCGAAAGGCCCTGGCGCTTATGAACACCACGGTCAGCTGCGAGCTGCACCTGCGCCTCGTTGTGTCGAGCGAGTCCTCACTGCCTGTACCCGCGGGCCTGCGGTATGACACGGCCGATCCGTATGCCGTGCACGCCACCTTCCACACCGGAGCGGAGGAGACGGTCGAATGGGTATTCGCCCGCGACCTCCTTGCCGAGGGGCTGCACAGGCCCACCGGCACCGGAGACGTCCGTGTCTGGCCATCTCGAAGTCACGGCCAGGGCGTCGTCTGCATCGCGCTGAGCTCCCCAGAGGGCGAAGCCCTGCTCGAGGCCCCGGCGAGGGCCCTGGAGTCGTTCCTGAAGAGGACCGACGCCGCGGTGCCGCCCGGCACCGAGCATCGTCACTTCGACCTCGATACGGAGCTCTCACACATCCTGGCCGAGAGCTGAGCCAGATCGAGAGCTGCACGGCGCCGTCCGACTCGGGGCGACGGTGCCGCGCAGACAACCACATAGGGCAGACACCGGCGCCGTGACCACGGAAACCACCGTGGTGACGGCGTCGGTGCGATGTGCACCGGCGCACATCCGGCCCACCGATCCGCGCCTGGCATCCCCAGCGCGCCCCCAGTGCCCCCGTACGCCTCCCCCTGCCCCCTGATGCCCACCCATGGCCGGCAAGCGCTTCTCGCCGGCTCCACGGGCCCTCTCGGGCCCCTGTGCGTCTTCGCCGAGCCAGTAGAGTCAGCCGGCATCGGCAGGCGCCCGCCCGCCGGAGGCCAGGGAGCGAAAGCGTGCTGATCCCCCACGACACCCGGATCGCCCTCGACACGGTGGTCGATCTGGTGAACACCGCACCGGAGACCGACCGGCCCGAGGACAAGCGGAACGACGGTCTCGCCGGCGTCGAAGCGCTTTACGAATTCGCCCGGCGGCACCGCATCAGCGGCGTGGGCGACCTCGGCGAGAAGGACCTGCGTGCCGTACAGGACGTACGGACCCGCTTCGCGGAGATCTTCGCGACTCAGGACACCCGGATCGCCGCCGGTCTCGTCAACAACCTCGTGGCCGCCGCGGGCACCACGCCGCAGCTCAGCAACCACGACGGCTACGACTGGCATGTGCATTACTTCGCACCGGACGCATCGATCGCCGACCATCTCGCGGCCGACTGCGGCATGGCGCTGGCCTTCATCGTCGTGGCCGGCGAGCTGGAGCGGCTGCGGCGCTGCGAGGCACCGGACTGCCGGGACGCGTTCGTGGATCTGTCCCGCAACCGCTCCCGCAGGTACTGCTCCAGCCGCACCTGCGGTAATCGGCTCCATGTCGCCGCGTACCGGGCGCGCCGCAAGGAAGCGGCCGGCTGACCGCTCACCGCGCGCTCACAGCAGGAAGAGATCGTGCAACGCGGCCATCAGCAGCAGGCTGCCGACCACCGCGAGGAAGATCATCAGAGGGGGCTGGGACAGCGCGAAGAGGCAGCCACGCGGCTCTTCGTCGGGGGGTGCGGGGGCATCGCCCCGGGAGGTGTCCACCATCTCGGGACGATCATGACGCAGGCCGGACTCCGTTGGCGATCAACACGCCTTTTTGTGACGGGAGTTCACTCGCCCCATGACCGAGAGGATTCGCTCCGGCGTCCGATTCGCCGTCACGTATTCGGGACCGCGGCCGGCTTCCCGCACCCACCCCCGTACCGCTCAGCCGAGATCGCGCAACATGCGCAGCTGGACGGCCCGGTGAGCCGATGAGCCGCCCTCGTGGTTGTTCCAGGGGTAGACCTCGATCTCCTTCGGGCCCACCCAGTGGTTATAGGCGGCGAAGACCGTCGACGGCGGGCAGATGGTGTCCATCAGCGCCACCGAGTAGAGCGCCGGGGCGGTCGCCCGGGCGGCGAAACTGATGCCGTCGAAGTAGGAAAGCGTACGGAACACCTGCTCGGCGAGGCCGTGTTGAGTGGCGAGGAAGCGCACGATCTCCTGGTACGGGTCCTTGTCGGTGATCTCGACGGCCCGCCGGAAGTGGGACAGGAACGGTACGTCGATCAGCGCCGCCTTCACGTGCGGGCTGAGCCCGGCCACCGCCTGGGCGATGCCGCCGCCCTGGCTGCCGCCGTGCACGACGATCCGGTCCGGGTCGACGGACGGGTGGGCACGGGCCACCTCGACGGCGCGTACCGCGTCGGTGAACACGCGCCGGTAGTAGTACGCGTCGGGGTCGAGGATGCCGCGGGTCATGAAGCCGGGCGACTGCGGGTTGGCGCCGCCGTGCGGGTCGGGCGTGGAGCCCGCCGAGTGGCTGTTGACGGCGCCCTGGCCGCGCGTGTCGACGAGCAGGGTGGCCCAGCCGGCCGCGGGCCAGACCAGGTGGTCGTGCGGCAGTCCGCGACCGCTGCCGTAGCCGAGGTAGTGGACGACGCACGGGAGGGGACCCTCGGCGCCCGAGGGAACGTTCAGCCAGGCACGTATGCGGTGTCCGCCCCAGCCGGAGAAGGTCACGTCGTGTACGTCGACCGTACTCAACGCCCCGTCGTACGGCTCGAATTCGGGGTCGAGCGGGAACGCGGACGACTCGTCGAGGGTGCGCTTCCAGAAGGCGTCGAAATCGGCGGGTTCACCGGACTCCGGGCGGTAGTCGCGGAGTTGATCCAGGGGAAGATCGAACAGGGGCACGGCGTCTCCGTTTCGGACATACGGCAAGGAGGGACGGATGGACAGGAACACGGAAGAAAGCGGGTCCCGGGCGCGGACCGGGGAACCGGGCGCCGGCCCGGGTCAGTGCGCCGCCGTGCTGGAGGCGCGCACGACCAGCTCCGGCTGGAGCACCACGCTGCGGTGCTCGTGCGTGCCGTCCTCGTCGTCCGCCTCCTCCAGCAGGAGTTCCGCGGCCAGCCGGCCCATCATGACGGCGGGCTGACGGACCGAGGTGAGCGGTACGGCGGCAGCGGCGGCGAATTCGATGTCGTCGTAGCCGACGATGGCGATGTCCTGCGGCACCCGCACGCCGGCCGCGTACAGCGACTGCAGTACGCCGAGAGCCAACAGGTCGTTGGCGCAGAACACTGCGGTCGGCCGGGGCACGAGCCCCAGCAGCCGGGCCCCGGCGTCGCGGCCCGCCGCCACGTCCAGGCGCTCGGAGGGGATCTCGACGAGCGCCTCGGGCCCCAGCCCGGCCCCGGCGAGGGCCGACAGGGCACCCTCGCGGCGGTCCCTGATCTGGTGCAGGTCGCCGGGGCCACTGACGTACGCGACCTCGCGGTGCCCGGCCGAGACGAGGTGACCGACGGCGAGGGCGCCGCCCCGCACGTCGTCGACGGAGACCGCACAGGTCCCGGTGGAGGACGCGACCCGGTCCACCAGCACGAAGGGGATGCGGTGGCGCCTGAACGCCTCCAGATTGCGGCCGGTCGCATCGGCCGGCGTGACCAGCACACCGCACACCCGCTGCTCGGCGAAGAGCCCCAGATACTCGGCCTCCTCCGCCGGGCTCTGGCCGCTGTTGCAGACCATCACCCCGAGGCCGGCCTGCCGCGCGGCGCGTTCGGCACCCCGCGCCACGTCGACGAAGAACGGGTTGCCCATGTCGAGGACCAGCAGCGCCATGATCCGGCTGCGGCCGGCTCTGAGCTGGCGCGCGGACTCGCTGCGTACGTACCCGAGCTCCTCGATCGCGGCCAGCACCCTGGCCCGGGTCTCCGGCAGCACCGCTTCGGGCCGATTGATCACATTGGACACGGTGCCCACGGAGACTCCGGCCTGCCGGGCCACATCCTTGATCCCTGCCACACGCGCCACTTGCCCTGCCCTACCTGAATTGTTTCAATCCGACCGGGACGCTAGTCCCATCTCCGTAGAGCGTCAAGGATCACGGGAGGGCGTCCAGGATCACATATGAATCGATTCATCGCCGATTCGTCATCGCCCGGCCCCGATGGCCCGCCTGCGGGCCGGATCTCCAGGCCGGATCTCAGATGCCGTGCTTCCTCAGGATGGCCTCGATGTCGCTGAAGTCCTCGCCCGCGGCGGTGGCCTTCGGCTTCTCCTTGGCCTGCGGCTGGAGCGCCGGTACGCCACCCCCGAGGGAGGGCGCCGACGCGGCGGGCGCGACGGCGTCACGCTGCGCCACCTGTGCGGCGGCCTTGCGTTCCTTGCGGGTGCCGACACCGCGGCGTTCGATCGCGCGCGTCGTCATGAAGAGCAGCCAGGCCAGCCCGAGCAGTCCGAAGCCGAGCCAGACGCTGGGCTTGAAGGCGATGTCGGAGACCCACTGGACGACCCCGGTCAGCACCAGAGCGATCGGGACCAGGGAGTAGGCGGCGATCCGGGTCGCGGCCAGGAAGCGCTTCCGGTACGCGGTCACGGCGGCGATGCCCAAGCCCGCCGCGGACACCGCGGAGCAAATGGTCTCAGCAAGCATCGGGGCCTCCAGGCGCGCGGGGAAACGTCTCTTCCATCCTGCACCGCCAACCCGGTGGGTGGCCATGATCCAGGACCACATCAGGGACATTTCAGGGCCGGGATCCTCCCCAGGTGCCGACCGGAGCCCGGTCGCATTCCGAACGGGGCCGAGGCGGACGTCCACCGGGCCGATTGGGATGCTCACTCGGACCCTGGGAGACTGGCTCCATGAGCGATTCCACCCCCGCAGCCCCGGTCGTCCTCGACGTCTGGTGCGAGCTCCAGTGCCCCGACTGCCACCGCGCCCTCACCGATGTGCACGCCCTTCGTGCCCGGTACGGCGACCGGCTCGACGTGCGCCTGCGACACTTCCCGCTGGAGAAGCACAAGCACGCCTACGCGGCGGCGCAGGCCGCCGAGGAGGCCGCGGAGCAGGGCAAGGACTGGCCGTACGTCGAGGCCGTGCTCGCCAGGACCGACGAGCTCGGCCGCACGGGCGAGCCGCTGCTGATCGAGGTGGCGCGTGAACTCGGCCTGGACGCCGAGGAGTTCGACACCGCCCTGATCGACGGCCGGCACATGCTGATGGTCGACGCCGACCACGCCGAGGGCAAGGCCATCGGCGTGACCGGCACCCCCACGTATGTGATCGGCGGCGAGACGCTGGACGGCAGCAGGAATCAGGACGGGCTGCGCGAGCGCATCGAGGAGATCGCCGACCGGCTGCTCGCCGAGCAGGCCTGACGGCCCTCTCCGCAGCCGGCGCGGACCTGCCGACGGCTACAGGGCCTTGACGAGGTTGTACCGGGTCACTTCGTAACCGAGCGACTCGTACAGCCGGACCGCCGGCGTGTTGGACGAGAGCACGTGCAGACCGATCCGCTCGTGCCCGGTGTCCAGCGCGATGCGTTCCGCCTCGAGCATCAGCGCCCGGCCGAACCCCCGGCCGCGGAAATCCTCCCGCACCTCGACGTCGAAGACGTACCCGACCACCGTCCCCGGGTGCATCTCGAACCGCGACACCCAGACATGTCCCACGGTCCCGTCGTCCTCATGGACCAGGGTGTGCAGATGCGCGTCCTCCGTGGCGAGTCCGTGCGGCAGATACGTCCGGTGGGAGATCTCGGCCTTCCGCATGGCCTCGACCTCCGGGACGCCGCGGGCGATCCAGGTCTCCGCGTAACCGGTGATGGCGGTGGTCTCCCACTGCGCGAACTCCTCCGGCGTCATCGGTCGCCCGGTGACGCCGTCCGGCAGGACGGGAGGGACCTGCGGCAGATCCTTGATCATGTTCTTGCTGCGCTCGGTGTAACCGAGCGCAGCAGCGAGCCGCTGTCCGGCTGTGTTGTCCGGTCCCACCGAGAGCCCCAGCCGGGAGCACCCCCAGCCACGAAGCACTTCCTCGGCGGCGAGTGCGGCGATGGTGCCGCGGCCGCGCCTGCGGTTCGATTCGTCGATCCGCAGGGAGCGGAGGACCCCTGCCGTCGCTCCGAATCCCGGGTCGGTGCCGATCTCGACGACGCCGACCGGGCGTCCGTTGTCGCACACGTCGTACACGCGGGTCCTCGCGCCGTCGGCGCCTTGCTGGATCGGCCCGGTCGGCCGGAGGGTCGTGGTCATCACCGGTGTTCTATCCGCTGAACCGCGGCCCGTCACCCGATTTTGCGGATCCGGCCGTGGGACGGATCGGGCTCACGGATCGAGGTCGTTCCCGGCATGCTCGTCGAAGACTCGCATGGCCTTCGCCGTCACGGGTCCTGGCGTGCCGGGCAGCTCCCGGCCGTCGATCCGGTGGACGGCCTGGACATCCCGCAGGCTCGAGGTCACGAACACCTCCTCGGCGTGCTCCAGCACATCCATGGACAGTTCGGTCTCGTGCGCCCCCGCCCACTCGACGACCAGCGCGCGGGTGATCCCGGCGAGACAGCCGGAGGAGACCGGCGGGGTGTGCAGCTGTCCGTCGAGGACGACGAAGACGTTGGTTCCGGTGCCTTCGCAGAGCTGCCCGACGGTGTTGGCGAAGAGCGCCTCCGAGGCGCCCCGTTCATGGGCGCGGGCGAGGGCGACGACATTCTCCGCGTACGAGGTGGTCTTGAGCCCGGCGAGCGCGCCGCGCTCGTTGCGCGTCCAGGGGACGGTGATCACGGCGGTGGTGTCGTGACGTCGGGTGGATTCCCCGAGGGCGACGACGAGGCCCGCCCCGTCGTTGCCACGGTCGGAGCCGAGCGGGGAGAGCCCGCCGGTGTACGTGATGCGCAGCCGTCCGAGCTCCATGGGGTTGGCCTCGACGACCGCGGCGCAGGCCCGGCGCACTTCGTCGAGGTCGGGATCCGGCAGGCCGAGACCACGGGCCGAGCGGGTCAGCCGGTCGAGGTGCCGGGTGAGGGCGAAGGGCCGGCCGGCGGTGGTCTTGACGGTCTCGAAGATGCCGTCGCCCACGGTCAGTCCGTGGTCGAACACGGACACCCTGGCGTCGGCCTCGTCGCGCAGTGCGCCGTTGACCCAGATCCTCATCACGCGGTCCTTCCAGTCGCTTGGTGAGCGCCCGACGCTACAGCGAGCAGCCGGGCCGCCTTCAGCTCGGTCTCGTCCCATTCGCGCTCCGGGTCGGAGCCCCAGGTGATCCCGGCGCCGGTGCCGAACCGGAGGACCGGAGCGGCTTCGGTGCGGTCGACCCAGAAGGTCCGGATACCGACGGCGAGGCCGGCGGTGGAGCGGTCGGCGTCGACCCAGCCGATGCCGCCGCAGTAGGGGCCGCGGGGCGCGGTCTCCAGTGACTCGATGATCCGGAGGGCGCTGGACTTGGGTGCCCCGGTGACCGAGCCGGGCGGGAACGTGGCGGCGAGCAGTTCGGGCCAGCCGACGCCGTCGGCGAGGTGGCCGCGCACGGTGGAGACGAGATGGACGAGCCCCGGGTGCTTCTCCACCACGCAGAGGTCGGGGACGGTGACCGATCCGGTGGCGCAGACCCGACCCAGGTCGTTGCGGACCAGGTCGACGATCATCACGTTCTCGGCGTGGTCCTTCTCCAGCAGATCGGCTTCGGTGCGGCCGGTGCCCTTGATCGGTCCTGACTCGACGGTCCGGCCGTCCCGTTTCAGGAAGAGTTCGGGGGACGCGGTGGCGACCTCCACGCCGTGCGCGGGCAGCCGGATCGTTCCTGCATAGGGGGCGGGATTGCCGAGTGCCAGCAGCGCGGTGAGGGCGTCGACGTCCGCGGCAGCCGGGTCCGGCAGCACCGCGGTCATCACCCGGCAGAGGTTGGCCTGGTAGACCTCGCCCGCCGCTATGTACTCCCGGATACGACGTACTCCGGCGGTGTACGCGGCCCGGTCCAGGGACGAGATCCAGTCGCCGGCTCCGGGGCCACGCCAGGCGCCGGGGACGGGCGCGGGCACCGGCGCGGACCGTACGGTACCGAAGCGGGCGCAGACGAGGCCGCCCTCGAAATCGGCGCATACGGCCCAGAAGCCGGACGAGTCGAGGGCGGCTGGATCACTGGTCACATCCTGCAGATCGGACGCGATGAGGCCGTCGAAGCGGGCCATTGGAGCGAGGTCGTGCACGTTGCTGAGTCTAGGACGGCCCGCGGTGACCTGCGCCGGGGCGAACGCACCGCAGCACGCTGCACAAACGCGTTTTTGTACTGGCCCGGGAATCCGCTAGAGTTCAACACGTCGCCGGGACACGCAAGTGGAACGGAAACGACAAGCGGACGTGGCTCAGTTGGTAGAGCATCACCTTGCCAAGGTGAGGGTCGCGAGTTCGAATCTCGTCGTCCGCTCGAAATGGGGGATCTTTTCCCGAACCCCTGCACTCCTGGTGGAGTGGCCGAGAGGCGAGGCAACGGCCTGCAAAGCCGTCTACACGGGTTCAAATCCCGTCTCCACCTCCAAGGACGATTAGCTCAGCGGGAGAGCGCTTCCCTGACACGGAAGAGGTCACTGGTTCAATCCCAGTATCGTCCACCGGTCCGCAAGGATCCCCGCGCGATTAGCTCAGCGGGAGAGCGCTTCCCTGACACGGAAGAGGTCACTGGTTCAATCCCAGTATCGCGCACGCAGTACACGCGGGTTCACCCTGCGCGATTAGCTCAGCGGGAGAGCGCTTCCCTGACACGGAAGAGGTCACTGGTTCAATCCCAGTATCGCGCACCAGCCGAAGCCCCGGTCGTCTCGACGACCGGGGCTTCGTCGTTTCCGCGGTGGGCTCGACCGACCGGGGTCAGCCGGTGAAGAGCTGGGTGGCCTTACGGATCAGTTCGTACAGCCCGTAGGCGAACGGCAGGGCGACCCAGAGCCAGACCACGGCGGTGAGTGTTCTACGACTGCTGGTGTGCACGGGTCTTCCTCTCCGCTGCCTCGTGGAAGCGTGGATGGACGGGGCGTACGAGCTCGTTGGCGGCGAAGCCGACGATCAGCAGTCCGATCATGATCGTCAGCGATGTCGTGTACAGGTCGGACCCACTGCGGCCCGCCCGCTCGCCCGCGTCCGCCACCCAGTTGACGATCAGCGGGCCGAGGACGCCGGCGGTGGACCAGGCAGTCAGCAGCCGGCCGTGGATGGCACCGACCTGATACGTGCCGAAGAGGTCCTGCAGATAGGCGGGGATCGTGGCGAATCCGCCTCCGTAGAACGAGAGAATCACCAGCGCGCAGCAGATGAAGAGCGGCTTGGAGCTGCCGAACTGGACGATCGTGAGGTACATCAGCGCGCCGACACCCAGGTAGATGCGGTACATGTTCTTGCGGCCGATGAGGTCCGAGGTCGAGGACCACAGGAGCCGGCCGGTCATGTTGGCCAGGGAGAGCAGGGCGACGAAGCCTGCCGCGGCGGAGACCGTGACCGGGGCCGAGGTACCCGTGAAGAAGTCCGAGATCATGGGAGCGGCCTTCTCCAGAATGCCGATGCCCGCGGTGACGTTCATGCAGAGCACCACCCACAGACACCAGAACTGCGGTGTCCTCAGCGCGTTGCGGGCGGACACCTGAGCCGTGGTCACGAGGCGGCGGGGCGCCGCCTCCGACCGGCGGCCGGCCGGGAGCCAGCCGTCCGGCGGCACCCGGACAAGGAGGACGCCGAGCGCCATGAAACCGGCGTAGGCGAGACCGTGGACCAGGAAGGCAGTGGCGATTCCCGCGCTGTCGGTACCGAAGGCTTCGAGCATCCCGGTCGACCAGGGCGAGGCGATCAGCGCTCCGCCGCCGAAGCCCATGATGGCGATGCCGGTGGCCATGCCGGGGCGATCGGGGAACCACTTGATGAGCGTGGAGACCGGCGAGATGTAGCCGATGCCGAGTCCGATACCGCCGATGAAGCCGTAGCCGAGGACGACCAGCCAGAACTGCTCGGTGGCCACGCCGAGGGCGGCGACAAGGAAACCCGAGGAGAAGCAGACAAGGGAGACGAACATCGCCCAGCGCGGTCCGTTGCGTTCGACGAGGGTGCCGCCGAAGGCCGCGGAGAGGCCGAGCATGACGATGGCGAGTTGGAAGGGAAGGGCGCTGGCGGTACCGGAAAGGCCGAGAGCCGACTCGAGCGGGGGCTTGAACACGCTCCAGGCATAGGCCTGCCCGATCGAGAGATGCACCGCGAGGGCGGCGGGCGGAACCAGCCAGCGGCTCCAGCCGGGTGGCGCGACGGTCCGGGACCTGTCGAGGAAGCTCATGGGCCGGAACTTTAAGGATCAACCATGTCCCTGCCTAGATGTTCGACAAGACTTTGTCGACGGTATGCACTGCGGTCGGGCCGCGCGCGGTGCGCGCTGCGGGCCCGGACACCGCGCGTCCGGGCCCGCAGCGTGGCGTCGGCCCGATCAGGACGAGAAGAGCATGTGACCGAAGCTCTTGTGCCGGTAGTGACCGCCGTGGTGGCCGCCGTGGTGCTGCGGAGCGCCCCAGGCGGGGGCGGGTGCGGCCGGGTAGGCCTGAGGGGCCGGCGGTACGGGCGGCGCCTGCTGCGTCCACTGCGCCTCGATGCGGGTCAGGGACTCCAGCTCGCCGTAGTCGAGGAATATCCCCCGGCAGCCGCTGCACTGCTCGATCTGGATGCCATTGCGGTTGTATGTCTGCATCTGCGCGTGGCACTTGGGACACTGCATGGTCGGCTCAGCTCCTCGCCGTCGGTTCGCCGTCCCGGAATTCATGCCCGGAGACGATCGGTTCACCCTACGACGAGTGTTCGGCGGCCAACTCGTGCGGGAGGGACGCAATTCGGGCACAGGCGTCGATCATCATCTGTTCCACTTCATCCGGAGTTCTCCCCTCCGCGGCAGACTTGGCGAACGCCAGCGCGGCGGTCTGTACCGTCAGGGCGCGGGCCGGGACGTCCAGGTCGGGCCAGGGGTCGCCGTCGGCGCGTACGGCCGGCCCGCCGGCCGCCCGGTAGGCGTCCAGGAAGCGCAGCCAGACGTCGGGAGGGAGCAGCCCGGCCGCGTACCAGGCGGCGGGGCGCGCGAGGTCCCAGGCGGGGTCGCCGAGGCCCAGGTCGTCGACGTCGATCAGCAGCCACGGGCCGTGCGGGGTGGGGTGGCGCACGAGCTGGCCGAGATGCATATCGCCATGGCAGAGGAAGCGCGCGCGGTGCGGGGGCGCGACATCCTCGTCGCGGGCCCAGGCGGGCAGCCGCCGCCATGCTTCGTGTACGGGGACGGTGGCCGGGTCGCCGGGCCGGGCCCGGCCCATCCGGGCCACGGCGAGTGCGGACTTCGCGGGGCCGCGCATCGCGGGGAGCGCCCGCATGGCCCGGCGCGGGGTCGGTGGTGCGGTGAGGTGGAGCCGGGCCAGGAGGACGGCTGCCTCTTCCCAGGGGGCGGCGTCGGGGTCTGCGGGGTCGACGGGGTCGCCGTGGGGCCACAGGGTCACGGAGCGGCCGTGCAACGTGGAGTTGAGGGCGGTGGGCCCGGCGGGCCGAGGTATGGGTGGCAGGAGGATGCCGGTCAGCGAGGGGGACGCGGCGAGGGCGAGGCGGGCGGCCAGGGCCGTGGTGTCGGTATCCGGGGCGTGGGCCTTCGCGACCACCGGACCACTGCGGACGACCGTGCCGTCGGCGCGGTCCGCGAGCACCGCCGGTACCGGGCAGGCGCACGGGGCCTCGGCACCCGTGGGCGGGTGGGCCGCGTCATGAGCGAGGGCGCCCAGCGCGCGGACGACTGCGGTGGTCACGGTCTCCCCCGGAGGCAGCAGGTGCGACCCGGTTCCGCCCGGGTCCGCCGATGAGCGTACGCGCCGCCGCGCACGCTGCGATGCGGCGCCGAGTGCCGACGCGAAAGCCTCCGAACAGTGCCGCGGCCGGGCGCGAGGGACCCGGAAAGCGCGATGTCCGGTCAGCTCCCCAGCTGACCGGACAAACGCTGCCGTCCGCCGCACCCCCGTCCCCACGGGGCTGTTGGCCCGATGTCCCGGTCCGGACCGCTCTTCCGGACCCGGGGCGCCGCTCAGCGCCCCAGCATCACACCCACGGACGACGCCTGTGTGACCACTGCGTCCCAGCCGCCGAAGACGACTACGAGCAGGGCCGCCAGAGGAAGAACCATGGCCGTCGCCACCAGCGGGTGGCGCGTACCGGACGAAGGGCGGCTGCCGAACGTGGCATGTGCCCTGCGCCCCTGCGTACGGATCGTCGTCCGCGCTGCCGTGTCCGCCATGGTTCCTCTCCTGACCTGTTGTGGGAGCGGCGGGCATCTGACCTCGGGGGACGAGTGCAACGCCCGCCGCTCGACTTCAACATTAGGGACGGCCGAGGCGCGGGTCGTCATGCCCGCGTATCGAATGCCGGGCCTCCCGGAGGATGAGCCGTCGGTGCTCGGCGTACTCCCCTGGGTGGAGATCGGGCACTAGACCTTGGGGTCTTCCCGGAGGGGACGTTCGGATGCGTCCTCCCGGGGGACCGGTTGTTCGACCAGGGCGAGCACCCTGGCCGCCATGAAACGGGCGGTGCGGACCACGGAGCCGTTGCGAGTGACTTCACTCACTTCGACCACCCCTCGGCGGACGGCCGTCTCCACCCGGCGACCCGCTCTGCCGGCCACCACTTCGTAGGTACGCGTCGTGTCCCCGGCGTCCACGACTATTTCGACTCGATCGCCCTTCACTGATCCAATCCCCCTTCTGCGACGGACCTTTGAGATCTCGCACGGGCCGGGGAGCCTGGATCCGCGGCTCCCTGACCACCCTTCAAGTTTCCCACCCGGCACTGACAATCGATGGGCGGACGAGGGCGCGGCCTCTGAGCGCGCCGGGCCACGGGTACGTAAGCTGTGCCACGTCAGGCGGACCAGGCAGCGGGGATGGGCAGACATGGCGATGATGCGGCTCCGGCGCGAGGACCCGCGTGTCGTCGGCTCGTTCAGGCTGCACAGACGACTCGGAGCAGGCGGCATGGGTGTCGTCTATCTGGGTTCGGACCGGCGCGGCCAGCGGGTGGCGCTCAAGGTGATCCGCCCGGATCTCGCCGAGGACCAGGAGTTCCGTTCGCGTTTCGCGCGCGAGGTGTCGGCGGCGCGGCGGATCCGCGGCGGCTGTACGGCACGTCTGGTGGCAGCCGATCTGGAGGCGGACCGCCCGTGGTTCGCCACGCAGTACGTCCCCGGCCCCTCACTGCACGACAAGGTGGCCGAGGAGGGTCCGCTGTCGGCGGCCGAGGTGGCATCGATCGGGGCGGCGCTCTCCGAGGGGCTGGTGGCGGTGCACGAGGCCGGTGTCGTCCACCGTGATCTGAAGCCGTCGAACATCCTCCTCTCCCCCAAGGGACCCCGGATCATCGATTTCGGGATCGCCTGGGCGACCGGGGCGAGCACGCTCACGCATGTCGGTACGGCCGTGGGCTCGCCCGGGTTCCTGGCGCCCGAGCAGGTACGGGGCGCGGCGGTCACCCCCGCGACGGACGTCTTCTCGCTCGGTGCCACGCTGGCGTACGCGGCGATGGCCGACTCGCCTTTCGGGCACGGCAGTTCCGAGGTGATGCTGTACCGCGTGGTGCACGAGGAACCGCAGTTGTACGACGTGCACGACGCGCTGGCGCCGCTGGTGAGCGCCTGTCTGGCGAAGGATCCGGAGGAGCGGCCGAGCACGCTTCAACTCTCCATGCGGCTCAAGGAGATCGCGGCCCGCGAGGCGCAGGGACTGCACGAGAGCCGGCCGCCCGTGCAGCGGTCGGCGCAGGAGCTGGACCGGCCGACCGGCCGGCTCGACGGCCCGTACACCGAACAGCAGACCCGGCGTGCGGCGAGCGCTCCGGCGCCGCGTCCGCAGAGCCGGCAGACGGCGCCCTCGCGCACCGCGTCGCCCCGTACCGGCGGCTCGCGGCCGCAGCCGCCTCGCAACACCACGCGCTCCGGCAAGCGCCCTCAGGCCACCAACGGGACGAACGGCACGAAGGGGCGTCCGGGAACCCGGCACGGGACCCGTACGACATCGACGGGCCGGCGTCCGGCCAACCCGCGGCTGCTGCGGCAGCGTCTTGTCGTCTTCGTCGTGGTGACGCTGCTGGTGGCGCTGGGGATCGCGGCGGCGCAGGGTTGCCAGGGACCGGCCCGTGGGCTGGGCGCCACACAGGCCCCGGGACAGCAGGAACAGCACGAAGTGCAGGAACAGCACCAGGGGCAGCACCTGCTGCCCCGGCGGTAGGCGCCGGGCAGCAGCCGGTCAGTGCTGCGGGCGGCCCGTCGCCACCGCGTAGAACGCGACGGCAGCGGCCGCGCCCACGTTCAGCGAGTCGCCGCCGTGCGCCATCGGGATGCGTACCCAATCGTCGGCAGCGACCAGGGCCTGCGTGGACAGTCCGTCGCCCTCGGCGCCGAGCATCAGCGCCACCTTGTCCATCCGGTGCGGCGCCGCCTCGTCGATACTGCCGGCCTTGTCGTCGGGGGTGAGTGCCAGGAGCTTGAAGCCCGCCTCCCGTACGGTCTCCAGGACCTTGGGCCAGTTGTCGAGACGCGCGTACGGGACAAAGACCTTCGACCGATCGGCGGGGGATGTGAGTGGGAAGTGGAACCCCGCAACCTGGTCGAGCCCGACGCGAACGCTCAGCTCCGGGCGCGGGTGAGCGAGCAGAACAGCAGTCGGCTGTGACGCGGTCTGTGTTCCGCTTCGCCGACTGCACCATTCAGCACGAGCCCCTGGGTGGAGTGACGTGGAAAGTCTTCTGCGCCACCTACGGCTTCGAGGAGACGTCGATCACCGACTCGGATCAGCGGTCATCCGAGTGGGCCATGAGGCACACCGCAGCCACGGGGAACGGCCTCTTTCGCCGCGCCTGCACCGACCATGCGAAAGTCCGTCCGGTCCGACTCCCCTGATCCCCCGCCCCCGCGAGATGCCCTCGGCATCCGGCTCCCCCGTGTCGTGCTCAGGGCCTCGCGGGGACGGGCCGGCACTACGACACCCTGCGACCTACCGAGGTCAGGCAGACTTCGGCCGTGTGGCGTAGAAGGCCACCGCTGAGGCCGCCGCGACGTTCAGCGAGTCGACTCCGGCTTCCATCGGGATGCGGACGTGTTCGTCTGCCGAAAGGAGCGCTTCGGTGGTCAGCCCATCCCCTTCGGTCCCGAAGATGAGCGCCAGCTTCCCGTAGTCCCGCGAGGCGAGCTCGTCGAGGGTGATCGACTGCTCGCTGAGGCAGAGCGCGGCCGTTATGTAGCCAGCCTCCCGGAGGAGCGCAACATCTTTCGGCCAAGACTCCAGCCGGGTCCACGGGACCTGGAAGACTGCCCCCATCGAGACCTTCACGGCCCGCCTGTACAGGGGATCTGCGCATCGCGGAGTGAGGAGGATTGCGTCGACTCCGAGGGCTGCCGCACTACGGAAGGCGGCCCCGAGATTGGCGTGATCGACGATATCTTCGAACACCGCAATGCGCTGACCTGTAGTGACGACGACCCGGCTCGTCGTCAGCAGGTCGTCGGCCGTCGGCAGTGGTTTGCGCTGCATGGAGGCGAGCGCGCCACGGTGCACGTGGTAGCCGGTGACGCGTTCGGCAAGCTCCGGGCTGACCGCGTAGACCGGGGCCGGGACCTCGTCGATGACGTCGCGCATCAGGTCGACCCATTTCGCCGAGAGCAGCATGGACCGCATCTCGTACCCGGCGTGCCTGGCGCGTCTGATCACCTTCTCGCCCTCGGCGATGAAGAGGCCCTCGGCGGGCTCTCGCCTGCGCCGGAGTTCGACGTCGGTCAGGCCCGTGTAGTCGCGCAGGCGCGGGTCGTCGGGGTCGTCGACGGTGATGAGATCTGCCACAGGTCGATACTGCCTTGTCCGGTGTGTGGTGCCAACGGCTTGGAAGAAGATCCGTTACCGCTGGTTACTCGGCGGGGTTCGGGAGGGTGGCCGCACCGACCGCGACGACGTCACCGATGACGATCACGGCCGGGGGGCGTACCTCTTCGGCGGCGGCCCGTTCGCCGACGGTCGCGAGGGTCGCGTCGACCCTGCGCTGCGCCGCCGTGGTGCCCTCCTGGATCAGGGCGACCGGTGTCTCGGGCGACTTGCCGTGGGCGATGAGGGCCTTGGCGATGGCGCCGATCTTGTCTACGGCCATCAGCAGCACGAGGGTGCCGCGCAGCTGCGCGAGGGCCGCCCAGTCGACCAGCGAGCGCTCGTCGTCGGGGGCGACATGCCCGCTCACGACGGTGAACTCGTGGGCGACCCCGCGGTGGGTGACGGGGATACCGGCAGCGCCGGGTACGGAGATCGAGCTGGAGATGCCGGGGACGACGGTGCACGGGATGCCTTCGGCGGCGAGCGCCTGTGCCTCCTCCATGCCCCGACCGAAGACGAACGGGTCGCCGCCCTTGAGCCGGACGACGGCCTTGCCCGCCTTGGCGTGCTCGATGAGCGCCTGGTTGATCGCCTCCTGCGCCATGAAGCGGCCGTACGGGATCTTCGCGGCGTCGATCACCTCGACGTGCGGCGGCAGTTCGTCGAGCAGGTCGCGCGGGCCGAGCCGGTCGGCGATGACGACATCGGCCTCGGCGAGGAGGCGCCGCCCACGCACGGTGATCAGGTCGGGGTCGCCGGGGCCGCCGCCGACCAGGGAGACACCGGGGGTGGGGCGGGTGCGGTGGTGCGGGGCGGCGAGCGTGCCGTCGCGCAGGCCCTCGACGATGGCGTCGCGGACGGCGGCGGAGTGGCGCGGGTCGCGGCCCTGCGCGTCGGTGGAGAGGACGGCGACCGTCACGCCCTCGCTGCGGCCGGTGGCCGGGGTCCAGGCAGTGGCGACATCGGCGTTGTCGCTGCGCACGCACCAGGTGCGGGTGCGCTCGGCCTCGGCGGACGCGGCTTCGTTCGCGGCGGCGTCGTCGGAGGCGATGAGCGCGTACCAGGTGTCGGTGAGGTCCCCGTCCTCGTACCGGCGGCGCTCCCAGTGGATCTCACCGGCGTCGGCCATCGCCTCGACGGACGGCGTCGCGGACGGCGATACGAGGGTGATGTCGGCGCCCGCCGCGATGAGTGCGGGGAGGCGGCGCTGCGCGACCTGACCGCCGCCGACAACGACGACGCGGCGCCCGCTCAGGCGCAGTCCGACGGGGTACGCGGGGTGATCGGCGTGCTCGGCCATGGCGGTGCGGGCTCCTCGGGCGATACGGGGTGCGTGCGGGCCGCTACGGCGGTGGAGCGGCTGTGACGTGCGGTTTTGTGGGGTGTGGGTCCACGATACGGGGTGCGGCGGGGCGGGCCGGTGGGGTGGGATGGGGGCCGCTGTGCGGAGCTCTCCCCCACCCACCCCTTCCGGGAACCGGGGCTCCGCCCCGGCCCCCGCGCCTCAAGCGCCGGTGAGGCCGGCCATGGCCGGCCGCTACTTCTCGGTGACGCCCGCCGAGTCGAACGTCGCCACCTCGTGCATCGCCCGCGCCGCACTCTGCACGATCGGCAGCGCCAGCAGCGCACCCGTGCCCTCGCCGAGGCGGAGGTCGAGGTCGATCAGCGGGCGCAGGCCCAGCTTGTTGAGCGCGGCGACATGGCCGGGCTCCGCGCTGCGGTGACCGGCGATGCATGCGGCGAGGGCCTCGGGGGCGATCGCCCGGGCGACCAGGGCCGCGGCGCCCGCGCTCACCCCGTCCAGGACGACGGGCGTACGCAACGACGCACCGCCCAGCAGGAATCCCGCCATCGCGGCGTGCTCCAGGCCGCCGACCGCGGCAAGTACGCCGATCGGGTCGGAGGGATCGGGCTGGTGCAGTGCGAGGCCACGGCGGACCACGTCGACCTTGCGGGCGTGCATCTCGTCGTTGATCCCGGTGCCACGACCGGTCACCTCGGCCGGGTCCATGCCCGTGTACACGCAGATCAGCGCGGCGGACGCGGTGGTGTTGGCGATGCCCATCTCACCGGTGAGCAGGCCCTTGTTGCCCGCTGCCACCAGATCGCGGGCGGTCTCGATGCCGACCTCGATGGCCGCGAGGACCTCTTCACGGGTGAGGGCCGGCCCGGTCGTGAAGTCGGCCGTTCCCGCACGCACCTTGCGCGGCAGCAGGCCGGGGGTCGCGGGCAGCTCCGTGGCCACGCCGACGTCGACGACGCACACCTCGGCGCCGACCTGGGCCGCGAATGCGTTGCAGACCGCGCCGCCGCCGAGGAAGTTGGCGACCATCTGTCCGGTGACCTCCTGCGGCCATGCGGTGACGCCCTGGGCGTGCACCCCGTGGTCCCCGGCGAAGATCGCGACAGCCGCGGGCTCCGGGATCGGCGGCGGGCACATCCGGGAGAGACCCGACAGCTGCGCGGAGATGATCTCCAGCATGCCGAGTGCACCCGCCGGCTTGGTCATCCGCTTCTGGCGTTCCCAGGCCTCGCCGAGCGCCTTGGCGTCCAGCGGACGGATGTTGGAGATGGTCTCCTGCAGCAGGTCGTGCGGCTCCTCGCCGGGCAGCGCGCGGCGACCGTACGTCTCCTCGTGGACGACCCAGGAGAGCGGGCGCCGCTTGGACCAGCCCGCCTGCATCAGCTCGGGTTCCTCGGGGAACTCGTCGACATAACCGACACAGAGGTACGCGACGACTTCGAGGTGTTCGGGCAGGCCGAGGGCGCGGACCATCTCCCGCTCGTCGAAGAAGCTGACCCAGCCGACGCCGAGGCCCTCGGCGCGGGCGGCGAGCCACAGGTTCTCGACGGCGAGCGCCGAGGAGTACGGGGCCATCTGCGGCTGGGTGTGCCGGCCGAGGGTGTGGCGGCCGCCGCGGGTGGGGTCGGCGGTGACGACGATGTTCACCGGGGTGTCGAGGATGGCCTCGATCTTCAGTTCCTTGAACTGCTTGGCCCGGCCCTTGGGCAGCGATTTGGCGTACGCGTCGCGTTGACGCTGCGCCAGTTCGTGCATGGAGCGGCGGGTCTCCGCGGAGCGGATGACGACGAAGTCCCAGGGCTGCGAGTGGCCGACGCTGGGCGCCGTGTGCGCGGCCTCGAGCACACGGAGCAGCACCTCGTGCGGGATGGGGTCGCTGCGGAAGCCGTTACGGATGTCGCGACGTTCGCGCATGACCCGGAGCACGGCTTCGCGCTCGGCGTCGTCGTACCCGGAGGCGGCGGCGCGGTCGGGAGTCTCCGCGGCGGCCTGCGGCGCCTCGGCCACCGGGGCCTCCTCGGCAGGGGTCCGGACCGGCTCCGTGGGCTCCTGGTCCGGCGCGGGCGCCTCGATGTCCGGGCCGGCGTCGGTGGGCGTGAGGTCCGGGGTCTCGATGACCTCGGGGCCGGTCTCGGGCTCGGGCACGAGGACCGGTTCGGGGGCGGTCCCGGCGGCGGGCGCGAGGACGGGTTCCTCCGGAGCGGCGACCGGCTCCGACGCGGCTACGAGTACGGCGTCGGGCTCGGCCACGACGACGGCCTCGGGAACGACGACGGGCTCGGGGACGACCACCGGCTCCGGTGCGGGAACCGGTTCGGGCGCGGGCACTTCTGCCACAGCAGGCGCGGCTGCGACGGGCTCGGGGGTCCCGACAACCGGGGCCCGTACCGGCTCGATGGCGATCGCGACCTGCTCGGGGGCCTGGGGCTCCGGAACGGCTACGGGTTCGGGCGCGGGCGTCGGCTCGACGACGGCTGCCGGCTGTGCGACCTGCTCCGTGACGACCTGCTCCACGACGGCGTGTTCCACGACGGCCGGCTCCACGACCGGCGTCGGGGCCAGGTGCGGAGTCGTCGGCACGGATCCCTCCACGGGCACGAACCGGCCCATGGATGCGCCGTCCACAAAAGCCTCGGCAGCGGCGGGTCCGGCCTCCGGGGCGGCCTCGACCGGCTGTGCGACCTGCATCGGCTCGGCAACCGGCTCCGGGACGACCGTTTCTGCGGCCGCTTCCGCGGTCAGGGCTTCCGTTTCCACTGCCACGGGCGCCGCGACCTGCTCCGGTGCGTGGGCCGCCCACGGGCTGCCGGCCTGCGGCGGGATCTCGCCGAGCTGCGGGCCCGGCAGGTCGAGGTACTCGGGACCGGTGGTGGGCGGTCCCGCGTGCCGTGCGGGCATCGGGGTCTGCGGCGCCTCCGCGGGTCCGCGGTCGGCGAGCGAACGGACCACACCGCCGGTCGATGTCCCGCCGTACGAGGGGGTCGACTCGCCCGAAGCCGGGCCGCGGTGCAGCGGCCGGCGCACGGGGGCGGCCGCAACCGGTGCGGCAACGGAGACCGGTGCCGGCATGCGTACGCCATTGAGATCGACGGCACCCGAGTCACGGCCGCCGGACTCGTGCGTGCCCTGCCCGGTCCCGGTCATCGCTCCGGCCACGGCCTGCTGCACGGCGTACACGGCCGGGTCCGGCGCCTCCTGGACCTGCACGGGTCCCTGGGCCTGCACGGCCTGCACACCGCCGACGTAGCCCTGCGGCTGCGCCTGGTACGCGGCCTGCGCCTCCGGCGGCGCGGGTGCCTGTACGGCGCCGCCGCCCACCGGCTCACCGGGGGCCGGTGCGATCTGCGGTTCGCTCCAGGCGCCCTGCGGGCTCGGCATCAGCAGAAGATCGTCGTCCTCGGACGCATGCTCGGAGGGAGCGAGGAAGGTGTACGCACCCGGGGCGGGGTTGCCCGGCTGCTCCACCATGCCTGCGTTCTCCGGCAGTCCCTCGCCCGGGATCTGGCCGGTGTCACTCATGCGTACCCCTCGCCCATCGTCAGTGCTCCTTCGGCCCTTCGCCCGGGACGCCCGAACACGGCATGCCGGCGCTCGTCATGAAGAACGAGCGGGCTCGCCGCGCGGCACGAATCGGTCGCGGACACACATCATTCTCGCGGCCGTTCGCCGCCGCGGCAGGTAGTTCCGCCACGGCTCGCTGTGGACTGCGCCACGTTGCGCATCCCCGGGTCCGCTGTACCACAACGGGGTCCAAAACGGTCCCCTTTTCCGGACATTGACGAACGAAGCGACGAACGGCCGGGTACGGTACAACGATCGGCCAGCCTACCCCGCGCCGTACGCCGACCGGGTCAGGGGGCGAGGTCCGAGCGCAGCGCTGAGAGCAGAAACACGACCGAGCGTTCGCGCTCCGACCATGCGGCCGTGTCGAGTTCGACGGACTGGAGGAGGGCGCACTCGACGGTGTATCCGTTCTCGGCAAGTGCCGCACCGAGCGCCTCGGCCTCGTCCCGGGTCGACGCATGGGTGACGATCCGCTCCGGCCTGCGGTCGGCGACAGCGGTGACGACGGGGACTCCGCCGCCACCGATCCGTACGACATCGGGCTCCGGCAGCCGCTCCAGCACGTGCGGGGCACGGCCCTGGACGACCTGGAGCTGTACGCCGAAGGCCCGGGCCGCAGCCGCCGTCCGGGCGCAGGCGTCCGGGTCGCTGTCGACGGCCAGCACCGCCGCACCGAACCCTGCAGCCTCCACCGCGAGAGCTCCGCCGCCGGAGCCGACGTCCCAGACGAGGTCGCCGGTACGCGGACCTAGCCGGGCGAGTTGGGCAGCCCGCAGCCCCGGGGACTCACCCTCGCCCGACTCCCCCTCGGGGTCCGTCGCGCTGCCGGGGTAGGCCTCCGAGGGCAGTGCCCAGCCGCGTACGCCCTGGGGGTGGCGGCCGGCGATCCAGGAGCCGGTGGACTGCTGCTCGGGGCCGCCACCGATGACGATCACGACGTTCGGATCGCGCCAGACGTGGTCGGCGGCCTTGTCGGAGGTGAGGACGGTGACCTGTTCGCGTGCGGTGCCGAGTTCCTCGCAGATGACGAAGGTCCGGTGCACGCCTTCGAGGAGCAGGGCGAGTTCGGCGGGGCCCGCGCCGGGCGAGGTGAGGACGGCGACCTTGTGGTGGGCCCGGCAGACGTTGACGGCGCGGCGCAGGGTGCGGGGGTGGGCGACGACGATCTGGGCGTCCTCCCAGGGCATTCCGGCGCGGGCGAACGCGGTGGCGACTGCGGACACGGCGGGCACGACTTCGACTTCCAGGCCGTGTTCGGGTGCGCGGAGATTGCGTACGACTCCGAAGAAGCCGGGGTCGCCGTCGGCGAGGACCACGGCGCTGCCGCGGTGGCCGGCGATCCTGCGGGCGGCAAGGTCGATGGAGCCGAGGCGGATCCGTTCGGCGGTTGCCGGGACTTCGGGGAGTGCGAGGTGGTGGGCGGCGCCCGCGACGAGGGTGGCGGCCGAGAGCGCGGCCCTGGCCGCTGCGGTCAGTGGCGAGCCGTCCCAGCCGATCACCGTGACCCGGTCGGCCATCTTTCGTCAGTCTCCTGGAGTTGTCGCAGGTGGGGCTGCCCACGAGCGGCGGGCAGGGTGAGAGTACCTGGTCCCCGACCGGTCCGGACCGGTGCGGTCCCCCGCGTCGGTTCCGGCGTCAGTTCCAGTCGCTGTATGTGCCGTAGCCGCCTGCGTCGGCCAGCTGCTCGGCGACTCCTTCGAGGTCCTCGGGAAGCAGCCCCCAGACGATCAGATCGGTCCTGATGTCGGTCCAGCCGCCGTCCTCGGTCTGGGTCCTCGCTATTCGGGCATTGCGCAGGACTCCCTCGCTGATGCAGCCGAGCTTCTGGGCGACCTGCTGGGAGGCGGTGTTGTCGGCGGCGGTGCGCAGTTCGATGCGTTCGAAGCCCTGGTCGCGGAAGAGCCACTGGGCGACGGCCAGCAGGGACTCGGTGGCGTATCCCTCACCTCGGGCCCAGGGGGCGGTGATGTACGCGGCCTCGGTGGCGAGGGTGCGCCAGTCGGTGTTCCGGAGCCGCACCGAGCCGACGAGGCGCTGGGTGAGGAACTCGGTGACGGCGAAGACTATTCCGTCACCGCTGGTGCGCTGCGCGGGGGCGATCCGGCGGACCCAGCGTTCCGCGTCGACCTGGGTGTAGGGGTGGGGCGCCTCCGTCCAGGCGGTGACGAGTTCGTCGTTCATCATCTCGATGTACGCGGGGACGTCCGTCATGTCGAACGGGCGCAGCACCAACCGATCCGTGCTGATGGAGATGGACGGAAAGGTGGAAGTCATGCGCAGCTCCATGCCGAAGACCGTGTAAAGGCACAGCATGCAGCATCGGGCGGACGTTGTGCATGGCCGGGTGCGCACGGCGGAGCCCCGCACACCCCGGTCGGGTGCGCGGGGCTCGGCCACGCGGATGCGGTACGGGTGTCAGGACTTGGCGACGGGGCCGAAGGCCGGGACGACGGAGCCCTGGTAGGTGTCCTCGATGAACTTCTTGACCTCGTCGGAGTGGAGCAGCTTGACGAGCTTCTGGACGCGGGCGTCCTTCTCGTTGCCCGCCTTCACGGCGAGGATGTTGGCGTACGGGTTGTCCTCCGCCTTCTCCAGCACGAGGGCGTCCTTGGCGGGCTGGAGCTTGGCCTCGATGGCGTAGTTGCCGTTGATGACGGCAGCGTCGACATCGTTCAGGGCGCGGGGCACGGTTGCGGCCTCCAGCTCCTTGAACTCCAGGCCCTTCTTGTCCGTGATGTCGCTGAGCTTGGCGTTGGTGCCGACGCCGTCCTTGACGGTGATCAGACCGTTCGCGGCGAGGAGCTGGAGCGCACGGCCCTCGTTGGTGGTGTCGTTCGGTACGGCGATGGTCTGGCCGGCCTTGATGTCCTTCAGGTCCTTGACCTTCTTGGAGTAGAGGCCGAGCGGCTCCAGGTGCACATTGGCGACCGCGACGATGTGGGTGTTGTTCTTCTTGTTGAAGTCGTCGAGGTACGGCACGTGCTGGAAGAAGTTGGCGTCGACCTGGCCGTTCTCGGTGGCGGTGTTCGGCAGGACGTAGTCCGTGAACTCCTTGACCTCCAGCTTGAGGCCCGCCTTGGCCGCCAGGTTCTTCTTGACGAAGTTCAGGATGTCGGCGTGCGGCGTCGGGGACGCGGCGACGACGAGCGCCTTGGAGGTGTCGGCCTTGGCGCCGGTCTCGCTCTTGGAGGCCGGGTCGGACGACGTGCCGCAGGCGGTGAGGCCGAAGGCGAGGGCGGCGGTGGCGGCGGCAGCTGCGGTGATCTTGATGTTCTTACGCACGAAAAGTGCCTCTTTCTGATGGTGAGGTGGTGCGCCCGGACAAGGAGTTCGGGCTTGTGAGCGGAGAGAAAGTCTCAGGAGGCGGTGCGGCCCCGGCGGGCCAGCAGGCGTACGGCCACGTCGCCGATCAGCTGGACCACGGTCACGATGACGATCAGCAGCGCAACGGTGATGAGCATGAACTGGTTGTCGAAGCGCTGGAATCCGTAGGTGACGGCCTTGGAGCCGAGCCCTTCGCCGCCGACCGCGCCGGCCATCGCGGAGTATCCGATGAGCACGATGACGGTGGTGGTGACCGCGGAGACGAGCGACGGCAGGGCCTGCGGCAGCAAGACCTTGCGCACGATCGTCGGAATGGATGCGCCCATCGACTGAACGGCTTCGACGAGCCCGTGGTCGACCTCGCGGACCGCCGTCTCGACGAGCCGGGCGAAGAACGGGATGGCGCCGACGGCGAGCGGCACGATCATCGCGGTCGGGCCGATGAAGGTGCCGACGACCCAGGTGGTGAAGGGGATCAGGGCGATCAGCAGGATGATGAACGGCAGCGAGCGGCCGATGTTCACGATCACGCCGACGACCTTGTTCACCACGGTGTTCTGGAGCAGTCCACCCTTGTCGGTGAGGACCAGCAGTACGCCGAGCGGCAGTCCGACGAGGACGGTGACGACCGCGGACCACAGCACCATGTAGAGGGTGTCGACGGTTCCCTGGGACAGCAGCGGCTGCATTTCGGACCAGGTCACTTGGCCACCTCCTTGGTGAGCGGGGTCTGGGTGAGTGCGGCGGGGGTCTGCGCGGGGATGCCGTCGGCGGCGGCCGTGTCCACGACCTCGGCCTGCAGGCCCTGCTCGCGCAGGAAGCCGATCGGGACGACGTTCTCCTCGAAGCGGCCGGGCAGCTCGATGCGCATCCGGCCGACCTGGTTGCCGCCGACGGTGTCCATCGCGGCGCCCAGGATCGAGATGTCGATGTTGTACGTACGGGAGAGCTGGGAGATCACCGGCTGGGTCGCGGCCTCGCCGTGGAAGGTGACGTCGACGACCGTGCGGTCGGGGCCGGAGGCCGTACCACCGACCGGGAACAGCTCGTGGGCCAGTTCGGAGCCGGGGGTGGCGAGCAGTTCGCCGACGGTGCCGGACTCGACGATGCGGCCCTTCCGCATGAGGGCGGCCGAGTCGCAGATCGTCTTGACGACGTCCATCTCGTGCGTGATGAGCAGGACGGTCAGGCCGAGCTGCCGGTTGAGGTCGCGCAGCAGTTGGAGGATGGAGCGGGTGGTCTCGGGGTCGAGGGCGGACGTCGCCTCGTCGGAGAGCAGCACCTTGGGGTCTCCGGCCAGCGCCCGGGCGATGCCGACGCGCTGCTTCTGGCCGCCGGAGAGCTGGCCGGGGTAGGCCTTCGCCTTGTCGGCCAGGCCGACCAGGTCGAGGAGTTCGAGGGCCTTGCGGGTGCGGTCGCGACCGGAGACGCCGAGGATCTCCAGCGGGAGTTCGATGTTGTCCTGGACGTTGCGCGAGGCCAGCAGGTTGAAGTGCTGGAAGACCATGCCGATACGGCTGCGCGCCTCGCGGAGCTCCTTGCCGGCCCGGCGGCCCCGGCCCGCGAGGGCGGTGAGGTCCTGGCCGGCCACGGTCACGGTGCCCGAGGTGGGGCGTTCCAGCAGGTTGATGCAGCGGATCAGGGAGGACTTGCCGGCGCCGCTCTGTCCGATGACGCCGTACACCTCGCCCTCGCGGACATGCAGGTCGACGCCGTCCAGGGCGGTGACGTCACGGCCGCGCGACTGATAGACCTTCGTGAGGCCCGTAGTGGTGATCACAGGGGTTTCCGTCACTGTCGAGTGCACGGCGCGGTGTCCGCCGGGCACGGGGCATTCGTCTGAAGAGACTGTTCGGACTCGGGTGTTCGGCCGGTGGGTCTCGGCACGGCTGCGGCGGCGTTCGGCCGGGGCAGGTACGTGCTGGAGCAGCTCGTTCCGCTGAGTGCGGACGGCGTGGGCTCGGTCTCGCTTCGGGGCGCGAGGCTCAGGCGGGGGCCCTCAGAAGGCGCGCATTCGACACATACAACGAGCACCGGGCGTCGTGATCGCCTCGGTCGCAAGGGTGCGGTTGCTCGTCGTGGTCATGCGCCAAGTAAAACAGACGTGACGTTCCGGCCTGCCTGCCTGTCCGTATAGCGGACAGCCGTGGACCGTCGTGACACGCGGTTCAGTCCGCGGTGGAGATTTCCACTCCCGCGGCTGTGACCTGCACCGATATGGCGGAGAGATCAGTAACGACCGCGTCGGCGACCAGCTCGGTGCGATCGTGCGTTGTGGCCAAGGCCACGGTCGTCATCCCGGCCGCCCGTCCGGCCCGCAGCCCGGCGGGGGCGTCCTCGAAGACCACGCAGCGGGCCGGGTCGACACCGAGGCGACGGGCCGCGAGGAGGTACGGCTCGGGGTCGGGCTTGCCGCGGGTGATGTCCTCGGCGGCGATCATCACCGGGAAGTCGATGCCTGCCTCGCGCAGCCGCGCCTCGCCCAGCGGGCGGGTGGCGGAGGTGACGACGGCCCAGCGGTGAGCGGGCAGCGAACCGAGCAGCTCCTTGGTGCCGGGGAGCACCACGACGCCACCGGGGACGCCCTCGACCTCCAGCTGTTCGATACGCGCCAGGGCCCCGTCGACCCGGTCCGCGGGCAGCAGCTCGGCGATGATCTCGACGGCCGTGCGGCCGTGCAGTTCGACGCCGGAGAAGTCCTCCGCCGTGACGCCGTACTCCTGTGCCCACCTGGTCCAGCACCGCTGGACGGACTCGATGGAGGAGAGCAGCGTTCCGTCGTTGTCGAACAGCAGAGCCTCGGCGTGGATCTTCATGCTCGCCGACCCTAGCGCCCGGGTATGGGGGCGCACGCAGGGGGCCTATTGGTCCGTAATACCCTCGGCTCATGCTCGACGCCCTGACGGTCGCGGTCTCCGTGACCGCGCTCGCCCTCGCCGCCTGGTGCGGTTTCGCCGCCTACCGGGACCAGCCGACCAAGGACTGGCACTTCATCGGAATGGCCGTGGTGTCGCTGCTGGCGCTGGCTCAACTGGTGGTGGGGATCGTGCAGCTCGCCCGGGGCGAGCGGCCGGACCAAGGCATGACGATCTTCATCTGCTATCTGATCGGTGCGTTTGCCGCCGTGCCGGCAGCAGGTTTCCTGTCGCTGACCGAGCGGACCCGATGGGGTTCGGTGACGGTGGCGGCGGGCGCGGTCGTGCTGGCCGTTCTGCAAGTACGGCTCTACGACATCTGGGGAAGCTGACCGTGACCGAGACCGACACCACCCCCGGTTCCGCACCCGGGCAGAAGGCCCGGTTCGAGCTGGGGACCGGCCCCGGCCGCGTACTCGTCTGGTTCTACGGGGTGTTCACCGTCGCGGCCGCCTCCCGCTCGATCGTCCAGATGATCCTGGACTTCGGCAGGGCGCCGCTCGCCTACGTGCTGTCGGCCGTCGCCGCCCTGGTGTACGGCTTCATCACGTACTCGCTCGTCCGCGGCGGCGAGAAGGCGCGCAGGACGGCGCTGGTGTGCTGCGCCGCCGAGCTCGTGGGCGTCCTGCTCGTCGGTACGTGGACTCTGGTCGAACCGTCGGCCTTCGCGGACGCCACCGTCTGGTCGTATCTGGGCAGGGACTACCTGTTCATCCCGGTGATCCTGCCGGTCACCGGGATGATCTGGCTCCGTCGCGCCAAGAACGTGTGACGTCCGCGTCGTCGCCGCTCAGGCGCTGGCGACGTAGGCCGGCGCGGCGGCGTCCTTCTCCAGCTGGATGAGCCGGACGCCGTCCTGACCGGTGATGTTGCCCACGGGTGCGTATCCCGCCCGCCGGTAGAGCCGCAGATTGGTCTCGCTGCGGTGCCCGGTCTGCAGCCGGAAGCGGGTGACCGACTGCTCGTCCGCAAGTGCGGACTCCGCGGCCCGCAGCAGCCGGGCGCCGAGCCCGTGCCCCTGGAGCCGGGGGTGGACGCAGAGCTTGGCTATCTGTCCGATGCCCTCCGGATCGGTGGATCCGCGTACCGCGCCGACTACTTCGTCCCCGAGCCGCGCCACGAACACCAGGTTCGCGGTCAGTTCGTCGCGCACCGATTCGAGGGTCTGCACAAGCGGGTCGATCCGGTAGTTCCCGTACAGCTCCGCCTCGCTCTGAAAGCAGAGGTACTGGAGCTTCAAGATCTGTTCGGCGTCCTCTGTCGTCGCCGCCGAGATGATCACACTCATGCCCATGTGTGCATGCCTCCCGCTCACCTGATCCGCCGGTTGCCTAACAGCTCCTATCCCCGCAGTTCAGGAACGACAACCTCCACCGCGAGCATTCTGCGCAGACATCCAAGGCATCGGGAACGGATCGGGCCCAAACTGCCTTGTGACATACCCAACTTCCCTGCGATCTCCCGGTAGGTGGGGTCGCCCGGAGCGAGCATCGCGGCGAGCAGCCCGGCGCACCGCCCGGGCAGCCGGTCCACCGCGGCGTGCAGCGCCCTGCGTTCGTCGGCGCCGACCGCCAACCGCTCGGGGCAGCGGGCGGGATCCGCGGTGGTCTCGTCGGCGTACGGACGTTCGCGCCGGGCGGTACGGCGGGCGCGACGCACCTCCGCCCGTACGGTGTCGCGGACCCAGCGCGCCGGGTCCGCCGGCGGCCGCTGATCCGCCAGCAGCTCCAGCAGCCGCAGCCAGACGGCCTGTTCGAGATCGGCGGGTTCGACGGCCGCGCCTGCCGCCGCGTCGCTCGCCTCGGCCGTCGCCTCGGCGCTGACGAGGGGGTACAGGGCGTGGACCACGGCCGCGGGAGGCTGGGCGGCGGCGTCTGCGAGAAGCGTCATACCCCACCCGACGTGGACCGGCGGGGGGCCGGTTGCCGTCCGCGGGACGCACCACCCGACCGGGGCATGCCCGGCCGGATGCTGACGTGGGCGGCGGTGTCAGTTCCCGGTGAAGTCGGCCGCGGCAAGCAGAGCCGTGTCCGGGTTGTCAGAGAAGATCCCGTCAATGCCTGTCGAGAAGTACGTCCGGAACGCGCCGAATGCGTCGCCGTACGCGTTGGGGTCCGTACCGCGCCGGAAGTCGGCGGGCAAGAAGGTGTTCTCGTTGCGCATGGTGTACGGGTGCAGGATCAGGCCCTGCGCGTGCGCGTCCTTCACCAGGGTGGTCGGCGTGGTGAGCCGGCCCGACGCGTCCTTGGGGATGATCAGGTCCAGGGTGGGGCCGATGCCCTGCGCGAAGGACGCCAGCCATGTCAGCCCCGAGGGCTTCACGAGATCGTCGACGGTGCGCGGGTCACCGGTCGCCACGAAGTCCCAGGGCTTCGATCCCGCGCCGGAGAGCAGGACGACACGCGGGGTGGCGACGAGCTTCGACAGCCGCTGAATGCTGGTGGGCTCGAAGGACTGGAGGATGAGCGGCGACTGCTTGCGGTGGCGGTCGTAGTGGCGCAGCAGCTTGGCAAGCGGCTCCTCCAGGCCGAGGCCGAGGCCGCGGAAGTAGGTGGGGTGCTTGGTCTCGACGTACAGCCAGACCTGCTTCCCGCGCCTGCGGCCCTCACGGTCGGCCCACTGGAGCACCTCTTCGAAGGTGGGGACCTCCCAGCGGCCGTCGTAGAGCGTGTTCTTCTGGCGGTTGCCGGGGATGCGCTCCTTGGCGCGGAGCGTCTTCAGCTCGGCGAGGGTGAAGTCCTCGGTGAACCAGCCGGTGAGGGAGACCCCGTCGACGGTCTTTGTCGTTTTGCGGCTCGCGAACTCGGGGTGGGCGGAGACATCGGTGGTGGCGGTGATGTCGTTCTCGTGACGGCAGACAAGGTGGCCGTCCTTGGTGGGTACCAGGTCCTGCTCGATGATGTGCGCACCCATGTCGAGTGCCAGCTGGTACGAGCCGAGGGTGTGCTCGGGGCGGTAGCCGCTGGTGCCGCGGTGCCCGATGACGGTCGGCACCGGCAGGTCCAGCCGGTGACCGTGGCTGCCGGACCGGTCGTCGACCGACCCGGTGGTGTTCTCGGCGGCGTTCGCCGTGCCCGGCAGTCCGAGGGCGGCCGCGCCCAGTACGGCCGCTCCCACTCCCAGGACGGTCCGCCGACCGGGGTTCGCCTGCGCACGCTCTGTCATGACTGCTCCCTCGCATGTGATGTGTGGCACCGTCGAGCGAGGCCCGATCGTAGGGAACTGCACCATCCGCACAGCAGCCCGTGGACGAACATGGCGGAAACACACGTCAACACTGCGTATCCACTCGATGAACCCGATGTGCGATCAGCGAGTACCCGCGAGTATCGTCCTCACCTGCATATACCGTCACGATCCCGCGCCTCGGCCGACCCTGGCCACTACACCGGAGGAACCGTTGTCCCGACACGCACTCATCAAGGCAGTGCTCGGACCGCTCTTGCGCCTGATGTTCCGCCCCCAGGTGGAAGGCGTGGAGAACATCCCCGGAGACGGTCCGGTGATCCTCGCGGGCAACCATCTGACATTCATCGACTCGATGATCATGCCGATCTGCTGCGACCGGCCGGTGTTCTACATCGGCAAGGACGAGTACGTGACGGGCACGGGGCTCAAGGGCCGGATGATGGCCTGGTTCTTCACCGGCTGCGGCATGATCCCGGTGGACCGGGACGGCGGACGCGGCGGTGTCGCGGCGCTGATGACGGGCAGTCGGGTGCTGGAGCAGGGCAAGGCGTTCGCCATCTACCCGGAGGGCACCCGCTCCCCCGACGGGCGGCTCTACCGGGGCCGTACGGGCATCGCACGGCTGACGCTGATGACGGGCGCGCCGGTGGTGCCGTTCGCGATGATCGGCACGGACAAGCTGCAGCCCGGCGGTGCGGGACTCCCCAGGCCCGGCAAGGTGACGGTCCGGTTCGGTGAGCCGATGGAGTTCTCCCGCTACGAGGGCATGGACCGCGACCGCTACGTGCTGCGGGCGGTGACGGACTCCGTGATGGCCGAGGTGATGCGGCTCTCCGGCCAGGAGTACGTCGACATGTATGCGACGAAGGCCAAGGCCGCCTGATCCGGCGGACCCGGCGGATATCCGAAGGGCCCGTACCCCGCTTGGCGGTACGGGCCCTTCCGTATCTGAGAACCACTCGTACGGCCGAAGGCACGGCAGCTCGCGGGCGGCTCTACGGATGCTCGATCTCCTCCTCCAGCGCCTGGCCGCGCAGCAGGAACCAGGCGGCGGCCGCCGTCGCGATCAGGACCGCCGCGCCGATGCCCGCGGCGATGTGCAACCCGTCGACGAACGAGTCCTGTGCCGCCGAGACCAGTGCGTGCGCCTGATCCGCCGGAAGGCCCTGGGCCGCTTCGACGGCGCCGCCCAGGGATTCGTGGGCCGCCGCGGCGGCATCGGCCGGGACGCCGTGCGGGGTGACGAAGTCCTGGTAGACGCCGGTGACGATGGAGCCGAGCAGCGCGATGCCGAGGGCCGCGCCGAGTTCGTACGCCGTCTCGGAGACCGCGGACGCGGAGCCCGCGTGCTCCTTCGGGACGCTGGAGAGGATCACGTCGGAGGTCACGGTGAAGGCGAAGCCCGCGCCGATGCCGACGACCAGCAGCAGCAGACCGATCAGTGGATAGCCGGTCTCCTGGTGGACGAAGGTGACGGCAGCGAGCGCGACGCCGACTGCCGCGAGCCCGGCGGACACCACGAACCGGACCGTGAACCGGCGAGCAGCCTGACCGGCGATCAGACCGCAGGTCACCGCGCCGACTGCGGCCGGCAACTCGGCGAGTCCGGCCTCCAGCGGACCGCGCCCCTGGACCAGTTGCAGGAACTGGGAGAGGAAGAAGACCAGCCCGGACAGGCCGAGGATGGTCAGCAGATCGGCGAGGACCGCGCCCGAGAAACCCCGGTGGTGGAACAGCCGCATGTCCAGCAGCGGATCCGGCAGCTTGAGCTGCCTGCGTACGAACCAGCAGAGCGCGGCCGCACCGCCGATGCCGGCGACGGCAACCTCCCAGCTCGCTCCGTGCGCGGCCAGATCCTTGATGGCGTACACGACACCGATCATGCCGATCAGGGAGAGCGCGACACTCATCAGGTCCCAGGGGCCCGGCGCCGGGTTCTTCGACTCGGGGATCATCCTGACACCGACGACCACGAGGACCGCCATCACCGGCAGGTTGATCAGGAAGACCGACCCCCACCAGAAATGCTCCAGCAGGAACCCGCCGACGACCGGGCCGACGGCCGCGCCCGCGGAGGCCATGGCGCCCCAGATGCCGATGGCGAGTGAGCGCTCACGCGGGTCGTTGAAGAGATTGCGGATCAGGGCGAGGGTGGACGGCATCAAGGTGGCGCCCGCGACGCCGAGCAGCGCCCGCGCCAGAATCATCGTCTCGGGGCTGTTCGCGTACGCGTTGAGCACGGAGACCGCGCCGAACGCGATGGCGCCGCTCAGCAGCAGCTTCTTGCGGCCGATGCGGTCACCGAGGCTGCCCATGGAGACCAGGAGCCCGGCGATGACGAACGAGTAGACGTCGCCGATCCAGAGCAGCTGGGTGCCGGTCGGCTCGAGATCCTCGGTGAGAAACGGCGTCGCAAGGCCCAGGACCGTGGCGTCGATGGCCACCAGCAGGACGGCGAGGACGAGCACGGCCAGCGCGATCCACCGTCCGGGGCGGCGCAGCTCGTCCGAGGTCTCCGCGTGCTGTTCGATGCTGGTCATTGCTCCACGCTCCGGCGTGCTCCGCCGAGCAACAACTCGACGATCATGTACTGGAAGTCCTGTCCGGCGACCCGGCCCGCCTGGACGGCCCAGGCGCCGGTGGAGACGAGCCCGTACAGGGCCTCGGTCAGCCAGGCGGGGGTCAGGTCGATCCGGAACTCGCCGCGCTCCTGGCCGCGCCGGAAGAAGGCGGAGACCCGCGCGTCCAGCCGGTTCCAGCCCTCGTTCATCTCGTCGCCCTCGAAGAGCTGGTTCTCGGTGACGAGGAAGGACAGCAGTCCGGCGCTCGGTTCGACAGCCGCGATCAGCCGACGCAGCGCCTGCTCCGAGGGTCCTTCGTCGAGCGCGGCGGCGTCGAGGGCTGCTTCGAACTCCTGGATTCCCAGGTTCTCCAACGCCCTGACCAGGGCGTCCCGTCCGGCGAAGTGCCGGTGCAGGGTGGCGCGTCCGATGCCCGCGGTCTTGGCGACCTCATCCATGGTGGCGGTCGATTTACGGGTCAGTAGAGCGGCGGCGCTGCGCAGCATCTGCTCACGGTCGACAGTCATGAGACAACTATAACCCAAATGAGACACCATCGTCTCATTCCTGATCCCGACTCTCCGGTGTGAAGTGCTGGTTGCCGGCACCTATCGGGCGCCGGGGCGGCGTCCGGGCGCCCGAAAGGAGGAGATGCGAGTCGGTCGGGGCACCACGGTCGCGGGCGACCTCAACTCGATGCTTCGGCCGAGGTCTGCCAGGTCGATGGTCGTCATGCGAGCGACCCTAGGCTCCCGCAGGACCGTCTCCGGCACGTCGTGACCGGGCGGGTCCGCGATTCACCGGTTCGCGCACCGTCGCGCTTCTGCGCGCCGACTGCTTCATGACCCGGGTCGTAGGCATCCACCGGACGGGCGGACAGCCAGTCGCCAGTGGCTCGTGAAGAGGGCCGACAGTGCCGTACGAGGCGCGGCGCTTCTCGAGGAGGTCGTCCGTTCACAGCGGACGAGGAAGAGGAAAGGGGAGTACCCACTCCTTTCCACTCTCAACGTATAGCGCATGGGGGGCCTTGCGGCAAGGCCCGGGTCATGCCGCAGAATCGGCGGCCGAAGCCGGAACCGACGGAACTGGGAGAGTCACGGAGTGCGCGTGTTGCTGTCTACGTATGGGTCGCGCGGGGATGTCGAACCGCTGGTGGGACTCGCGGTGCAGTTGCGGGCACTCGGCGCGGAGGTGCGGGTGTGCGCGCCGCCGGACGAGGACTTCGCGCAGCGGCTGGCCGGTGTCAGTGTGCCGATGGTGCCCGTCGGCCGGTCGGCGCGCGCGCTGACGACTGCACCGCCGCCGTCGTCGGCGGACCTGCCCCGGCGCGCGGCCGAGTTGATCGCCAGTCAGTTCGACGCGGTCACCGCGGCGGCCGAGGGATGTGATGCGCTGGTGGCGACCGGCATGATGCCGGCCGCGGCCGGCGCACGGTCGGTGGCCGAGAAACTGGGCATCCGCTCCGTGTCCGTGACCTTCCAGCAGCTCACCCTGCCGTCGCCGCACCACCCGCCGCTGGCCTATCCGGGCCGGCCGTTCCCGCCGGACGTGACCGACAACCGGGTGCTGTGGGACCTGGACGCCGAGAGCATCGATGCACTGTTCGGTGAGCCGCTCAACGTCAACCGGGCGTCGATCGGCCTGCCCCCGGTGGGCAACGTCCGCGACTACGTCATCGGCGACCGGCCGTGGCTGGCGACGGACGCGACCCTGGACCCGTGGCAGAAGACGCCCGACCTCGACGTCGTGCAGACCGGCGCGTGGATCCTGCCGGACGAACGCCCGCTCCCTGACGACCTGGAAGCGTTCCTCGAGGCCGGCGAACCACCGGTGTACGTGGGCTTCGGCAGCATGCCCATGCGCGCCTCGAAGGACGTCGCCCAGGTGGCCATCGAGGCCGTCCGCGCGCAGGGTTGCCGCGTACTCGCCTCCCGCGGCTGGGCCGACCTGGCCCTGATCGACGACCAGGACGACTGCTTCGTCGTCGGCGAGGTCAACCAGCAGGCACTGTTCGCCCGGGTGGCCGCCGTCGTGCACCACGGCGGCGCGGGCACCACGACCACAGCCGCCCGGGCCGGCGCTCCCCAGGTGGTGGTACCCCAGTCGGCGGACCAGCCGTACTGGGCCGGCCGGGTGGCCGGCCTGGGCATCGGCGCGGCACACGACGGTCCTACCCCGACCACCGAGTCCCTGTCCGCCGCGCTCAAGACGGCCCTGACACCTGAGACCCGCGCCCGAGCGAGAGCCGTGGCCGGCGCGGTCCGCACCGATGGGGCGACGGTGGCCGCGAAGCTGCTGCTCGACACGATCGGCCGGGAAAGGGCGCCGATGTCCGCGTGAACCACGAGGGATCACCGAGCCAGGACCCGGAGCACAAGAAACTGCACACCCTGACGACCTCGACCGACAACGGTCACGGGTGCGACGCCGGGCGGAGCGTTGCTCGTCATGGCCACCCGGTTCGTCACGCCAGTCCAGACGCCTTGCCGCACGCACATGGTCGCGAGCGACCTCAGATCGGAGCCGATTACGTGAACCCGCTGACCACCAGCGTGTTTGACCTTCCCGACCACCTTTCCCCCAAGGCCGACCCGGCGCTGATCGCCGGTGACGAGCAGCACTTCGCGGCCCTCGCGGAGAGCCTTGAGCAGGCGATCAGCGAACTGTCCGACCGCCTCGATGCCGAGCGCAGGGCGCCCGGCGGCGTCGGCCGGCAGGCGATGGACCGGGACGCGGAGATCCACCGGCTGACCACTCGCCTGCGCGCACTGCGTCGCTTCGGTCTGGACCTGTGCCTCGGGCACATGGTCAGCGCGGACAACCCCGAGCCGGTGTACGTCGGACGACTTGGCCTTACGGACAGCACGGGCCGTCGGCTGCTGCTCGACTGGCGTTCCCCCGCGGCCGAGCCGTTCTTCGGAGCCACCCACGCCAACCCGATGGGTCTGGCAAGCCGCCGCAGGTATCGCTGGACCCGCGGCCGGATCAGCGACTACTGGGACGAGGTCTTCACCTCGGACGGGTTCGCCGGGCACGCCGCGCTCGACGACCAGTCCGCCTTCATCGCCAGCCTGGGCAGCAACAGGTCGGCACGGATGCGAGACGTGCTCGGCACCATCCAGGCCGACCAGGACGCCATCATCCGTGCGGGATCCCGCGGCGCTCTCGTCGTCGACGGCGGCCCGGGTACGGGGAAGACCGTCGTCGCTCTGCACCGCTCCGCCTACCTCCTCTACTCCGACCCTCGCCTCGGTCACCGTCGGGGCGGTGTGCTGTTCGTCGGTCCGCACCGGCCCTACCTGGCCTACGTCGCCGACGTCCTCCCCAGCCTCGGCGAGGAGGGCGTGCAGACCTGCACGCTGCGGGACCTCGTCGCCGAGGGAGCCGCAGCAGCGGTCGAGGCCGACCCGGACGTGGCCGCCCTGAAGTCGTCCGCGAACCTGGTGAAGGCGATCGAGACGACCGTCAGGTTCTATGAGGAGCCGCCCACCAAGGGGATGACGGTCACGACTCACTGGTCCGACATCTGGCTGAGCGCCGACGACTGGGCCGTGGCGTTCGAAGCGGCAGAACCCGGTACTCCGCACAACGAGGCGCGCGAACAGGTCTGGGAGGAGCTGCTCACGATCCTGGTGGACAAGCACGACGGCGACGTCTCGGCCGACCTGCTCCGCAAGTCGCTGCGGCAGAACAGGGAACTGGTCACGACCTTCGACCGCGCGTGGCCGCTGCTCGAATCGGCTGACCTCGTCGGAGACCTGTGGTCGGTACCCGCCTATCTGCGGATGTGCGCTCCCTGGCTCAGCCCCGACGACGTTCAGAAGCTGCAGCGCGGGGACGCCCAGGCCTGGACGGTGTCCGACCTGCCGCTCCTGGACGCGGCACGGCAGCGGCTCGGCGATCCGGAGGCGGCGCGGCGCGAGCGTCGGCACAAGGCCATCCTCGCCGCCCAGCGCGAGCGCATGACCCAGGTCGTCGACAGCCTGATCGAGGCCGTGTCCAACTCCGGCGCCGACGGTGACGAGGGCGAAGGCCTGGTGACGATGCTGCGCGGCGAAGACGCCCAGGTCAGCCTGGTCGACGAGTCCGAACTGACCGACGTCGACCCGGACCTGCTCGCCGGCCCGTTCGCGCACATCGTCGTGGACGAGGCTCAGGAACTGACCGACGCGGAGTGGCAGATGCTGCTGGTCCGGTGCCCGTCCCGGAGCTTCACCATCGTCGGGGACCGTGCCCAGGCCAGGCACGGGTTCACGGAGTCGTGGCAGGAACGGCTCGAGCGGATCGGGCTCGACCGGATCAACCTGGCCTCCCTGAGCATCAACTACCGGACGCCGGAAGAAGTCATGGCGGAAGCCGAGCCGGTCATCCGGGCCGTGCTCCCGGACGCCAACGTGCCTGCCTCCATCCGCAGCAGCGGCGTCCCCGTCGTACACGGATCCGTTTCGGATCTGAGCTCGATCCTCGACACCTGGCTCGCCACACATGCCGACGGGATCGCCTGCGTAATCGGCGATCCCACGTTCCGGACGACGTCCCGTGTCCGGTCGCTGACTCCGGAGCTGTCGAAGGGGCTCGAGTTCGACCTGGTCGTCCTCATCGACCCGGAGGAGTTCGGCAACGGCATCGAAGGAGCGGTCGACCGCTATGTCGCGATGACTCGAGCGACCCGGCAACTCGTCATCCTCACGAGCTCCTGACGTCGGCCGGGCGGCCGTTCGCCGGGTCGGCGACAAGATCAGCGAGCGGGACCCGGAGTGGGTCGCCGGGCACGGACCGGGTGAGGCGCTGCGTCGGATCGACCTGAGAACCGGCCTCGAGCAGGCGGACTTCGACGCGTCGGCACAGTGGGTGCGGACCGGGGCGGGAGCTGCCCCCGGTCCTGCCCGGCCCCGCCCCGGTCTGCCCGGCCCTTCCCCGGTCGTCGTCAGTCGCCGAGGACGGTCAGATCCAGCTCGGGAAGACGGGCCGGATCGTTGACCACGTACAGCTCGACGACCTTGCCGCGCTCGATCGTGAACCGCATGACCGAGAACCGCTGCCCGTCGCGGATCGAGATGACTGCCGGGGCCCCGTCGACCAGTGCCATCCGGGACGACCGCGCGAACGGTGCGAACATGATCGCCTGGCGGGCGACCGAAGCGGCCCCGCGCACCACCGACGGAGCGCCGACGCCGCCGGCGCCACCGTCGGACCGTGCCACCACGTCCGGGGCAAGCACGGCGACGAGCGCCTCGAAGTCACCGCCCCGGGCGGCCGCCAGGAACGCGTCGACGACCTCACGCTTGCGGGCGAGATCGGGGTCCGGCACCCGGTCCACGCCCTGGACGCGGCGGCGAGCCCGGCTGGCGAGCTGCCGGGCCGCGGCCGGGGTCCGGTCCACGATGCGACCGATCTCGTCGAAGGGCACCGCGAACATGTCGTGGAGCACGAAGGCGAGCCGTTCGGCGGGGTCCAGGGTCTCCAGGACCACGAGCAGCGCCAGCCCCACCGAGTCGGCGACCAGCGCCTGATGTTCGGGGTCGCTTCCGGACTGCGGGCCGAGGACCGGCTCGGGGGTGTCGGCGCCCGCCGGCTGCGCCTCCAGGGGTTCCTCGCGCCGGGACCGGCGCGAGCGCAGCATGTCCAGGCAGACCCGGCCGACGACCGTGGTCAGCCAGCCGCTCAGGTTCTCGATCTGCCGGTCGTCGGAGCGGCTGAGCCGGATCCAGGCTTCCTGGACGGCGTCGTCCGCCTCGGTCAGCGAACCGAGCATCCGGTGGGCCACGGCCTTCAGACGGGTCCGGTTCTCCTCGAAGCGTTCCGCCAGAAACTCGTTCTCGTCCACAGGCCCATCCCTCCGTCGTGTTCCGTCACTGCACTGACGAATCGAACGAGACCGATGTGACAGGCCGATGTGACGCAGAGTCCGGTGATCAAGGAATCGGGGCGCGCTTCGCCGGTCAGCTCCAGGGCAGCCCCGCGCGGTGGCGCCAGTACGCCTCGGGCTCCTCCACCAGCGCGTCCAGCCGGTCCCGCCGCTGCTCGTCGAGGTCGAGAACGGGGGCGTGGAGGTTGCTGACGAGCTGGGTGACGGTCGCCGCGCCGGAGAGGACGACGCCGGCCCACGGCTGGTGCAGGATGAGCGCGAGCGCGACCGCGTCGCTGCCGAGGCCCGCCTCCGCAGCGATCTCCTGGACGACGGCGGGGGCCTCCGTTCCGGCGAGCCGGCCGTTGGCCATCGCTTCCTTGACGATCACGGTCAGCCCGGCGTCGTGCGCCTCGGCGAGCGCCTGTCCGGCCGACGTCTCCAGGGCGTTGTAGGTGGCCTGGACGGTACGGAAGAGGGGCTCGCCGTCGACGGTGACGGCGAGGGCGGCGCGGATGGCGTCCGCCTGGCCGGGGCCGCTGGTGGACAGACCGACGGTGACCCCGTCGGCGGCGAGGGCGGCGAGCCGCTCGTGCAGTTCCTTGTCGGTGAGGGCCGGGCTGTCGGCTGTCACGGAGTGGATCTGGTAGAGGTCGAGCCGGTCGCCCAGCAGCGCCTCGGTCTCGGCACGCTGGCGTTCGAAGGTGGCGAGGCTGTGGTCCTTGACCTCGTGCGCCTCGGCGTCGACGCTCCAGTCGGCGGTGTAGGTGTAGCCCCATTTGCTGCCGATGACGACGTCGCGCACATCCGGGCGGGTGGTCAGCCAGTCGCCGAGGAACTCCTCGGCGCGACCGTAGGAGCGGGCGACGTCGAAGTAGCGGACGCCCTGCGCATAGGCGGCGTCGAGAAGCTCATGGGTGTGCTCGCGCAGTGCCTCGACGCTGCGGGTCCCGGGCAGGTCCCGGTCACGGTGGAGATTGATGTAGGCGGGCCTGCCGACCGCGGCCAGACCGAGCCCGATATGGGCGGTCGGGGTCGTCGCTGAGGCCAGGCGGGCGAAGGGCATCGCGGGCTCCTCGTAGGTCGGGTCCGTAACTCCGTCCCGACCAACGTAGCCCGCGATGCCGTTCCCGTGACCTACTGACGGGCGGTGGCCCACGCGTGCTGTGCCGCCAGGTCGTTCTTGACCTCGGCGAGCTGTACGGCGACGGCCGACGGGGCCGTACCGCCGCGTCCGTCGCGGGCGGCGAGCGCGCCCGGCACGTTGAGGACCGCGCGGACCTCGGGGGTGAGGTGCTCGGAGATCTTCGCGAACTGCTCGTCGGTGAGCTCGTCGAGCTCGATGCCGTGCTGCTCGCACTCCTTGACGCACTCGCCCGCGACCTCGTGCGCGACGCGGAACGGGACGCCCTTCTTGACCAGCCACTCGGCGATGTCCGTGGCGAGCGAGAAGCCCGCCGGGGCCAGCTCCTCCATCCGCTCGCGGTTGACGGTCAGCGTGGCCATCATGCCGGTGAAGGCAGGCAGCAGGACCTCGAGCTGGTCACAGGAGTCGAAGACCGGCTCCTTGTCCTCCTGGAGGTCTCGGTTGTACGCGAGCGGGAGGGCCTTCAGCGTGGCCATCAGGCCCGTCAGGTTGCCGATCAGACGCCCGGACTTACCTCGGGCCAGCTCGGCGATGTCCGGGTTCTTCTTCTGCGGCATGATCGACGAGCCGGTGGAGAAGGCGTCGTGCAGGGTGACGAAGGAGAACTCCTTCGTGTTCCAGATGATGACCTCCTCCGCGATCCGGGAGAGGTTGACGCCGATCATCGCGGTGATGAACGCGAACTCGGCGACGAAGTCGCGGGAGGCCGTGCCGTCGATGGAGTTGGCGACGGAACCGTTCTCGAAGCCGAGGTCCGCGGCGACCGCCTCCGGGTCGAGGCCGAGCGAGGAGCCGGCGAGCGCGCCGGAGCCGTACGGGGACACGGCGGTCCGCTCGTCCCACTGCCGCAGCCGCTCGGCGTCCCGGGACAGGGACTGGACGTGGGCCAGGACGTGATGAGCGAAGAGGACGGGCTGAGCGTGCTGGAGGTGCGTCCGGCCCGGCATGGCGACGTCCGGGTGGGCCTCGGCGAGACCGACCAGCGCGTCCTGGAGCTCGGCGATCAGACCGCCGATGATCCGGGCGTGGTCGCGCAGGTACATCCGGAAGAGCGTAGCGATCTGGTCGTTGCGGGACCGGCCGGCGCGCAGCTTGCCGCCGAGGTCCGGGCCCAGGCGCTCCAGCAGTCCACGCTCCAGCGCGGTGTGGACGTCCTCGTCGGCGATGGTGCCGGTGAACGAACCGTCGGCGACATCGGCTTCGAGCTGGTCGAGGCCGGCGATCATGCGCGTCAGCTCGTCCTCGGTGAGCAGACCCGCCTTGTTGAGGACGCGAGCGTGGGCGCGGGAGCCGGCGATGTCGTACGGCGCGAGCCGCCAGTCGAAGTGGACGGAGGCGGACAGCTTCGCCAGCGCCTCGGCCGGACCGTCGGCGAAGCGGGCGCCCCAGAGGCGTACGTCGCTGTTGCCGTTGCCATTGCTCACTGCGTGCTCCTCAAGAGACAAGAGGGTGGATGTGCGACCGCCTCCCCGCCGCGGAGGAACGGGGAGGCGGAGACGTAAACGGGGTGGCGTCAGGCCAGGTCACGCTTGGCGGCGATCTTCGACGAAAGGCCGAAGATCTCGATGAAGCCCTGCGCCTTGGACTGGTCGAACGTGTCGCCCGAGTCGTAGGTGGCGAGGTTGAAGTCGTACAGCGACTCGCTGGACTTCCGGCCGGTGACGACGGCGCGGCCGGCGTGCAGCGTCATCCGGATGTCACCGGTGACATGCTGGTTGGCCTCGTTGATGAAGCCGTCCAGGGCGCGCTTGAGCGGGGAGAACCACAGGCCGTCGTAGACCATCTCGCCCCAGCGCTGCTCGACCTGCCGCTTGTAGCGGGCCAGCTCGCGCTCGACGGTGACGTTCTCCAGCTCCTGGTGGGCGGTGATCAGTGCGATCGCGCCGGGGGCCTCGTACACCTCGCGGGACTTGATGCCGACGAGCCGGTCCTCGACCATGTCGATCCGGCCGATGCCCTGGGCGCCGGCCCGCTCGTTGAGCTGCTGGATCGCCTGGAGGACGGTGACGGGCTTGCCGTCGATGGCGACCGGAACGCCCTCCTTGAAGGAGATGACGACCTCGTCGGCCTCGCGCGGGGTGGCCGGGTTCTGGGTGTACTCGTAGATGTCCTCGATCGGGGCGTTCCAGATGTCCTCCAGGAAGCCCGTCTCGACGGCGCGCCCGAAGACGTTCTGGTCGATCGAGTACGGGGACTTCTTGGTGGTCGCGATCGGGAGGTTCTTCTCCTCGCAGAAGGCGATCGCCTTGTCCCGGGTCATCGCGTAGTCACGGACCGGGGCGATGCACTTCAGGTCGGGGCCGAGCGCAGAGATGCCGGCCTCGAAGCGGACCTGGTCGTTGCCCTTGCCGGTGCAGCCGTGGGCGACGATGCCGGCGTTGTGCTTGTGGGCGGCGGCGACGAGGTGCTTGACGATGGTCGGCCTGGAGAGGGCCGACACCAGCGGGTAGCGGTCCATGTAGAGGGCGTTGGCCTTGATCGCCGGGAGACAGTACTCCTCGGCGAACTCGTCCTTGGCGTCCGCGACCTCGGCCTCGACGGCACCGCAGGCGAGCGCGCGCTTACGAATGACGTCCAGGTCCTCGCCGCCCTGGCCGACATCCACGGCAACGGCGATGACCTCGGCGCCCGTCTCCTCGGCGATCCAGCCGATGGCGACGGAGGTGTCCAGGCCGCCCGAGTAGGCGAGTACGACGCGCTCGGTCACGGGTTTCTCCTTACGGTGCATTCACTGTTGGGTATAACTATGCAGTCCTCCGTATGGTTTGTCAAAGCCGCTGATCAACGGCTCACCCGAACGCGCGAGCCGGACCGTAAATGCCGGGCCGGGACACCGTGCGGACCTCTACGATCGACCTCCGCATACCTGGGGGCGCGTGATGAGCAACGACTACGAGGCCGCTGAACGGCTGGCCCGGGGCATACCGCTCCGGGAAGCACTGGACACCTCGTCGGCAGAGGCCTGGACGGCCCTCGATCTCGGGGTACGGATCCTGACGTACGAGGCGCCCGGGCTGCTCCTGTCGCGCGACTGGACCCGCCGTCGGAGACTGCGCTGGAACTGGGACGCCCCGCTGCCCTCGGTGAATGTGTCCAGGACACCTCCGGACGAGCCGTTGCTCGCCGTCACGCTCTGCCATCCGGACGGCCGGATCCGGGAGGCGGCACTCGAGTGGGTCGCCCGGTCGCCGGCTCTGCGTCCGCTCCTGATCGTGCGCTGCGCGGACTGGGCCGGCCCGGTGCGCGACCGGGCTCGGACACTGTTCTCGGAGATTCCCGACCGGGAGCTGCCGCCGCTGACCGCGCTGGTGCTGCGGCTGTCCAGGCGCGAGCAGGGCGACTTTGCCCGCGAACGGCTGGAGCATGCATTGCGCGAAGGGCCGGCCGAGGACGTCGTGACGCTGCTCACGAGCGAGGACCGGGCCACACGCCGGTTCGCGTACCGCATCGCGGTCGATCGCGGTCTCCTCGCCCCGGCGACGCTGGCCCGCACCGCAGCCGCCGCCTCGGACGATGTGCGCATCCAGACGCTGTGTGCGGAGGCTGCGATCGCGGGGACGCGGGACGGGGCGTACGACGAGGTGCTGGGCCCGCTGCTGTCCGCGCGGTCGCCCCAGGTACGGGCCGCCGGTGTCACCGCGCTGCGGCGGGCCGGGCGGCAGGGCGAGGCCGCGGCGTTCCTCGCCGACCGGTCCGGGGTCGTACGGGCCTGTGCCCGCTATGTACTGCGGCAGGGCGGCATCGATCCGCTCCCCCTCTACCGGTCGATGTGCGCCGACCCGGCCGCCTGCCCCGCAGCCCCCGCCGGGCTCGGCGAGTGCGGCACCAGGGAGGACGCCCCGGCGTTGTGGTCCCTGCTGACGCACCCTGTGCCCGCAGTCCGCGTCCACGCCGTCACCGGTCTGCGCGCGCTCGCCGCGGTGCGGCACGAACAGCTGCAGCCCCTCCTCGACGATCCGTCACCCGCCGTCGTCCGGGCGGTGACGCAGACTCTGCTGCCGGACGCCGACCGGATACCGCACGAGTGGCTGCTCGTCAGGACCGGGCCGGACCGGCCGCGTGCGCTGCGCGTGGCGGCGGAGCGGCTGCTGCGGGCCCACGTCCGCGCGGCGGTCCGGCAGCGGCGTCCCGCCGGCTGAAATGCCACTGCCGGACACCCCATTGGCGCCGATAATCGCCTCATGGGAAAGACGTACGCACGTATCGACGGACGGCTCAGGACCTTCATCGAGGAGCAGCACATCTTCTTCACCGCGACCGCCCCTCTCGGCGGTGACGGCACGGTCAACCTCTCCCCCAAAGGTGTCAGCGGCTCCTTCGTGGTCCTCGACGACCGGACCGTGGCCTATCTGGACTTCGCCGGGAGCAACGCGGAGACCGTGGCCCATCTCCGTGAGAACGGTCGCATCACCCTGATGTGGTGTGCCTTCCAGGGGCCGCCGAACATCGTGCGGGTGCACGGTCGCGGAGAGCCGGTCTTCCGCGACGATCCGCGGTTCCCGGGGCTGCTCGGCCGTTTTCCCGTCGACCCGGCCCCGCACGGGCTGCGCGCGATCATCGTGGTGACGGCCGAGCTGATCCGGGACACCTGCGGATTCGCGGTGCCGTACATGTCCTACGAGGAGGACCGGCCGCTGCACGCCCAGCGCTTCGCGCGCGAGGACGACACCTCGCTCAGCGAGTACTTCGGCAAGAAGGAGTACATCGCGGCGAGCATCGACGGGCTGCCGGGACTGCCGCTCCCGCTGCCGGTGATGCCCACCGCGGACTGAGCCGTTGGGCCGTACGGAGTGCATGCGACGGTGGGCCGGCGCCGCCGGGTCTACCGTCCGGTCCATGCGCACATCCCTGGTGACCGGGTCGGTTCTGCTCGCCCTCGTGGGTTCGTCGGCAGCCGGCCCCGCCGATACGCCCCCGCTCCCGGAGCGGCTGGCCGACACGGGCGGCGGCTCGCAGCTGATCACGGCCGAGGCACCCGGCACGGGATCCACCACGGGCACCGTCAGCTGGTGGGACCTGCAGTCGGGGAAGTGGGTCCGGGCCGGGTCCGCGCCGGCCCGGTTCGGGGCGAAGGGGCTGACCGAGGGGGACAAGCGGGTCCAGGGCACGAACACCACGCCCACCGGTCTGTACGACCTGCCGTACGCCTTCGGCGTCGAGGCGGTCCCGGCCGGGACCCGCTATCCGTACCGCAGGGCAGGCGACCGGTCATGGTGGTGCCAGGACAACGCGGCGCGGGCCTACAACCGCTGGGTGGAGCCGCTGCCCGCGGACTGCGGGGCCGGCGAGGCCGAGCATCTGATCGCGTACCCGAAGCAGTACGCCCGCGCGCTGGTCATCGGGTTCAACTACGACCGGCCGGTGCGCGGGCGGGGTGCGGGGGTATTCCTGCATGTGAACGGGAGCGGTGCGACCGCCGGCTGTGTCTCCGTACCGGCGCCCTCGATGGACCGGATCCTGGCCTGGGCGGACCCGGCCCGCCGCCCGCACATCGCGATCGGGACCCACTCGGGCACGACCGCGATCACCCGCTACTGATCCGTCTCTCCGGGCCGCTCAGCGACCGTTCTGCGCCAGCCGCAGCATGTGGTCGGCGAGCGCCTGACCGCCTGCCGGGTCGCGGCTGATCAGCATCAGCGTGTCGTCGCCCGCGATGGTGCCGAGGACGTCGTGCAGCTCCGCCTGGTCGATGGCCGAGGCCAGGAACTGGGCCGCGCCCGGAGGCGTGCGCAGCACCACGAGGTTGGCCGAGGCCTCCGCCGAGATGAGCAGTTCGGAGGAGAGGCGCCCCATCCGCTCCTCCTTGGCGGACTCGCCGAGCGGTGCCTGCGGGGTGCGGAAGCCGCCCTCGCTCGGCACGGCGTAGATCAGCTCGCCGCCGGTGTTGCGGATCTTCACCGCGCCCAGTTCGTCCAGATCGCGGGAGAGCGTCGCCTGGGTGACGCTCAGTCCGTCGTCGGCCAGGAGCTTCGCCAGCTGGCTCTGCGAGCGCACCGGCAGCCGGTTCAGGATGTCCACGATCCGGCGGTGGCGTGCCGTGCGGGTCTGCGGCACGGACGGCCCGCCGAACTCGGATTCCTGCGCCTCGGTCATCGTCGTCGCCTCATTCTCCGGAGCGCTTCTCTCCGGATTGTCCGTCCCCGTGTGCCGCGTCGAGAGCGCCGGGCAGTGCCGCCAGGAACGCATCCACCTCTGCGTCACCGATGATCAGCGGCGGCATGAGCCGTACGACATCGGGGGCGGGCACGTTCACCAGGAGTCCGGCTCCCTGAGCCGCCTGTTGCACCTGCGGCGCAAGGGGCTCGGTGAGCACGATACCCAGCAACAGACCGGAGCCACGGACGTGGGAGACCAATGGGTGCCCCAGGGCTTCTACACCTTCCCGGATCCGCTCGCCGAGCCGCTTCACCCGGTCCAGGGCGCCGTCGGCGGCGAGCGTGTCCAGGACGGCGAGACCGGCGGCGCAGGCGATCGGGTTGCCGCCGAACGTCGTGCCGTGCTGACCGGGCTTCAGCAGGTCGGCCGTCGCGCCGAAGGCGACGGTGGCGCCGATCGGCAGCCCGCCGCCGAGCCCCTTGGCGAGGGTGACGATGTCGGGCTCGACGCCCTGGTGGGCCTGGTGCTCGAACCACTGGCCGCACCGGCCGATACCGGTCTGCACCTCGTCGAGGACGAGCAGGGTGCCGGTGGCCCGGGTGATCTCCCGGGCGGCCTCCAGATAGCCCTTGGGCGGCACGACCACACCGTTCTCACCCTGGATGGGCTCGATGATCACCAGCGCGGTGTCGGTGGTCACCTCGGCCCGGAGGGCGTCGACATCGCCGTACGGCACATGTGTGACGTCACCGGGCAGCGGAAGGAAGGGCTCCCGCTTCTTCGGCTGGCCGGTGAGGGCGAGCGCGCCCATGGTCCGGCCGTGGAAACCGCCGTCGGTGGCGACCATATGGGTCCGACCGGTGAGCCGGCCGATCTTGAAGGCGGCCTCGTTGGCCTCGGCGCCCGAGTTGGAGAAGTAGACGCGGCCGGTCCGGCCGAAGAGCTGGAGGAGCCGTTCGGCGAGCGCGACGGGCGGTTCGGCGATGAAGAGGTTGGAGACATGGCCCAGCGAGGCGATCTGGGTGGAGACGGCCTCGACGACAGCGGGGTGGGCGTGGCCCAGCGCGTTCACCGCGATGCCGCCGACGAAGTCGAGGTACTCGGTGCCGTCGGCGTCCCGGACACGGGCGCCTTCGCCGCGCACCAGGGAGAGCTGCGGGGTGCCGTAGTTATCCATGAGCGAGCCCTGCCAGCGCTGCGAAAGCTCGGCGTTGGTCATGCTTCCCCCTGTGCGTCGGGTACGTCGGCTGCGTCGGGCACGACCATCGTGCCGATGCCTTCGTCGGTGAAGATTTCCAGCAGGATCGAGTGCTGGACCCGGCCGTCGATGACACGGGCGGTCTCGACACCGTTGCGTACGGCGTGCAGGCAGCCCTGCATCTTCGGGACCATGCCGCTGGACAGCTCCGGCAGCAGCTTCTCCAGCTCGGTCGCGGTGAGTCTGCTGATCACGTCGTCGCTGTTGGGCCAGTCCTCGTAGAGGCCCTCGACGTCGGTGAGGACCATCAGCGTCTCCGCGTTCAGCGCGGCGGCGAGCGCGGCGGCCGCGGTGTCGGCGTTGACGTTGTAGACGTGGTTGTCGTCGGCGGAGCGCGCGATGGAGGAGACGACCGGGATCCGGCCGTCGTCGAGCAACGCCTGGATGGCCCCGGTGTCGATCGCGGTGATCTCGCCGACCCGGCCGATGTCGACGAGTTCACCGTCGATGGTGGGGCGGTGCCGGGTGGCGGTGATGGTGTGGGCGTCCTCGCCGGTCATGCCGACGGCGAGCGGCCCGTGCTGGTTGAGCAGGCCGACGAGCTCGCGCTGGACCTGTCCGGCCAGCACCATCCGTACGACGTCCATCGCCTCGGGCGTGGTGACGCGCAGCCCGGCCTTGAACTCGCTGACCAGGCCCTGCTTGTCGAGCTGGGCACTGATCTGCGGGCCACCGCCGTGCACGACAACGGGCTTGAGGCCGGCCTGCCGCAGGAAGACGACGTCCTGGGCGAAGGCCGCCTTCAGCTCCTCGTCGATCATGGCGTTGCCACCGAACTTGATGACGACGGTCTTGCCGTTGTGCCGGGTCAGCCAGGGCAGCGCCTCGATGAGGATCTCCGCCTTCGGGAGTGCGGTGTGTTTCCGCGCCGCGCTCATGAGCTGTACGCGCTGTTCTCGTGGACGTAGTCCGCGGTGAGGTCGTTGGCCCAGATGACCGCGGACTCGGTTCCGGCGGCCAGGTCGGCGGTGATCTCGACCTCCCGGTAGCGCATGTCGACGAGGTCGCGGTCCTCGCCTACGCCGCCGTTCTTGCAGACCCAGACGCCGTTGATGGCGACATTCAGCTGGTCGGGCTCGAAGGCCGCCTTCGTCGTGCCGATCGCGGAGAGGACCCGGCCCCAGTTGGGGTCCTCGCCGTGGATGGCGCACTTGAGGAGGTTGTTACGCGCGATGGAGCGGCCCACCTCGACGGCATCGTCCTCGGTCGCGGCGTTGATGACCTCGATCCGGATGTCCTTCGAGGCACCCTCGGCGTCACCGATCAGCTGCCGGGCCAGGTCGGCGCAGACGGTCCGTACGGCCTCCGCGAACTCGCCCTGTTCCGGGGTGATACCGCTCGCACCGGAGGCCAGCAGCAGCACGGTGTCGTTGGTCGACATGCAGCCGTCCGAGTCGACCCGGTCGAAGGTGGTTCGGGTGGCGGCGCGCAGCGCGGTGTCGAGACCGGCCGCGTCCACATCGGCGTCGGTGGTGAGGACGACCAGCATGGTGGCAAGTCCCGGCGCGAGCATGCCCGCGCCCTTGGCCATCCCGCCGACGGTCCAGCCCTTGCCGCCCGCGACGGCGGTCTTGTGGACGGTGTCCGTGGTCTTGATCGCGATGGCGGCCTTCTCACCGCCGTGCTCGCTCAGCGCCGCGGCGGCGGTCTCGATGCCGGGCAGCAGCTTGTCCATCGGGAGCAGCGTGCCGATCAGTCCGGTCGAGGCGACGGCGATCTCACCGGCGCTGTGGCCGACCAGGACCTCGGCCGCCTTCTCGGCGGTGGCGTGGGTGTCCTGGAAGCCCTGCGGGCCCGTACAGGCGTTGGCGCCACCGGAGTTGAGAACGACGGCGGATACTTCGCCGCCCTTGAGGACCTGCTCCGACCAGAGGACGGGGGCGGCCTTCACGCGGTTGGAGGTGAAGACTCCCGCGGCGGCGCGGCGCGGCCCGTTGTTGACCACGAGGGCCAGATCCGGGTTGCCGCTCTCCTTGATCCCCGCGGCGATACCGGCCGCCGAGAACCCCTGTGCTGCCGTGACGCTCACGGTGCCACTCCGATCGTGGAAAGACCAGTGTCCTCGGGAAGTCCGAGGGCGATGTTCATGCTCTGCAGAGCGCCGCCGGCGGTGCCCTTGGCAAGGTTGTCGATGGCGCTGATGACGATGATCCGGCCTGCCGCCTCGTCGTAGGCGACCTGGATCTGTACGGCGTTGGAACCGTAGACGGACGCTGTGGCGGGCCACTCCCCCTCGGGGAGCAGATCGACGAACGGTTCCTCGGCGAACGCCTTCTCGTACGCGGTACGAACCGACTCGGCACTCACACCCGGCTTCGCCTTTGCGCTGCACGTGGCGAGGATGCCCCGGGGCATCGGCGCGAGGGTCGGCGTGAAGGAGACCGTGACCGGCTCACCGGCCGCGGCGCTGAGGTTCTGGATCATTTCCGGGGTGTGCCGGTGGACACCGCCGACGCCGTACGGGGACATGTTGCCCATCACCTCGGAACCGAGCAGATGCGGCTTGGCCGCCTTGCCGGCCCCGGAGGTCCCGGACGCGGCGACGATCACGGCCTCGGGCTCGGCGAGCTGGGCCGCGTACGCCGGGAAGAGCGCGAGGGAGACGGCCGTCGGGTAGCAGCCGGGCACCGCGATCCGCTTGGACCCCGCCAGTGCGGCGCGGGCCCCGGGCAGTTCGGGCAGACCGTAGGGCCAGGTCCCGGCATGCGGCGACCCGTAGAACTTCTCCCAGTCGGCGGCGTCCGTCAGCCGGAAGTCGGCGCCCATGTCGACGACGAGCACCTCGTCACCGAGCTGCTGCGCGACGGCGGCGGACTGCCCGTGCGGGAGGGCGAGAAAGACGACATCGTGCCCGGCGAGGACCTCGGCGGTGGTCGGCTGCAGCACCCGGTCGGCGAGCGGCCGCAGATGGGGCTGCAGGGCGCCGAGCTTCTGCCCAGCGTTGGTGTTGCCGGTGAGGGCACCGATCTCGACGTCGGGATGAACCAGCAGCAGACGGAGCAGCTCCCCGCCGGCGTATCCGCTTGCTCCTGCTACCGCTGCACGTACCGGCATCGAAATCCTCCTCGTCGATGGCATGACTATACGCATCGCTGCAGTTTTATGCAAAGGCCGCAACGAAGAACAGGCCGCACCGCTGAATCGGGGCGGGCGCGTCGTGGCGCACGAAGACCAGGGACAAGGCCACGGCGGCGCAGACCAGAGCGGCGCTGCCGAGGGCCCGGGTGATGAGGGTGGAACGTCGCATGGGCGTCCTTGACCGGTGAGGTGGAGCCGAGGTGGGGCACCGTCTCGCGGGGCTGGGTGTACACATACCGGTCGCGTCCGCGGTGGGATGCGGGAGGGGGGAGCGGTGGCCGTGCTCGACACATCAGTGTGGACTGCGATCCGGAGCGAGGGCGAAGAGGCCTCGCGCAACCCTTTCCGATGCACCATCAGCTCACGCTGTCGCCCGCCGCCCACAAGGGTCCCACTCCCGGCCCACCCGGTCGTCCCCGGGCGATCGGGCCCTCGGACCACCCCGTGCGGTGGTGGTCGACAGCCCGGATGTCAGGATGGAACCATGACGACCAAGGTTTTTTTCGACATCACCATCAATGACGAGCCCGCCGGGCGGATCACGTTCAACCTGTTCGACGACGTGGTCCCGAAGACGGCGGAGAACTTCCGCGCGCTGGCGACCGGCGAGAAGGGCTTCGGCTACAAGGGCTCCTCCTTCCACCGGGTCATCCCCGACTTCATGCTCCAGGGCGGCGACTTCACCAGCGGCGACGGCCGCGGCGGCAAGAGCATCTACGGCGAGAAGTTCGCCGACGAGAACTTCAAGCTCACGCACACCAAGCCCGGTCTGCTCTCGATGGCGAACGCGGGCCCGAACAGCAACGGCTCGCAGTTCTTCATCACCACGATCGTGACGTCGTGGCTGGACGGCAAGCACGTCGTGTTCGGCGAGGTCGACGGCCAGGAGAGCATGGACCTGGTCAAGAAGATCGAGAGCTACGGCTCGCAGAGCGGCAAGACCCGGGCGAAGGTCACCATCGCCGACTGCGGCGTTCTCTGACCGCACGAGGGACTCGCGGGCGCGCCTGAGGTGCCTGGCCGGGATGGACCACGCCTCCTGGCCCCCTCCGGACGCCACACCGCCCCTCCCATCGAGAACCGCACCCGAGCGCGTCGGACCGGCCACCTGCCGGTCCGGCGCGCTCTGCGCGTCCGCGCACGCGCTCTCCCTTCCGTGCAGTGTCAACCGATGGTTGACACTGCACGGCCGTCAACCTACGGTTGACGCATGACGAATCCCGTACGCATGACGAATCCGGTCCGGCTCGACGACCTGATCGAAGCCATCAAAAATGTCCACTCCGGCGCTCTCGAGCAGCTCTCGGACGCGGTCATCGCCGCCGACCACCTCGGTGACGTGGCCGACCATCTGATCGGCCACTTCGTCGACCAGGCCCGGCGCTCCGGAGCCTCCTGGACGGAGATCGGCAAGAGCATGGGGGTCACCCGGCAGGCGGCCCAGAAGCGCTTCGTCGCCAAGGCCCCCGGCGAACCCTCGGACCTCGACCCCGGTCAGGGGTTCAGCCGGTTCACCCCGCGGGCGCGGAACGTCGTGATGGCCGCACAGAACGAGGCCCGCGCCGCGGGCAACGACGAGATCCTGCCCGAGCATCTGGCACTCGGGCTGCTCAGCGAGCCGGACGGGCTCGCGGCGGCATTCATCAAGGCGCAGGGCATCGCGCCGGACTCCGTCCGCCGGGCCGCGACCGAGGCGCTGCCGGCCGCAGCCGACGAGCTCCCGGAGCTCATCCCGTACGACGCCGGGGCCCGCAAGGTGCTCGAGCTGACGTTCCGGGAGGCCCTGCGGATGGGCCACAACTACGTGGGCACGGAGCACATCCTGCTCGCCCTGCTGGAGCACGAGGACGGCTCGGGCGTGCTGAGCGGGCTGGGCATCGACAAGGCGACCGCGGAGACCGGCATCGCCGAGGCCGTCACGCTCGCCGTCGCCCGCGCACGCCAGGAGGACTGACCCGGCACGAACGGCCGCAATAGAGTGGAAGGGAGCAAGGAGGTACCTCATGCGGAAGGTCACCGACTGCCAGGAGTACCCCAGCGAGACGAAATGCACCCTTGCCCTCTCCGGTGAGCCGGAGGAAGTGGTCCGCGCCACCAGTGATCTGGCCGTGTCGGTGCACGGTCACGCGGACGACCAGGAAATCCGGGAGCAGACCGGGGCCGGACTCCGGGACGAGCCCACCCAGCTCGCCTGAACCGCACCCCGCAGCACATACAGACACACGTACTGGAGCCCGCCACGGCACACGTCTCCTTGTGGCCGACGCAGAGGCCCGAGTGCCCGACACCTGTGAAGCGCCCTCGCGGCCGGCCGGGGAACCGGACCGGCCGCGGGGTCGCTTCAGAGCGCCTCGTACACCGCCTCGATCAGCGCCATCTTGCGCGGGTCGTCGGCGATGCGCGGGCCCATCCGGTTCATGACGTACCCGAGGGCGACGCCCGCCTCCGGGTCGGCGAGCCCGCAGGAGCCGCCCGCACCGTCGTGGCCGAAGGCGCGCGGGTTGGGGCCGTACGAACCCTGTGGGCCGCTCAGCCACAGGCCGAGGGCGATCTCCGTGTCGTGGTCGAAGCCGATGCCGAGCACCAGGTCCCGGCAGCTGCCCTGACCTTCGCGGGCTCGCTCGGCAGCCCCCTCGGAGAGGATCCGCCGGTCGCCTAGCCGGCCCCGGCCGGCGAAGATCCCGTACAGCGCGGCGACGGCGCGGGCGGTGCCGTGGCCGTTGGCCGCGGGGATCTCGGCAGCCCGCCACTCGGGCGTGTTGGCTGCGGGCGCGCCGGTGGGCGGGTTGAGCAGCGAAGCGACGGCCACCGGCGCCATCCGGGCGAACAGCGCCGCCTGCTCGCCCGCGACGGACTTCGGCACGACGAGCTCCGCGACGCGGTCCGCCTCCTTCTCCGGAAGGCCGATGGTGAAGTCGATGCCGAGCGGTCCGGTGACCTCCTGCCGGAGAAACTCGCCCGGCAGCAGTCCGGTGATCCGGCGGACGACCTCACCGACCAGGAAGCCGTACGAGAGCGCGTGGTATCCCGATCGGGTTCCGGGCTCCCACCAGGGCTCGGTCGCAGCCAGCCGGGTGGTGGTCACCTCCCAGTCGTAGAGCTCGGCCAGGCTGTGCGGCTCGCGCAGCCCGGCCACACCCGAGCGGTGCGAGAGCAGATGGCGTACGAGAACGGCTTCCTTGCCGGCCGCGGCGAATTCCGGCCAGTACATGGCGACGGGGGCGTCGAAGTCGAGCAGCCCCCGGTCGGCGAGGATGTGGGCGCAGAGCGCGGTCGGGCCCTTGCTGGTGGACCAGACGTTGACCAGGGTCTCCCGTTCCCAGGGACGGGTACGGGCCTCGTCGGCCCAGCCGCCCCAGAGGTCGGCCACGGGTTCACCGCCGACCAGGACGGTGACGGCCGCGCCGAGTTCGTGGCGCTCCCGGAAATTCGCTTCGAATGCGGCGCGCACACCTGAGAATCGGTCGTCGCAGTGGCCATGAATCTGCGGCACGGTGGTCTCCCTCGCCTGGGCATGCCTGGTGGTGCAGGGTCGATGGGCAACATACCGACTGGTCGGACCGGCGGGAAGATGTCGCGCACCCGCACGGGGGACGGTTCACCGGATCAGCGGGGGCCCGCTTCGAGGCGCAGGCTCCAGCGGCCCGGCAGTCCGGTGAGCGTGATGGTGGAGAGCGGGCGGACGTCGACGTTCCAGTACGTCGAGGGCGGCGCCCCCAGCGCGTAGACGAGGGCGGCCCGGACGACGGCCGGTTCCGCGACGGCGACGATCGAACCCTCGCGGGCGGGGCGGGTGTCCAGCCAGCCCCCTATCCGTGTGATGAACGCGAGCAGGGGTTCGCCGCCGTGCGGTGCCGAGCGCGGGTCGGCGAGCCAGGCGTCCACCGCGGCCGGTTCGCGGGCCGCCACGTCGGAGAGGGTCAAGCCGCGCCAGCGGCCCATGTCGCAGTCGCGCAGAGCCGGTTGGGCCATCGGGGCGTAACCGAGCGCCTCCCCGGTGGCGCGGCTGCGTGCCGTCGGCGAGCAGTAGCGCAGTTCGGCGGCGCCCAGGGGCACCAGGGCCTGCGCGGCGAGCTGCACCTCGTGCCAGCCGGCCTGGTCGAGCGGCCGGTCGTCGTCGAAGCGCTCGGCGAGCAGTGAGGAGCTGCGCGCCGCGGCGACGAGCGAGACTCGAACACTCATGGCGGAGATCGTGGAGCGGAACGCCGCCCAGGTCAAGGGGGCGCCTTGTCAGACGGATCCGACGACGTCGAGCCGGAGGTACATCCACTTCTCGGGGTTCCTCAGCGGCTTGAAGCCGACCTTCTCGTAGACCCAGTGGGCGTCGTCGGTGGCGAGCATGAGCCTGCGGATGCCGGCCGGGGCGAGGTGGTCGCGCACGGCGGCGGCGAGCCGGGTGCCGAGACCATGACCGCGGGCCGAACGCTCGACGTACACGTCGCAGAGCCAGGCGAAGGTGGCATGGTCCGTCACCACCCGGGCGTAGCCGACCTGCTCCCCCGAAGTGGTGTCGTACGCACCGAAGTTGAGCGATCCGGCGATGGCCAGGTCCTGCTTCTCGCGGGTACGGCCGAGGGCCCAGTAGGCGTCGGTGGAGAGCCAGTGGTGGATCCGGGCCGGGTCCAGCCGGGCCGGATCGGACGAGATCTCGTAACGCTGCTGGGGGCTGTCAGTCATGTCCGGAGGATAGGTGGTGCGGGCCGGGGGCGGCGAAGAGTTTGTCGCAGGCGGCGCGCAGCCGCCGCACACCCTCGGCGATCTCGCCCGCTCCGGCGACCGCGGCGAAGCTCAACCGGACCTGGGCGGACGGAGATTCGGCGCAGTAGTAGGGGCGGCCCGGCGCGATCGCGACGCCCGTGCGCAGCGCGGCCGAGACGAGCGCCGCTTCGTCCGCGCTGGTTGCGGCATCCGGCAGCCGCAGCCAGAGGCTGCCGCCGCCCGCGGGGATGTACGGGAGCGAGAAGTCGGGCAGTTCCAGTCGCAGCGCGACCGTCATGGCGGTCCGCCGGTTCTTCAACTCCGTCGATACGGAACGCAGATGGTGACCCCAGGCCGGGGAGCCGACCAGTTCCAGGGCGGCTTCCTGGAGCGGGCGGGGGACGAAGAAGCTGTCGACGACCTGGAGGGCACGCAGCCGTTCCAGTACCGGTCCGCGGGCGGCCAGCGCACCCACCCGCAGGCTGGGTGAGGTGATCTTGGTGAGGGAGCAGACATGCACGACGACGCCGTCGGGGTCGTCGGCGGCCAGCGGCGCCGGCAAGGGGCCCGCGTCGTCGTGGACGAGCCGACGGGCGAAGTCGTCCTCGACGACGAAGGCCCCCGCCTCGCGAGCGATCCGGACGACCTCGCCGCGCCGGTCCGGGGCGAGGACCGCACCGGTCGGGTTCTGGAAGAGCGGCTGGCAGACGAAGACGCGGGCGCCGGTGGCCCGGAAGGCTGCGGCGAGCAGTTCGGGTCGCACCCCGTCGGCGTCGACCGGTACCGGGACCGGCCGCAGTCCGGTGGCGCGGGCGGCCGCCAGCATGCCCGGGTAGGTGGGCGATTCGACGAGGACGGGGGCGCCGGGCGGGGCGAGGGCGCGCAGCGCGGTGGCCAGGGCGCTCTGGCCACCCGCCGTGATCAGTACGTCGGCTGCGGTGAGCGAGGACCCGATCTCGCGGGCGAACCAGGCACGCAGTTCGGTGAGACCGTCGGTGGGCGGGCGGCCCCAGGCGCCGGGGCGGCGGCCGGCCCTGGCGAGGGCGGCGGCGAGTGCCCGTTCGGGCTGGAGCGAGGGGTGGAGGTAGCCGCCGTTCAGTTCGATGACGCCGGGCGGCGGTGCGGTGAGTGTGACCAGGACACCGGACGCGTCGACGGTTCGCGGCACGACCTCGGGGCCACCGTCGCCGCTGAGGGAGATCTCCTGCCAGGAGGTGTCGCCGGGCGGGGACGCGTCGGTACGGGGCTGCGCCCGGAAGGCGCCGGAGCCGGGGCGGGTGAGGACGAGCCCCTCGGCGGCGAGCTGCGCGATGGCCCGGGAGACGGTCACGGGGCTGACCCGGAAGCGCTCCACGAGGGCCCGACTCGACGGCAGCTTCCCACCTGGTGAGTAGCGGTTCAGTTCGTCCCGGAGGGAACTGGCCAGTGCGGCGACACTGCTACGCTCTTGCATGACAGCACAGGATAGCGCTACCCGATCCACATCGATAGCGGTTGCCCCGCCGGCGGGCAGGAGCGGCACTCTTCTCGCCGGACTCGGCGTGGTCGCCTTCTCGCTGACGTTTCCGTCCACCGTCTGGGGGCTGGAGAGCTTCGGCCCCTGGTCGCTGGTGGCCCTGCGCAGCCTGCTCGCCGCGCTGATCGCGGGCGGGGCGCTGCTCGCGGGACGGGTCCCGGTACCGGACCGGGGCCACTGGAGCGGGCTCGCGGTCGTCGCGGGCGGTGTGGTGCTCGGCTTCCCGCTGCTGACGACGCTGGCCCTGCAGACCTCCACCTCGTCGCACGCGGCGGTCGTCGTGGGGCTGCTGCCGCTGACCACGGCGGTGCTCTCGTCGCTGCGGACCGGGACGCGCCCGCCGCGTACGTTCTGGATCGCGGCGCTGGCCGGGGCGGCCGTGGTCATTGCCTTCACCGTGCAGCAGAGCGGCGGCGCGCTGTCCGCGGGCGATCTGTATCTGTTCGGCGCGCTGCTGGTGTGCGCGGCGGGGTACACGGAGGGCGGCAGGCTGGCAGGGGTGATGCCGGGGTGGCAGGTGATCGGCTGGGCGCTGGTCCTCGCGGCGCCGCTGATGGTGGTGGGCGCGGCGGTCGCGCTCTCCTTCGAGCCGGTGCGGCTGTCCGCACACGGGGTCATCGGCCTGGTGTGGGTGGCGGTGGGTTCGACCTTCGTCGGCCTGTACGTCTGGTACCGCGGCATGGCGGAGATCGGTGTTCCGCGGGCCAGTCAGCTTCAGCTCGCGCAGCCGCTGCTGACCCTGGTGTGGTCGTTCCTGCTGCTCGGTGAGGAGGTCTCGGCGGCCGCGCCGGTGGCAGCGGTGGCCGTGCTCGTCTGCATCGCGGCCACGCAGCGGTCGGGGGCCAGGCGGTAGTCCGTCCGGTGCGCAAGGGCGTCCGGTCATAGACTTGTCGACAAGGACCGCCACCCGTGAGGAGGTCACTCCCGATGGAGGCACACCCGGGCGACCGGCTGCTGACGCACGGCAGGACCGTGGGCCAGCCCGACAAGGTCGCAGAGATCGTCGAAGTGCTCGGTGACGGGGGCGCTCCCCCGTACCGCGTCCGCGCCGACGACGGACACGAACACCTGGTTTCGCCAGGTCCTGACACCGTCGTCCAGCACACCGTGGTCCGGCGCCGGGACCCGGAGACCCTCTAGGGGCCCCCGGGCGGACCATCCCCGACCGCACCACAGCCAGGTGCGCTCTCCTCGGGTCAGCGAGGAGGGCGCACCCTGTGGCGATAGTGGTCGGCGACGACCTGCGCCATCGTGCCGATCCGGTCGGTCACGACGTCCTTCCCCGAGAAGTAGACGTGGCCGCGGACCTGGTCGTAGGCAGCGGCGAAGTCGAGGTGGCGGGAGAGTTCGGCCGGGTCCTGCCAGGCCGCGGGCTGGGCCGGGTCGCCGGCCTTGTAGAGCGCCTCACCGACGAAGAGATCGACGCCCGTGCCCCGTACGACCTCGTCCCACCAGGGCAGCAGCTTGGCGTAGTCGGCGGCGGCGAAGCCGATGTTCCAGTAGATCTGCGGGCAGATGTAGTCGATCCAGCCCTTCTTGACCCAGCCGCGGGTGTCCGCGTACAGATCGTCGTAGGTCTGCACACCTGCCTTGGTGTCCGAGCCGAGCGGGTCGGTCGCGGCGTTGCGCCAGACTCCGAACGGGCTGATCCCGAACTGGACGTTCTTCTTGATCTTCTTGATCCGCTCGGCGGTCTCGCGCACCAGCTTGTCGGTGTTGTCGCGGCGCCAGGCGGCCTTGTCCGGGAAGCCCGCGCCGTACTTCGCATACGTGGCGTCGTCGTCGAAGACCTGTCCGGCGACCGGGTACGGGTAGAAGTAGTCGTCCCAGTGGACGGCGTCGATGTCGTAACGGCGAACCGCGTCGAGCATTGCGTCCTGGACGAAGCGGCGGACCTCGGGCAGTCCGGGGTTGTAGTAGAGCTTCCCGCCGTACGGCAGGACCCAGTCGGGGTGCAGCCGTGCGGGGTGGGAGGGGATCAGCCGGGACGGGTCGGTGTGGTTGGCGACCCGGTACGGGTTGAACCAGGCGTGCAGGTCGAGGCCGCGCCGGTGCGCCTCGCGGACGGCCGTGCCCAGCGGGTCCCAGCCGGGGTCCTGGCCCTGGACCCCGGTGAGGTACTGGGCCCACGGCTCGTAGGGCGACGGCCAGAGCGCGTCGGCAGTCGGCCGGACCTGGAGGATCACGGCGTTCAGCCGCCGGTCCACTGCCTCGTCGAGGTAGGCGATCAGCTCGGCCTGCTGCTCCGCCGCCGTGAGTCCGGGCGCCGACGGCCAGTCGATGTTGGCGACGGTGGCGACCCACATGCCGCGCAGCTCACGCCGGGAGACGGAGTGGGAGCGGGCCTCCTGTCCGGACGACCCACCTGTCCGGGCCTTCGGAACAGTCTGCGGTACGGCGACGGCCTCACCCGCCCCCGCGGTTCCTGCAACTACCCCCGCGACCACTCCGGCCGCACCCGCCACAAAGCCCCTTCGGGCGATTTGCCGCATTCCGTTGCCACCTGCCGTCTCTGTGTCCTCATCCATCACCCTGGTATCCGGGCGCAACGCTGAGCATGCCCGCCCCGGCCCGTCATGACCCATGGGTCGCGGAGTAACGTCGGGGGGTCGAGGCGGGGCCCGGAATCAGACGGGTGCCCGCCGAACAGAGATCAGCGAAAGGCACGAGGTGACGGACTCTATGGCCGACATTGCACGCGTCGGAGTGGTGGGCTGTGGCCAGATGGGCGCAGGCATCGCGGAGGTGTGCGCCCGCAGCGGCCTCGAGGTCAAGGTGGCCGAGACCACCGGCGAGGCGCTGGAGATCGGTCGCACCCGGCTCCACAACTCCCTCTCCAAGGCCGCCGAACGCGGCAAGATCACGGAGGCGGAGCGCGACGAGACACTCGGTCGCCTCAGCTTCACCACCGACCTCGGCGAGTTCGCGGACCGCGATCTCGTCATCGAGGCCGTCGTGGAGAACGAGCAGGTCAAGACCGAGATCTTCCAGGTGCTCGACCAGGTGGTGACCCGGCGGGACGCGATCTTGGCCTCCAACACCTCGTCCATCCCGTTGGTGAAGCTGGCCGTCGCGACCTCCCGCCCGGACCAGGTCATCGGCATCCACTTCTTCAACCCGGCCCCGGTGCAGAAGCTCGTCGAGCTGATCCCCGCGCTGACCACGTCCGACGAGACGGTCACGCGCGCCGAGGCCCTGGTGCAGGACGTGCTCGACAAGCACCCGATCCGCGCCCAGGACCGCTCCGGTTTCGTCGTCAACGCGCTGCTGATCCCGTATCTGCTCTCCGCGATCCGGATGTTCGAGTCGGGCATCGCCAGCCGCGAGGACATCGACAACGGCATGGAGCTCGGCTGCGCCCACCCGATGGGCCCGCTGAAGCTCTCCGACCTGATCGGTCTGGACACCGTGGCCTCGGTCGCCGACTCGATGTACGCCGAGTTCAAGGAGCCGCTGTACGCCGCTCCCCCGCTGCTCCTGCGGATGGTGGACGCGGGCCGGCTCGGCCGCAAGACGGGCTCGGGCTTCTACCCGTACTCCTGACCACTGATCGGGGCCGCACGGGGCCGGCCAGGGATGCCCCGGCCGGCCCCGCGTGCGTGGCTGTCACGGAGCCCGGGTCCCGTCCGGGCGGTGGGCCGGGCTCACCCCAGCCGTAAGTGATGGAGCATCATCAGCCCGGCCACCATGTTGGCGGCCGGGACCTCGCCCCGGGCGATCATGTCGGGCACCAGTTTGAGCGGTATCCACTCACGCCGCGACGACTCGAAGTCGTCCTGTGGATGCCCTGTCCAGCTGGCCTCCTGGGCCCAGTAGAGGTGGTGCCGGGCGTCGGTGAGGCCGTTCGACGGCTCCACGGTCAGCAGCGGCCGCAGCGGGCCGGGGCGCCAGCCGGTCTCCTCCTCCATCTCCCGGGCGGCCGCGGCGGCGATGTCCTCGCCGTCCTCGACGACGCCCGCGGCCAGTTCCCACCCCCAGCTGTCGGTGATGAACCGGTGCCGCCACAGCAGGAGTACCTCATCGGCCTCGTTGACGACGGTTGCCGCGGCGACCGGGCGCAGCCGCACGAGGTAGTGGTCGAGGTGTCGCCCGTCGGGGAGTGCGACGTCCGCCAGATTGACGCGGAACCAGCGGTTTTCATACACCGTTTGTTCGTTCAGATTCGTCCACTGCACAGTTCTGCCACCTTCCGACATGTTGGTGGCAACATCGCAGCAGGTACAGCTCCGGAGGGGAACGTTCAGAGCGGTACGCGCAGCGCTCCTTCGATGAGTTCGGCGGCCCGTTCCGCGTCGGAGCACCCGCTCGCGATCAGATCCTCGCGCACCGCCCGCAGCCGGTCCCGGAGCCGCTGCGACTCCATCCCCCGGACCCGTTCCGCCATTTCGGCCGCCGTGCCGGCCGCTCGGTCCGCCTCCCCCTGCCGCAGCTCGATATGCGTCAGTATGGCCAGCCGGTGCACGCGGCCCCGGTCGTGCGCCGGGGTCCGTACCGCCGCGGCGGCGTGCTCCCGCGCCCCCGGCAGATCGCCGAGGCGGAGCAGCGCCTCGGCCACCTGGACATTGACCAGGCCCGGCTCGACGTACCCCGTCTCGTCGGGCTCGTGCCCGGGACGGATGCGTCCGGCCTCAGACTCGGCGCGCCGGATGCACTCCAGGGCATTGTGGCCGTCGCCGAGATGGGCGTACGCCTTGGCCTGCATCGCGTACAGATCGGCGGCCAGCGCGGGTGTGATGTCCCGGCCCGCGGCCCGCAGCGCCGCCTCCGCGAACGCGACGGACTGCCGGAACTCCGCCAGGAACAGCGACTGGTTGACGAGCAGGGCGATCACATACCCGCCGAACCCCCGGTCCCCGCTCGCCTTGGCCAGCCGCAACGCCTGGTGGAAGTAGCGCTGGGCCAGACCGTGCGCGTCGGAGTCGTAGGCGCAGATGCCCGCGACGGCCACCAGCCCGCCGATCGCCCGGTGCAGCTGGCGGCCCAGCGCATCGCTGTAGCCGCCGCGCAGCAGCGGGGCGGTCTCGGCGTTGAGGAAGCCGACGATGCGGGAACGGGTCGCGATGCCACCGGCCCTGCGGTACATCAGTTCGTAGTGGGAACGGGCCGCACGCAGCATCGCTATGTCGGCCGGGGAGACGCGGGTCGTACCGGCACGGGAGACATCGGCGTCCTCCGGCGGGTTCTCCCACTCCCAGACCGGCATCACCGCCGTCGTGCCGGTGACGGCCGCCGAGGCGAGGATGTGCGGGCGCTGCTGTTCGTCGGAGCGCCACAGCGCGGTGGCCCGCTCGACGAACCCGGTGAGCGTGGAGGCCGGCACGGGTGCACCGCCGCCGGGGCACGCCATGCCGATGTCGTCGAGCGAAACCGGCCGGTGCAGCCGGTCGCCGAGCACCTCACAGATCAGATCGGGCACCTGACCGCGCGGGCGCTGGCCTTTCAACCAGCGCGCCACGGCGGTGTGTTCGTACCGCAGGGACAGCCCTCGGGCGCGCCCGGCCCGATTCACGTGCGCGGCGAGTCCCGCCCGGGAGACGCCCGCCTCGTCGATCAGGGCCTCGAGCAGAATATTGGGCTCCATTGCCCCTCCTCCGCCGGACACGCCTTGAGGCGTGTCGCCCCAGTGGAGCACGTTTCACACGGGGTGTGAACGGAATGCCCGAACCGTCCCGCTGCGCACTCTGTTGCGCCTGGGCGCTGATCGGTTGAATCAGTCGCCTCGCAAGAGGCGGCCGGGTCGTCTGCTCCCCCTCGTACAGTCGACGACCCGCACCAGCGCCGTTCGCCCTGCCGACCTGCCCGACACTCCGTGGCAGCGCGGGCGGCGCCGGATCGCACGACCCACTGCCCACCGATCGGAGGGTGGCTGCGGGGCCGTACCGGAACCGGGTTCCCCCGGGCCGGGACGGGGCCCGCGTGCGGTCCCCCGCCGTTCGGCGAGCACAGGAGGAGGGGGCGTATCCGGCCACCGGATACGCCCCCTCCTCACCATCGTGCCTTCAAGCCCGTCGAGGGGTCCCTCCCTCCCCTGCCGTCAAGGCCATGGGGAGGGCGCGCACACCCGCTGGACGGACGCCGTGGGCGTACTACGCTCCGCGCAGCACCGCCCCGGCCCGCTCGGCAGCCAGGGCGACCGCCGCGTCGCGGGCGGCCGTGGCCTCGTCGACGGTCAGCGTGCGGTCCGGGGCCCGGAACCGCAGCGCGTACGCCAGCGACTTCTTGCCCTCGCCGATCTGCTCGCCGGTGAAGACGTCGAACAGCCGCAGCGATTCGAGGAGTTGACCGGCGCCGGCACGCAGCGCCTGCTCCACCGTGGTGGCGGGCACGTCCTGCGCGACGATCAGCGCGACGTCCTGGGTCGCCACCGGGAAGGTGGAGATCCGCGGAGCCTGGAGCGCGCCGTCGACAGCCTGTTCCAGGAGGTCGAGGTCGATCTCCATGGCGCAGGTCCGCTCCGGCAGATGGAGCTCCTTGATGACGCGCGGGTGCAGCTCACCGGCGTGCCCGACGAGGGCCTCCGCGTCGTTCGCCGTGACGAACAGTGCTGCGCAGCGGCCGGGGTGCCACGGCGCATGCTGGTCGTTCCGGACGATGAGCTCGACACCCGCCTCGCGGGCGATGGCACGAGCGGCCTCGATGGAGTCCGCCCAGTCCACCGGGCGGCCCTTACCCCACCAGCCGGCCTGCTCGCGGGCGCCCGCGAGGACGACCGCGGCACGGCGCGGCTGCCGCGGCAGCGCGGCGTTCAGTTCAGCGATCTGCTCGTCGCTGGGCCGGTGTTCGACGGGCAGGCGTACAGCCTGGGTCTCGTCGCCCGTCGGCCTGAAGACGAGACCGGTCTCGAAGAGTGCCAGGTCGTGGCTGCCGCGGCCGTCGTTGCGCCGCAGTGCGCCGAGGAGGCCCGGCAGCAGCGTGGTGCGCAGCGCCGGCTCCTCGTCGGAGAGCGGGTTGACGAGCTTGACCGTACGGCGGCGGGCGTCGTCGGCATCGAACCCGAGCTGGTCGAGGACGTCGTCCCCGATGAACGGGTAGTTCAGCGCCTCGACGTAGCCGGCTCCGGCGAGCGCCCGGCCGACCCTGCGGTGCAGCCGCTGGCGGTCGGTGAGCCCGCGCCCGGACGGCGGCGTCGGCAGCGTCGACGGAAGGTTCTCGTACCCCTCGAGCCGGATGACCTCTTCGGCGAGGTCGTTCGGCTCGCTCAGGTCGGGCCGCCAGGACGGCACGGTGACGAGCAGCTCGTCCTGCCCGTAGACGTCGCAGCCGACCTGCTGGAGGCGGCGTACGACGGTCTCGCGGCCGTACCCGACTCCGGCCACCCGGTCGGGGTGGTCCGCCGGCATCGCGATGGTGCGGGGCGCGGACGGGGCGGTGACCTCGGTGACACCGGCCTCGGCGGTGCCGCCGGCGAGCAGCACCAGCAGGTCGACCGTGCGCTGCGCGGCGGCGGCCGCGGCCTCCGGGTCCGCGCCGCGCTCGAAGCGCTTGGACGCCTCGGAGGACAGCTTGTGACGGCGTGCGGTCCGGGCGATCGAGATCGCGTCGAAGTGCGCGGCCTCGATGACGACCTCGGTGCTGGTGTTCTCACCGTTCTGGGCGTCGGCGATCTCCGTGTTGGCGCCGCCCATGACACCCGCGAGACCGATCGGCCCACGGTTGTCGGTGATGACCAGGTCCTCGGCGTCCAGGACGCGGACCGTGCCGTCGAGCGTGGTGAGCTTCTCGCCTTGCTGGGCGCGGCGCACCCCGATCGGCCCGTCGATACGGGTGCGGTCGTAGGCGTGCAGCGGCTGGCCGAGCTCCAGCATCACGTAGTTGGTGATGTCGACGGTGAGCGAGATCGGGCGCATCCCGGCCTTCTGCAGCCGGCGCTGCATCCAGATCGGGGAACGCGCCTCGGGATCCAGGCCGACGACGGTGCGCGCGGTGAACCGGTCGCAGCCGATCGGGTCGGCCACCTTCACCGGGTAGCCGAACGCGTTCGGCGCGGGCACGTCGAGGAGCGCCGGGTCGCGCAGCGGCAACCCGTACGCGATGGCGGTCTCGCGGGCGACGCCGCGCATGGAGAGGCAGTAGCCGCGGTCGGGGGTGACGGCGATGTCGAGGACCTCGTCGACGAGCTGGAGCAGCTCGATCGCGTCGGTGCCGACCTCGTGCTCCGGCGCCAGCACGATGATGCCGTGCGTGCCGTCGTCGCCCATACCGAGCTCGTCGGTGGAGCAGATCATGCCGTGCGAGGTCCGGCCGTACGTCTTGCGTGCGGCGATCGCGAAGTCGCCGGGCAGCACGGCGCCGGGGAGGACCACGACGACCTTGTCGCCGACGGCGAAGTTACGGGCTCCGCAGACGATCTCCTGCGGCTCACCGGTGCCGTTGGCGTTGCCGACGTCGACGGTGCAGAAGCGGATGGGCTTCTTGAAGCCCTCCAGCTCCTCGATGGTCAGTACCTGTCCGACAACCAGGGGGCCCTTGAGGCCGGCGCCGATGTGCTCGACGGTCTCGACCTCCAGACCGACGGCGACGAGCTTGGCCTGTACGTCACGGCCGGTCTCGGTCGCCGACAGGTCGACGTACTCCCGCAGCCAGGAAAGCGGGACGCGCATCAGATCTCCATCCCGAACGGCCGGGTGAACCGGACGTCACCCTCGACCATGTCTCGCATGTCTTCGACGTTGTGGCGGAACATCAGCATCCGTTCGATGCCGAACCCGAAGGCGAATCCGCTGTACTTCTGGGGGTCGACGCCGCAGGCGATGAGCACCTTGGGGTTGACCATGCCGCAGCCGCCGAGCTCGATCCAGCCCTCGCTGCCGCAGGTGCGGCAGGGGCGGTCCGGGTTGCCGACGGACGTGCCGCGGCAGACGTAGCAGACCATGTCCATCTCGGCCGACGGCTCGGTGAACGGGAAGAAGTTAGGCCGCAGCCGGGTCTTCATCTCCGGGCCGAAGAGCGCCTGGACCATGTGGTCGAGGGTGCCCTTGAGGTCCGCCATGGTGAGGCCCTCGTCGACGGCCAGCAGCTCGATCTGGTGGAAGACCGGGGTGTGCGTCGCGTCGAGCTCGTCGGTGCGGTAGACCCGCCCGGGGCAGACGACGTAGACGGGCGGCTCACGGTCGAGCAAGGTGCGGGCCTGGACCGGCGAGGTGTGCGTACGCAGCACGATGCCGGACTCGTCGCCCTTGGTCGGCTTCCCGTCGGGCGTGGTGCCCTGGACGAAGAAGGTGTCCTGCATCTGCCGGGCCGGGTGGTCGGGCACGAAGTTCAGCGCGTCGAAGTTGAACCACTCCGCCTCGACCTCGGGGCCTTCGGCGACCTCGTAGCCCATGGCCACGAAGACGTCCGCGACACGCTCCATGATGGTCGTCAGCGGGTGGCGGGCGCCGGCCGGAGTGCGGTCGTACGGCAGCGTGACGTCCACCGCCTCCTCGACCAGCACACGGGCGTCCCGCTCGGCCTCCAGCTCCGTCTGACGGCCGGCGAGGGCCTTGCTCACGGCGCCGCGGGCCTGGCCCACGCGCTTGCCCGCCTCGGCCTTGGCCTGCGGCGGCAGGGCGCCGATCTCCCGGTTGGCGAGCGACAGGGGCGAGGTACCGCCGGTGTGCGCGGTCTTCGCCTGGGCGAGCGCGTCGAGGTCGCCCGCGGCGGCGAAGGCGGCGAACGCCTCGTCCCGCATGCGCTCGATCTCTTCCGGTTTCAGTGCCTCGACCTCGACTGGGTCGTACGACTTGTTCGGTGCCGACATCTCTTCCCGTGCTTCCGATTGGCTGATACTGCTCTTACCGGGGGATACCCCCGGACCCCCGTGGCCCCGCTCGACGACTGGAGGACACAAAGGTGCCAAAGGTCGAGTCTAAAGGCCGCGAGGGGTCGAAGAAGCCCGCGGGCTGCTCAGGCCAGGTAGGCCGGCGCCCCCACGGGCAGAATAAATCGGAACTCGGCACCGCCGCCGGGCCCGCGGCCGACTGTGATCGTGCCGCCGTGCGCCTCCACGATGCCCTTGACGATGTAGAGGCCCAGGCCCGTTCCGCCACGCTTGCTCCCGCGCCAGAAGCGGGTGAAGACACGGCCCATCGACTCCTCGGGGATGCCGGGGCCTTCGTCGCTCACGGTGACGGCCGTTCCCTTCTCGTCTCTGGTCGCGGGTGCGGGTGCGACCTCAATGGTGACGGTTCCCTCGCCGTGGCGCACCGCGTTTTCCAGCAGGTTCCCCAGCACCTGGTCGACCTTGTCCGGGTCGGCCCATACGGCGGGCAGCGGCTGCCGGGTGCGGACGAGGAACCGGTCGGGCGCCAGACCGGTCGCGGTGAGCGCCTGGATGTGCCGTTCGACGGCGGCAGAGAGGTCGACCGGCTGGCGGCGCAGCTCCAGGCGCCCCGAGTCGATCCGGGAGATGTCGAGCAGTTCGGCGATGAGCCGGGTGACGCGGTTGGCATCGGCGTCGACGGTCTCCAGCATGAGCCGCTTCTGGTCGTCGGTGAACCGCTCCCATTTGGCGAGCAGGGTCGCGGTGAAGCCCTTGACCGAGGTCAGCGGGGAGCGCAGCTCATGGGCGACGGTCGCGATCAGCTCGGCGTGGCTGCGCTCGGTGCGGCGGCGGGCCTCGGTGCCGCGCAGGCTGATCACCAGCCGGCGTACGGGCCCGGTGGGGCGCTCGCGTACGTACCGGGCGGAGACCAGCACCTCACGGCCGCCGGGAAGCAGCAGATTCCGCTCGGGCTGTCCGACCCGGGTGGCGAGGCCGCCGTACGGGTCGGTCAGCGCCCACCAGCGGCGGCCCTTCAGGTCCTCCAGCGGCAGTGCGTGTTCCAGCGGGCGGCCGAGAGCTGCGGCCCGGGGGACGGCGGTGATCCGGGCGGCGGCGGAGTTGAAGCAGATGACCCGGCCCGTCTCGTCGGCGATGACGAGGCCGTCGGGGAGGTCGTCGGGGTCGATGGCTCCGTCCGCGTCCGCGACAGTGGTGACGATCGCGATGCTGTCCGCGCGGTCGATGCGCGACTCGCGCGGCCTGCTCATGCCGACTGCCATATTCCCGTACCCCACCTCTCGAACCGGTGCAGTGGGTCCCCGAGTCCGTCACCCTACTAGTCGTCGGTGACGGAGCGACACCCTGTGGGAGCGCACCGCTGCGATGTGCCTGGCGGCCGGGGACGGGCCGGGGGTGCGGAGCGGTCAGCCGGTGGTGCGGCGGGGGCGCTGGGCGCGCGCCGAGGCGTACAGACAGACGGCCGCAGCGGTGGCGAGGTTGAGGCTCTCCGCCCTGCCGTGGATCGGTACCCGTACGACGGCGTCGGCGAGCGCCCGGGTCTCCTCCGGCAGGCCCCAGGCCTCGTTGCCGAAGACCCAGGCGGTCGGCCCGCCCATGGTGCCGGCGTCGAGCTCGTCGTCGAGGTCGTCGTCGCCCGCGCCGTCGGCGGCGAGGATCCGTACGCCCGCGTCCCGCAGCCCCCGTACCGCCTGCTCGACCGGTACACCGACGGCGACCGGCAGATGGAAGAGCGAACCGACTGACGCACGCACGGACTTGGGGTTGTACAGGTCCACTGAGGCGTCCGTGAGCACGACGGCGTCGGCGCCCGCGGCATCGGCACAGCGCAGCACCGTGCCGGCGTTCCCGGGGTCGCGCACATGGGCGAGGACGGCGACCAGGGCGGGCTTCGCGGCGAGGATGGACTCGAAGGGCGTGTCGAGGAAGCGGCAGACACCGATCAGGCCCTGCGGCGTGACGGTCTGCGACATATCGGCGAGCGTGTCGCCGTCGGCGAGGTGCACCCGGGCGCCGGCCGCGTGGGCGGCGTCGACGATGTCGGCGTACCGCTCGGCCGCCTCGACGGTGGCGAATAGCTCCAGCAGCGTCGGCTCACCGTCGCTGCCGCGGTGCCCGGCGGCCTCGCGCACGGCCTGCGGCCCCTCGGCGATGAACCGTCGCTCCTTGCCGCGGAAGTTGCGCCTGGCAAGGCGCCGGGCGGCGGCGACACGCGGCGATCGCGGGGAGATCAGTTCGGGGGTGCCCATGGTCGGCAGCGGGCCTCTCTGCGTGCGGAGGTACGGATCGGGCGGAGGTACGGAACACGTCGTGCAACGCACCGGACCCGCAGACGACGAGCGCCTGCGGGTCCGGCTCAAAGCCAAGAAGTGTGCCCTGGATCAGGCGGCCTTCGGGGCGTTGACATCGCTCGGGAGGGCCTTCTGGGCAACCTCGACGAGGGCGGCGAACGCGTTGGCGTCGTTGACCGCGAGCTCGGCCAGGATCTTGCGGTCCACCTCGATGTTGGCGGCCTTCAGACCCTGGATGAGGCGGTTGTACGTCATGCCGTTCTGGCGGGCAGCAGCGTTGATGCGCTGGATCCACAGCTGACGGAAGTCGCCCTTGCGCTTCTTGCGGTCGTTGTAGTTGTAGACCAGGGAGTGGGTGACCTGCTCCTTGGCCTTGCGGTACAGGCGCGAGCGCTGACCGCGGTAACCGCTGGCGGCCTCGAGGATTGCCCGGCGCTTCTTGTGGGCGTTGACTGCCCGCTTGACGCGTGCCACTTGTTAACTCCTTGTAGCGGGGCCGTGGTTGGACTCACACGGCCCGGAAACGAATTGGTCCCGGTGTGACAGAGGTCGTGCCCCCGGATTCACCGGGGGCCTGGCCTCACTTGCCGAGAAGCTTCTTGATCTTCTTGGCGTCGGCCGGAGCCACGACGACCGTGCCGGTCAGCGAGCGGGTCTTCTTGGACGACTTGTGCTCGAGCAGGTGGCGCTTGCCGGCCCTCTCGCGGAGCACCTTGCCGGAGCCGGTGATCTTGAAGCGCTTGCTGGCACCGCTGTGCGTCTTGTTCTTCGGCATCGCGCCGTTCTCTCCTCGTCAGTGGCGCCCCTCGCGGTGCGGGCACCGGACAGCAGGGGCGTCAGATCTTGGTGGGAATTCCGGGGGGACCCGGGGCCGCCTGGATGGCGCCCCCTGAGGTCACGCCTCGGAAGGTGTATCGGCCGAAGCCTCGGGCTGCGCCTCGGCCGGAGCCTCGGCAGCCTCTCCCGCAGCCTCGGCGTCGGGCGTGTAGCCCTGACGCTCCGCCTTGCGGGCGGCCTGGGCCTCACGGGCTTCGGCCATGGCTTCGGTCTTCTTCTTGTGCGGGCCCAGAACCATGATCATGTTCCGGCCGTCCTGCTTCGGATTCGACTCGATGAAGCCGAGTTCCTCGACGTCCGAAGCGAGACGCTGAAGCAGTCGGAAGCCCAGCTCAGGGCGGGACTGCTCACGACCACGGAACATGATCGTGATCTTGACCTTGTCGCCCTGCTTGAGGAACCGAACGACGTGACCCTTCTTGGTGTCATAGTCGTGCGGGTCGATCTTCGGCCGGAGCTTCATCTCCTTGATGACCGTGTGCGCCTGGTTCTTGCGCGCCTCACGGGCCTTCATGGCCGACTCGTACTTGAACTTCCCGTAGTCCATGAGCTTGCACACGGGCGGACGGGCGGTCGCCGCCACCTCGACCAGGTCGAGGTCGTACTCCTGTGCGAGTTCCAGGGCCTTGGCAAGCGGAACAATCCCGACCTGCTCGCCGCTGGGACCGACAAGTCGCACCTCGGGAACGCGAATCCGGTCGTTGATGCGGGGCTCGGCGCTGATGGATCCTCCTCGGTAGCACCACGCGGCCGCCTGGCGGACAGCCACGTAACGTCTGTTTTCCTGAGACCAACCGCACCAGCACATCAAAAATGCCCCGGACGGGACACAGGCGGGGCTCCTGGAAAACCGGAACACCGCCGCGGTCAACCGCGGGGCGCATCGGGTGGCTCCATCGTCCGTACGGAACGATGGGCGCCACCTGACCGGTGACCTGCCGTCCCGGAGGATGGTCAGGTGGGAGATCGGAGCCTCCACTTGTGGGCCGGGCACATAGATGCCCAACCGGTCGTTACACAAGGCTAGCAGCTCCCCCGGGGTGGCGCGAACCGTGCGGGGACGACCGCTCACGCGGCTCCCGCGGACGGGTGCCGGCAGGCGTGCGCCTATCGTATGGCTCATGAGTGACGCGACCCCCAGCAGTGAATCCCCCGGCTTCGACGACATGGCCCGCGACATCGCGGAGGTCCCCGCGGTCGAGGTGATCGTGACGATCGCCGTCAATCTGATGAGCGCCGCCGCCGTGAAGCTCGGTCTGACCGAGGACGGCGACAAGCACAAGGACCTCGACGAGGCCCGCAAGCTGGTCCACGCGCTGGCCGGCCTGCTGGACGCGAGCACCACCGAGATCAGCTCGTTCCACGCGGCGCCGCTGCGGGACGGTCTGAAGTCGTTGCAGCTGGCATTCCGCGAGGCGTCGCTCGTTCCGGACGAGCCGGGCCAGGGCCCCGGCGAGAAGTACACCGGCCCCGTCTTCGGCTGAGCCCGCCCGCCCCTTCTTCTTCCTTCGACGACCGTGAGCCCCCTGCCCGTCCGGGCAGGGGGCTCACGTCGTTCGCGGGCCGGTCGAGTGATCAGCGTGCGAAGAGAGGCTCACCGGGCGTGATCGCGTCGGCCGGAAGCAGAGCCAGGTCCAGGCCCCGCACCAGCCGGGCGCGCAGCACCTCGTCGGCGGCCAGGGACTCCGCGACCCGGCGGGCCGCGTCGGCAGGGGCCGCGTCGGGTGCCAGGACCAGGGCGAGGGTGCCTCCGTCCCGGCCCGGGACGAGATGGGCGCGGATCACCGCGGGTTCGGCGGCGACCGCCTCGCGCACCGCGGAGGTGACCGCCGGGTCGTCCAGCGGGTCGGCGCTGGTGCGGCCCTCGGCGAGCGCGAGCAGCGCGGAGCCGGTCAGCTCGAACGCGACGGGGCCGGCGAGATCCAGCACCACCGTGTCCGCCTTCTCGTGCGCGGCGGCCTGCAGCGCCTGGTGCAGAGGTACGGCGACGGGGCGGGCCTGCGGGTCCCAGAGCGCCAGTGAGGCGGTCGAGGTGAAGGCGGGCAGGGCGCGACGGTCCCCGGCCTGGAGGGTGGGCACGGCCATGTCACTGGTCTTCTCCCGGCGCAGCCCGGTTTCGTCCTCCTCCACTTCCCCGAGGACGGCGACGACGGGGACCAGGAGGCGGGCGCCCTCGAGCGCCTCGAGGACTGGGCCGATGGCCGTACGGTCCCCGGCCCAGGCGGCGAGTGCCGCGGTCAGTGCGGGGTCGGCCGTGCCATCGTCGTCGGAGTAACCGGAGTCCGGAATGTTCTTCTGCGCCACAGGGTGAGCGTAGTCGGTGCGGTTTCTCACGAAGCCCTCAGGTGGACCACAGCCCGTTGCCAGGTGCGCTTCCTAGCGTCCGGTTCCATGACCCTGCCGATACCGAAGACACGTACGAAGATGCGTACGTCCGTACTGTCCGCGTCCGTGACCACCGTGTTCCTGCTCGCCGGTTCCGTTGCGGGCGGCATGTATCTGGTGGGCCGGTGGTCGGATCCGGGACCCGGCCCCGTCGCCTCCGTATCGTCGGCCGCGGACTCACCGGCTCCGGGCCCGCCGGCTCCGGTGGTGACGAGCGAGGAGCCCGAGGTGGATCTGGACGCGGAGCTGGCCGCAGCGGTGGCGCCGCTGGCCGGCGACTCCAGGGTTTCGGTCGCGGTGCTGGACGCCGCGGTCGGGGCCGGTGCGGTGTACGGGAACGGGACGTACGCCACCGCGAGCATCGTCAAGGTCGACATCCTCGCGGCGTTGCTGCTGCGGGCCCAGGATCAGGGGCGGGAGCTCACCGGATACGAACGCAGTCGTTCCGTCACCATGATCGAGAACAGTGACAACGCCGCCGCGACCGCGCTGCTGCGGACGATCGGCGGGGCGGCCGGGCTCGACGCGGCCAACACCCGGTTCGGCCTGGTCAGCACGGCCGCCGCCGCTGCGTGGGGGCTGACCCGGACCACGGCGGCGGATCAGCTGGTGCTGCTGAAGACGGTGTTCGGTACGCACTCGAAGCTGACCGAGGACTCCCGCGCCTATCTCCAGGGGCTGATGCGGAACGTGGCGGCCGATCAGCATTGGGGGGTTTCCGCGGCGGGCAGCGACTGGGCGCTGAAGAACGGGTGGATGCCGCGGAGCGCCACCGGCCTCTGGGACATCAACAGCATCGGACAGGTGAAGAGCGACGGGCACACGTACCTGGTGGCGGTGCTCTCCGCCGGGCAGCAGACGATGGCGACAGGGATCGAGCGGGTGGAGTCGGTCGCGAAGGCCGCGGTCGGGGTGCTCGACGGGGCGCGGTGAGGCGTAGGAGCCTCGCGGCCGGACGACCGGATCGCGCCGGGGTGCCGCCACGGCTTCAGCGGCGTGCGGAGGTTCTCCTGTCGCGCCACAGCAGCACGGCCAGCGCCAGCAGTACGGCTCCCAGGCCGCCCGCGGCCGGGGCGAGCCAGCCTGCGGGTCCTTCGTCCCGGTGCTGCGCGGTGGGACCGGGGCCGAAGTACCGCTTGCGGTAGCCCGCCTTCGCGGAGTCGGCGGAGCCGGCCGACTCGGTCTCTGCCCGCAGACCGGCCTTGCGCAGCTTGCCGCCCGCCTTGATCGCGGCGGCCGGGTCGACGATGCCGTAGCCCCGGGAGTCGTCGCGGCCGCCCGCCGGCGAGCTGCGGGCGGTGTCCGTCAGGAGCTTCTTCACCTGGGCGGGCGTGAGTCCCGGATGGGCGGCCCGGACCAGCGCTACCGCGCCGGAGACGAACGCGGAGGCGGCCGATGTGCCCCACTCGATGTAGTAGTGACGGTCGGGGGCCGGGACCACTATGTCGACGCCGGGAGCGCTGACGGTGGCGTACCAGTGGCGGGTGGAGAAGGCCGCGTGGGTGCCGTACCGGTCGACGGCGGCGACCGCGATCACGCCGGGGTAGGCGGCGGGGTACGAGATGTGGTCGCCCTTCTCGCCCCCGTTGCCGGCCGACGCGACGACGACGGCGCCCTTCTTCAGCGCGTACTGGATGGCGGCGTCCTCGCCGCCCTCGGGGTGCGCGGACGCGCTGTCGTCGCCCAGGGAGAGGTTGATGACGTCGGCGCCGTGGTCGGCGGCCCAGCGGATGCCGTCGGCCAGGGCCGTACCGCGGGACTCGCGGGCCTTGTCGCGGGACGGGTCGGAGGCTTCGAGGATCACCCGGACCGGGAGGATCTTCGCCTCGGGGGCGATGCCGAGCACTCCGTCGGCGCGGCCGACGCCGTGGCCGCGGCCCGCGATGATCCCGGCCATCGCGGTGCCGTGCCGGGCCCAGGAACGGTCGCCGCGCCCGGCGCCGAAGCCGATCAGGTCCTTGCCGGGCAGTACCTGACCCGCCAGGTCGGGGAGGCTGTCGTCGACCCCGGTGTCGACGACGGCGACGGTGATGCCCTTGCCCTTGGTGGTCTGCCAGGCCCGGTCCGTGTGGAGCGCCTGCAGCCCCCACTGCTGCGGCCGGATGGTGTCCGCGCGGGCGGGGACTGCGGGGAGCAGCGTGAACGCGGTGGCGGCGCAGAGCGCGCCGAGGGCGCGGCGGTGGCGGCGGGTGTTCATCGCGGCTGCTCCGAGAGGTCGGTGACGGTCCGGCGCAGCCCGCGCTCGATCCGGTCGGCGATGCCCTTGGCCTCATGGCCGAGGCCGGCCTGCGCGGCGACCGTGGTCGCGTCCGTGGCGATCGCCTTCGCGACCGGCTGCGGATCGCCGACCGTACGTCCGTCCGCGAACCCGGAGACGGCGAAGACGACGACCGGCACCTCGGTCAGCACATGGACGGTCCAGCTGGCACGCTGCCGGTCGCCGAAGCCGGCGGCGACCGTGTCCTCGACCGCGTACGTACGGGGCATCAGGTCGGTGCGTTCGTCGAGGTGCTGATCGGAGAATCTGGTGCTCAGCGCTCTCATGGCGTCGGTGGAGCCCTCGGTGAAGATCATGCCGACCGTGGTGACGCTGCTGGAGGTGGCGTCCGCGTAGGTGGCGCGCAGCAGCCGCTCGCAGCCGACCGGGCTGATCGTCTTGAGCAGCAGCGGGTCCAGGGCGGGCGTGCAGCCGCTGTCCGGGGCGACGGCGATCCGGGTCCAGACCCGGTCCGCACCGCCCGGCCCCGCGCCGTCCCCTTTGAGGGTGCGGGGGAACAGGGTGTCCACGGGGACGTTGTGCCAGACGGTGCGCCCGGTGGCGTAGGGGTTGCGTGCACCGGCGTCGGCCGAGGAGTCACTGGTGAGCCAGCTGCCGGTGATCGCTCCGCCGATCAGTCCGAGCCCGAGCACGACACATGCCGCCGCGGCGGCGGTCCGTGCGGGGCGGCGGGTACGGACGGGACGCAGCCGGGTGGTGGTCTCGGCGGGCGTCTCGGGCCTGGGGTACGGCAGGGCGTGGGAGTGCGTCTGCGCGGGCGGGAAATAGCCGCCGGGATGCGGCGGGGTCGCGCCGGGATGCGGGGTGAGATCCACAGCCCCCACGGGCCGCCGCCGTGTCGGCGGGGGCGGCGTCGTTCCGGGACGGGGCGGAGCGGTGGGGGCCGGGGCGGCAGCGGCCGCGGGCACGACGCGGAGCCGAGTGGTCGTCTCCACCGGCTTCGGCTCCGGTTCCGGCGGGTGCGGGGAAGTCGGGGCCGCGGCAGGAACATACGGTACGTGCGTCTGCGCGTCCTGCGCGGGAACGACGGGTGCGGTGCGCTCGGGCGCGGGTGTGGGCGCGCCGAACGCCGACGCATCCGGAACCTGGTCGGCCGGAGCCGTCGGCTGCGGGCCCTGGGTCGGGGGTGGAGCCGTCGCCCCGGTCGTACGCCCCGGGTTCCCGTGGGCGTCCGGTGGTGCGGCCGGACGTGGTGGCGCCGTCGGGCGGGGCGGCACGGGAGCGCGCTGCGCCTCGGTACTCATCCGCCCCCCTGGTCCACATTCCGTACCGCTCGCGGATCACCTTCACAGGCAGGCCCGTTGGTCGCCGCGTGTCGTTACTCTACGGGCTGCGGCGGGCCCGGCGGGAGTCGGGCGTCGCGCCCCCGGGGGGGGAGATCTGCCCCGATCGTCCCCCTACCCATCGGTAAAGGCGTCTGGCAAGCTGCGGCCATGACTGCGCGTGCCGCTGACCGGACCCGTTACGAGCGGGCCACCGCACATCTCGACGCCCCGATCGCCGTGGTCGATCTGGATGCCTTCGATGCCAACGCCGACGACCTGGTCCGCCGGGCGGCGGGGAAGCCGATCCGGGTCGCGAGCAAGTCGGTGCGCTGCCGGACGCTGCTGGAGCGGGTGCTCGCGCGGGCGGGGTTCGCCGGGGTGATGTCGTTCACGCTCGCCGAGACGCTGTGGCTGGCCCGGGCCGGTTTCGACGACGTACTGCTGGCCTACCCGTCGGCCGACCGGTCCGCCTTCGCCGAGCTGGCCGGGGACCCGAAGCTGGCCGCCGCGGTCACGGTGATGGTGGACGACCATGCGCAGCTGGAGCTGATCGACGCGGCGCGGGCCGGTGGCCAGGAGGAGATCCGGGTCTGTCTGGAGCTGGACACGTCGCTGCGGCTGCTCGGCGGCCGGGTCAGGATCGGGGCGCTGCGTTCTCCGCTGCGCTCCCCCGCCCAGCTCGCGGAGCTGGCCCGCTCGGTGGCGCGCAGGCCTGGTTTCCGGCTGGTCGGTCTGATGGCGTACGAGGGACATATCGCCGGGGTCGGGGACTCGGTCACGGGGCGGCCGCTGCGTTCCGGGGCGATCCGGCTGATGCAGGCGACGGCCCGCAAGGAGCTGGCGGCCCGGCGGGCGGAGGTGGTCCGGGCCGTGCGGGCGGTGGCGCCGGATCTGGAGTTCGTGAACGGCGGCGGCACCGGCAGTGTGCAGCACACGGCCGCGGAGCCGGCGGTGACCGAGATCGCGGCCGGGTCGGGGCTCTTCGCACCGCGGCTGTTCGACAACTACACGTCGTTCTCGGCCCGCCCGGCGGCGCTGTTCGCGCAGCCCGTGGTGCGGCGGCCCGGCGTGGGGGTGGTCACGGTGCTCGGCGGCGGCTACCCGGCGTCGGGGGCCGCGGGGGCGGACCGGCTGCCCGTTCCGTATCTGCCGGAGGGGCTGCGCTACGACCCGCAGGAGGGGCCCGGTGAGGTCCAGACACCGCTGCTCGGTGCCCCGGCCGACGATCTGCTGATCGGCGACAAGGTGTGGTTCCGGCACGCGAAGGCCGGTGAGCTGTGCGAGCGCTTCGACGAGCTGCGGCTGATCGAGGGCGACCGGGTGACGGCGACCGTGCCGACGTACCGGGGCGAGGGGCAGACGTTCCTCTGACCTCCTGACTCCCTGATCTCCTGACCGGATGTCAGGGAGCCACGGAACTGCCGACGCCTCCGCTGGTCCCGCTGTCGTCGATCGGCCGGATGGCCCGGGTGAGGGTGTCCATGAGGGAGAGCGGTGGTCCGTCGGGTCCCGCGTCGAAGGCGTAGCGCACGATGACCGGCGATTCGCTGCCGACCGTCGACGAGAAGACGAGCGACTGCACATAGCCGCCGGGTCCCTTGGCCGTGTGGACCCGCCAGCGCACCTCGTAGCCCGTGCGGCCGGCCACGCTGACCGATGTGGATCTCAGCTGCTCGTGGGAGGTGATGCCTCCGTGGATCCGGTCGCCGACGATGTTCTCCTCGTACGCCTGGTCGGCCGCGGTGGTGATGTCCTGCTCGGCCAGGGCCTCGGCGGAAGTGAGGTCCGTCTCGCTCGCCGTACGGGTGGTCACCGTGCCGTGGTAGCAGAAGGCGGAGGAGTCGCCGGGGCAGGTGTAGGAGTCGACCGTGCGCATGGTGAGCGCCTTCTCGACCGTGCTCTCCGGCTTCTCCCAGCCGTCGGGGATCGGCAGGGTGATGCCGTTGAGCTGGTCGACGAGCAGCGTCGGGTCCGTCGCCGGACCGTCCCCGCCGGCCGTGGTGGTGGCGGTGGGGAGCGGTGCGGAGCGGGTCGGCCCGGACGACTTGGGTTCCGTACCGCCGTCGTCCCTGCCCAGCAGGACGGCTCCGGTGACGGCCGCGCCGACGACGGCCAGGGCAGCCGTCGCGATCGCCACGATCCGGATGCCGCCCCCGCCGCCGCTGCCTCCGCCTGCGTACGGGGGTGGGACCGGCTGCTGCGGTGCGGGCGTGTTCGGCCGGGTGTGAGCGGTCCATGCCGTGCCGTCCCACCACCGGTCGGTGCCCGGGGCTACGGAGTCCGGATACCAGCCGGGCGGTGTCGCGTTGCTCATGCCTCCACTCTAGGGTTCCGCCGTCAACGGTAGCCCGGGGCGGGCGGTTTGACGCGGGCGGCCGTGCAGCCATGAGCACGCGCGTGACGACGGGCCGGTCAGACGGGCGTGACGTACGCGCCGGAGATTCCACCGTCGACAAGGAAGTCCGTGGCGTTCACGAACGAGGAGTCGTCGCTCGCGAGAAACGCGACCGCCGCCGCGATCTCGGTGGCCTCCGCGAACCGGCCGACCGGGATGTGCACCAGCCGGCGGGCCGCGCGCTCCGGGTCCTTGGCGAACAGCTCCTGGAGCAGCGGGGTGTTGACCGGCCCGGGGCAGAGCGCGTTGACCCGGATGCCCTCGCGGGCGAACTGGACACCGAGCTCGCGGGACATGGCGAGCACGCCGCCCTTGGACGCGGTGTACGAGATCTGGCTGGTGGCCGCGCCCATGATGGCCACGAACGACGCGGTGTTGATGATCGAGCCGCGACCCTGGCGCCGCATGTAGGGCAGGGCGGCCTTGCAGCAGAGGTAGACGGAGGTGAGGTTGACGTCCTGGACGCGCTTCCAGGCCTCCAGTCCGGTGGTGAGGATGGAGTCGTCGTCGGGCGGCGAGATGCCCGCATTGTTGAAGGCGATGTCGACGGAGCCGTAGGTGTCGTACGCGGCCTTGAAGAGCGCCTCGACCTGTTCGGGGTCGGTGACATCGGTGCGTACGAAGATGCCGCCGGCCTCGCCGGCCGCGGCCTTGCCCGCGGTCTCGTCGATGTCCGCGCAGACGACGTGGGCGCCCTCGGATGCCAGGCGGCGGGCGGTGGCGAGGCCGATGCCGCTGCCGGCGCCGGTGATGACGGCGGTGCGGCCGACCAGGCGGCGGCAGATGTTCTCGGTGTCGGTGGTCATGCTGGTTCAGGCCTCCGTACTGATGAAGACGTTCTTGGTTTCGGTGAAGGCGGTGAGGGCGTCGGGGCCCAGTTCCCGGCCGAGACCGGACTGTTTGTAGCCGCCGAACGGGGTCCAGTAGCGGACGCTGGAGTGGGAGTTGACGGACAGGTTCCCGGCCTGGACCGCCTGGGAGACGCGCAGCGCGCGGCCCACGTCCCGGGTCCAGATGGAGCCGGCGAGGCCGTACTCGGTCGCGTTCGCGAGCCGGACGGCGTCGGCTTCGTCCTCGAAGGGCAGGACGACGGCGACCGGTCCGAAGACCTCTTCGGTGGCCACGGGCGAGTCGGGGCGGGCGTCGGTCAGCACGGTCGGCGGGAACCAGAACCCGGGGCCCTCGGGTGCGCCGCCCCGGATCGCGGTCGCACCCTCGGGGACGTACGACCGCACGCGTTCCAGTTGGGCCCGGGAGATCAGCGGCCCCATCCGGGTCTTCTCGTCGGTCGGGTCGCCGACGACGACCGAGGCGACGGCCGGGGCGAGGAGTTCGAGGAAGCGGTCGTAGGCGGAACGCTGCACGAGGATGCGGGTGCGGGCGCAGCAGTCCTGGCCCGCGTTGTCGAGGAACGCCATGGGTGCGGCGGCCGCGGCGGCCTCGATGTCGGCGTCGGCGAAGACGATGTTGGGGCTCTTGCCGCCGAGTTCGAGGGTCAGCCGCTTCACACGCTCGGCGCACCTGGCCATGATCTGTTTGCCGACCCGGGTGGAGCCGGTGAAGACGATCTTGGCGACGCCGGGGTGCTCGACGAGGGCGTTGCCCGTTTCGGCACCGGCTCCGGGCAGTACCTGGAAGAGATGCTCGGGAAGGCCCTCGTCCAGGGCGAGTTCGGCGAGCCGCAGAGCGGTGAGCGGCGTGGTCTCGGCGGGTTTGAGAAGGACGGCGTTGCCTGCGGCGAGGGCAGGGGCGACGCCCCAGGCGGCGATCGGCATGGGGAAGTTCCACGGCGCGATCACGCCGACGACGCCGAGGGGTTCGAGCAGGGTGAGGTCGATGCCGCCGGGTACCGGGATCTGCCGGCCGCTGAGCCGCTCGACTCCCCCGGCGGCGAATTCGAGCAGATCGCGGACGTTGCCCGCCTCCCACCGGGCATTGGCGAGGGTGTGGCCGGCCTCACGGACCTCCAGCCGGGCCAGCTCCTCGCGGTGTTCGTCGACGGCCGCGGCGAAGCGGCGCAGCAGGCGTGCGCGGTCCGCGGGGGCCATCGCCGCCCAGATCCGCTGGGCGGCCGCTGCCCGGCGCACGGCGGTGTCGACCTCGGCCGCGGTGGTGGCCGGGACGATCGCGACGACTTCTTCGGTCGCCGGGTTGAGTACCTGGTGTTCGGTGGTCACGGAGTGCCTCACAGACGTTCGAAGGAGCGGCGGAGCTCCCAGTCGGTCACCGCTGCGTCGAATGCCTCGAGTTCGACGCGCGCCATGTTGCGGTAGTGCGCAACGACGTCGTCGCCGAAGGCCGCCTTCGCCAGGTCGCTCTTCTCCCAGAGGCCGGCGGCTTCACGGAGTGTGGTGGGGACGTGGTCGTACGCGGTGGTGTAGGCGTTGCCCTCGCAGGGTTCGGGGAGTTCGAGCTTCTGCTCGATGCCGTGCAGGCCGGCGGCGATCAGACCGGCGACGGCGAGGTGCGGGTTGACGTCACCGCCGGGCAGCCGGTTCTCGAACCGGGTCGAGCGGCCGTGGCCGACGACGCGGAGCGAACAGGTGCGGTTGTCGTGGCCCCAGGCGACCGCGGTCGGGGCGAACGAGCCGGGCTGGAAGCGTTTGTACGAGTTGATGTTCGGCGCGTAGAGCAGGGAGAAATCGCGCAGTGCGGCGAGCTGTCCGGCGAGGAAGTGGCGCATCACCGGGGACATGCCGCCCGCTTCGCCCGCCATGACGTTGCGCCCGTCCGCGTCCTGGAGGGAGAGGTGGATGTGGCAGGAGTTGCCCTCGCGCTCGTTGAACTTGGCCATGAAGGTGAGCGCGACGCCCTCCTGGGCGGCGATCTCCTTGGCGCCGGTCTTGTAGACGGCGTGCTGGTCGCAGGTGACCAGGGCCTCGTCGTACCGGAAGACGATCTCGTGCTGTCCGGGGTTGCACTCACCCTTCGCGGACTCGACGGTCAGGCCCGCAGCCGCCATCTCGTTGCGGATGCGACGGAGCAAGGGTTCGATGCGGCCGGTGCCGAGGACCGAATAGTCGACGTTGTACTGGTTGGCCGGGGTCAGATCGCGGTAGTTGCGGTCCCACGCCTGTTCGTACGTGTCCTTGAAGACGATGAATTCGAGCTCGGTGCCGACATGCGCGGTGAAACCGTGCTCGGCGAGACGCTCCAGCTGGCGGCGGAGGATCTGGCGGGGCGCGGCGACGACGGGTGTGCCGTCCTCCCAGGCGAGGTCGGCGATGACCATGGCCGTGCCGTCGTTCCATGGGACGCGGCGCAGCGTGGTGAGGTCGGGGTGCATGGCGAAGTCGCCGTACCCACGCTCCCAGGAGGACATGGCGTAGCCGTCGACGGTGTTCATGTCGGTGTCCACGGCGAGCAGATAATTGCAGCCCTCCGTGCCGTGTTCCAGGACCTCGTCGAGGAAGAAGCGGGCGGCGAACCGCTTGCCCTGCAGCCGTCCCTGCATGTCGGGGAAGGCCAGGACGACGGTGTCGATCTCACCGCTCTCGACGAGGAGCCGTAGTTCCTCGACCTCGAGCGGGGGTGTGCGGTCTGCCACGGGAAGATCCTCCTTCGGTCAGCCGGAAGTCATAAGGTATGGGCATGAACCATTGTTGGGAAGGGAGGACGGGACGTGGTGCAGGAAAGCGAGTCCGGCCGGCACGGGTCCGCGCGGCAACTGCGACCCGTGCTGCGGCCCGTGCGCGCGGGCAACGGCTTCGAGGAGGCGCTCGAACAGATCCTCCAGGTGGTCAGGCTCGGGCTGGTGCCCGGCGGCGAGCGGCTGCCCGCCGAGCGCGAACTGGCCGAGCTGCTCGGGATCAGCCGGGTCACGCTGCGCGAGGTGCTGAAGGTGCTGCAGGACCAGCGGCTGGTGGAGAGCAGACGAGGGAGGTACGGCGGCACCTTCGTACTCCCCCGCACCGACAGCCCCGGCGAGGACGAGCTGCGCCGCCGGGTGGCGGCCGTCGACGTCGAGGACGTCCTGCGCTTCCGTGAGGTGCTGGAGACCGGCGCGGCCGACCTGTGCGCCACGCACGGGCTGACGGACGAGGGCGCGGAACGGCTGCGTACGGCTCTGGCGGCGACACACGATGCACCTCTGCCCGACTACCGCAGGCGCGACACCCTTCTGCATCTGACACTGGCCGAGCTGTCCGGCTCCGCTTCACTCACCGCGCAGTACGCGGCCGTCCGGGCCACCGTGAACGACCTGCTGGACTGCATACCGCTGCTCGTGCGGAACCTGGAGCACTCGCAGCATCAGCACACCGCGCTCGTCGAGGCGGTGCTCGACGGGGACGCGGAGGCGGCGCGCGCCGTGATGCGCGAACACTGCGCGGGCACGGCGGCGCTGCTGCGCGGATTCCTGGCCTGACCGCTTGCGCGGCGGCCCACCGGAACGCAAAGGTATTCCTCAGCACCATTGAACCGGGTCCGCCCGCAGGCGGCCGACCGGAGGATCCCGCCATGTCCGTACCGCTCATCGGCGTCACCACCTATCTGGAGCCCGTCGCCCGCTGGGGCGTCTGGGCACTGCCCGCCGCCCTGCTCCCGGCCGCCTACCCGCGGCTGGTCCAGCGGTCCGGGGGCCTCGCCGCTCTCCTGTCGCCGGACGCCCCGGCCCGGGCGGCGGCCGCCGTGGCCCGGCTGGACGGTCTCGTCATCGCGGGCGGCGCCGATGTCGAGCCCGCGCGGTACGGCGCGGAGCCCGGTCCGAGGACCGGACCGCCGAACCGGGAGCGCGACGCCTGGGAGCTGGCCCTGCTCGATGCCGCCCTGGAGTCCGGCACACCGGTGCTCGGCATCTGCCGTGGCATGCAGCTCATGAATGTGGCGTTCGGCGGCACCCTCATCCAGCACCTGGACGGGCATGCCGGCCCGCACGGGACGGCCGGGGTCCTCGGCGAGCACCCGGTGACACCGGTGCCGGGGACCCGCTACGCATCGATCGTCCCCGAGGAGTCCCCCGTACCGACCTACCACCACCAGGCCGTGGACCGCCTCGCACCGGACCTGGTGGCGTCGGCCCACGCGGCGGACGGCACGGTGGAAGCAGTCGAACTGCCGGGGGCGCGGTGGGCGCTCGGGGTGCAGTGGCATCCGGAGATGGGTGACGACCTGCGGGTCATGCGGGCGCTGGTGGCGGAGGCGGCGCGCGGCTGACCGTTCGCCGACCGGCGGCTACCGCGTGCGCCGTCCGAGCCTGCCGCGCAGCCATTCCAGAGCCGCTGCCCCCTGCGCGCCCTGGAACGCCCGTACGGTCGGCAGCCCCGGCGGGTCCGGCATCAGCGAGTGCGCAACGAAGTAGCCGGCGAGCGCGGCAAGTACCGCGTTCACTCCCTCCGGGTCGGCGGCGCGCCCCAGGGGGTGGGTGGTGAACACGGTGTCCGGGTCGGGGCCGCCCTGGGCCGCCACGCACGGCAGCATCACCAGCAGATCGAACCAGGGCGCGGCTCGCAGCGCGTGCGGCCAGTCGACGAACACCACCCGGTCGTCGGTGAGCAGGATGTTGTCGGCGCGCAGATCCCCATGGGCGAGGCTGTCGCCGGTGGCGGGCCCGGCCCAGCCGGACTCCAGCTCCGCGAGTACATCGAGGTGGCGTGCGGCCCACGGGTCGAGCCGCCCGGGCAGCCCGTCGTAGTCACGCGCGGCAAGCAGGGTCCGCCAGCCGCTGAACGTCTCGGCCTCGCTGTCGGCGACGGCGGGCGCGTCGATCGGGGCCGGGGTCAGGGTCCGGTTCAGCTCGCCGACCGCTGTCAGGACCCGGTCCAGCTCCGCCGATGTCCAGGGGATGCGGGGCTGGCGGCCGTCGATGTCCTGGAGGACGAGGGCGACCCGGGTTCCGTCGTCGTACGACCCCAGCAGCCGCGGCACGGGGGAGCCGGGCGGGAAAGCGGCGGTGTTCCGGGCCTCGGCGCGGTGCAGGTCGGGACTGCCCGGGTTCGCCTCGGCACTGACCGCCTTGACGAACGCGCGTCGGCCGTCGGTGAGCCTGACCCGGGCGGCGACTCCCGGTGAGAACCCGCCGCTCTGGCTCTGCGCGTGGACGACGCGGGCGCCGAGGATGTCCTCCACGGCGCTGCGCACGGAGTCCGGGAGGTCGGCCCAGCGGTGGCGGACGCCGACGGCCGGCGGGGCGGTCACTTTCATCTGTGCATCCTTGGCCCCGGGGTACAGGCCGGCCAACCGATTTTCGCGGGGCGAGGGCGTCCCTCCACCTCTGTCCTCGATGGCCCTGTGTCCTCAAACGCCGGGGCTCGATCGGCCCGTCAGCGACAGCAGGTCGCGGGCCGGGCCCGCCGGCCGGTGTCCCGAGGGCCAGACCGCCCGCAGCTGTCGCCTCAGCCGCACCCCGGCCACCGGGATCTTCACCAGCCGCCGCGAGGACAGCTCCTCCCCCAGCGCGAGTTCGCTCAGCACGCACGGCCCCGCGCCGCTCTCCGCCGCCCCCTTCACCGCCGTCGTGGACGACAGTTCGAGCAGTGGCTGCGCAAGTCCGCCGTGCACGGCGAGTGCCGCGTCCAGGACCTGCCGGGTGCCGGAGCCGCGCTCACGCAGGATCAGTGGGGTCGCGGCCAGTTCCTGCGGGGTCAGGGGGGTGCGGCGGCCGGCCCACGCATGGGACGGGGCGACCACGACGACGAGGCGGTCGTGTGCGATGACCGTGCCGTCGAGGCCCTCCGGTATGAACAGTCCCTCCACGAATCCGAGGTCGGCCTCCCCGGCGAGCAGGCGCCCCGCGACCGCCGCCGAGTTGCCCGCCAGCAGTGAGACCGCGGTGTCCGGCCGTTCGGCGCGCAGCGCGATCAGCCAGCCGGGCAGCAGATACTCGGCGATGGTCATGGAGGCGGCGACCCGCAGCCGGGAGTCTCGCCGGTCGCGCAGCGCCTGCGCGCCCACATCGAATGCCTCGGCGGCCTCGACGATCCGGCGCGCCCAGTCGGTGACGAGCGCGCCCGCGTCGGTGAGCCGGGAGCCGCGCGGCGAGCGGTCGAGGAGGGCCACGCCGAGTTGTCGCTCCATCGACCGGATGCGGCTGCTGGCGGCGGGCTGGGTGATGCCGACGTCCCGTGCCGCCCGTCCCAGGCTGCCGTGCCGGGCGACGGCGAGCAGCAGCTCCAGCGCTCCGAGGTCGGGGACCCGGTGGGACAGGAGCACGGGTGCGGGCGCGTCGCTGGGCATAAAGCCAGCTTATGACCTCATAGAGACAAGCTCCCTGGTGGGGGACGACCTCCGGAACAAAGATCGTGACATGGCCATCTTTCCGCAGACCCGCGCCCGGACGAGCGCCCCGTACTCCGCCACCGCGCGGCTTCCTTCCCTGCGGTACATCGGCCCCAACTGGTACGCGACGGTCATGGGCACCGCCATCGTGGCCGGCGCGGGCGCGGCGCTTCCCGTGCACGTGCCCGGGCTGCGCGCTGCCTGCACCGTGGTGTGGGCGCTCGCGGCGCTGCTTCTCGCCGCGGTTCTCGCCGCCCGCGCCGGGCACTGGTCCGCCCACCGCGACCAGGCCCGCGCCCATCTCCTCGACCCGGCCGTCGCCCCGTTCTACGGCTGCCTCTCGATGGCGCTGCTGGCCGTCGGCGGCTCCACGATGACGGTCGGCCGGGATGTCGTCGGGCATCGGGCGGCCCTCGCCGTGGACGTGGTGCTCTACAGCGCGGGCACGGCGATCGGCCTGGCCGTCGCGGTCGCGATCCCGTATCTGATGGTCGTACGCCACCGTCCGGCACCCGGGACCGCGTCGCCGGTCTGGCTGCTGCCGGTGGTGGCGCCGATGGTCTCCGCGGCGCTCGGCCCGCTGCTGGTTCCGGAGCTGCCCGCCGGTCAGTGGCAGGAGGCGATGCTGCTCGCCTGCTACGCGATGTTCGGGCTGAGCCTGCTGGCGACGCTGATGATGCTGCCGCTGATCTTCGCGCGGCTGGTCCACCAGGGTCCGCTGCCGCTCGCCCTGACCCCCACGTTGTTCCTGGTCCTCGGTCCGCTGGGCCAGTCGACGACCGCGGTCGGTCAGCTCGCCGATGTGGCGCCGGGTGCGATCGGGGCGCCGTACGCCTCCGCGCTCGGGGCGTTCGCCGTGCTGTACGGGGTGCCGGTGATGGGGTTCGCGCTGCTGTGGCTGGCGCTGGCCGTGTCGATGGTGGTGCGGGCGGTACGGGGCGGCATGACGTTCAGCATGACCTGGTGGGGCTTCACCTTCCCGGTCGGCACGTGTGTCACCGGCGCGGCGGGGCTGGCCCGGCACACCGGGCTGACGGCGTTCACCTGGCTGGCCGTCGCGCTGTACGTGCTGCTGGTTTCGGCCTGGGCGGTGGCCGGGCTGCGGACGCTGCGCGGGCTGTTCAGCGGAGCGCTGCTCGCAGCGCCGCAGGCGCCCCGGCCAGTGACGGCCCGTACCACGTGAGATACCGCCCGTCGACGAGTGCGGCGGGCAGTGCGGGGAAGGCCTCGGGTCCGTCGCTTGCGGTGAAGCGGTACGGCTCGTCGGGCAGAACGACCAGGTCGGCGCCCGCCGCGTTCAGTTCGTCGAGCGGGATGCGGGGGTAGCGCTCGGCGTGACCGGCGTACACGTTCCGCACGCCGAGCCGGGCCAGCAGATCGCCCGCGAACGTGTCGCGGCCGAGCACCATCCAGGGCCTGCGCCAGATCGGCACGATCGCGCGGCGCGGCTCGTCCGGCGGCGGGAGCGCCGCCCAGCCGGCCTCGGCCTCGTCGAGCCAGCGTGGCCTGGGCAGCCCGCAGCCGGTGACCAGGACACGGTGCAGTTCGGCGAAGGCCTGGTCGAGGCCGCGGATCTCGGTGGTGAGGACCTCGATGCCCGCGGCGCGGAGCACGGCGAGGTCGGGTGCGCGGTTCTCCTCCTCGTTGGCGACGACGAGATCGGGGCGGAGCGCGACGATCGCGGCCACATCGGGGTTCTTGGTTCCGCCGATGCGTGCGGCGGTCAGACCGGCCGGATGGGTGCACCAGTCGGTGACGCCGACGAGGAGGCCGGGGGCGGTGGCGGCGACGGCTTCGGTGAGCGAGGGGACGAGCGAGACGACGCGGAGCGCCGGTGCCGGGGCAGGCATCGGGACGGACACCGATTCGGACACCGGGTCTCAGCGCCTCGGGTCGTTCGTGGCGTCGACGTGTTCCGCGACCGCGACGACCAGCAGCCGGGTCTCCGGCATCGTGGCCCGCCAGCGGTGCCGTACGCCGCCCGACAGGAACAGTGTGTCGCCGCGCTCCAGCCGGTACGCCTGCCCCTCCGCCTCCACCTCGGCGGCGCCCTCCACGACGTACATCACCTCGTCGTTGCGGTGCTGGAACTCCCGCCCGAGATCCATTTCGCCGGTGAACTCCAGCGCGCTGAGCTGATGCCGCCCACGCACCACTCTGCGTGCCCCGTCGCCCTCGCCCGCCCGCACCACCTCGACGGCGCGCGCCGAGTCGGCGGCGGCGCGCAGCCGTGCCGTGGTGGTCTCCAGGGCGTCGGCCACCCGGTCCAGCGACCGGGCGCTGGGCCTGGCGCGCTCGTTCTCGATCTGACTGAGGAACGGCACGGACAGGCCGCTGCGGCTGGCGACCGCGGCCAGTGTGAGCCCCAGGGATCTGCGCCGTCGGCGGACCGCGGCGCCCACGCGGAGTGCTTCCTTGTCGTCCATGTCCGGCTCCCTCCCGACTCGTCATCCTTCCGGCTGCCAGCACCTTACGCACACGGTTACGCAAGGACGGCCGGTAAAGGAACGTCACACAGCCGGAAGGGGTGGGTCCCGCCCATCGGCGGCACCCACCCCTTCCGGCTGTGTCAGGCTCCTGCTACTGGGGAGCCATCTTGTCCGCGATGCCCGGATTCTTGTCCATCCAGGCCTTCACGGCTTCTTCCTCGTGTCCCGTCCCGCGCTTCTGGATCTCGTTCTCCAGGCCGGCCAGCTGCTGCTCGCTGAGCTTGAAGTCCTTGAACCACTTGGTGAGCTGCGGGTAGTTCTTCGGGAAGTCCTTGCTCGCGATCGTACGGATGGTGTCGCCGTTGCCGAAGGCCTTCTTGGGGTCCTTCAGCTTGGTGAGGTCGTACTGGTTGTACGCCCAGTGCGGCGTCCAGAGCAGAACCGCGATCGGTTCCTTCTTGGCGTACGCGCGCTTCAGCTCGGCGAGCATCGAGGGCGTCGAGCTGTCGACGACCTTGTACTCCTTGTCCAGGCCGTAGGCGGGCAGCACGTTGTTCTTCAGGTTGGCCATGGTGGCGGTGCCGGGCTCGATGCCGATGATGCGGTTCTTGAACTCGTCACCGCGGCCCTTGAGGTCCTTGTACGACTCGATGCCCTTGACGTACGAGGGGACGGCGATCTCCAGCGAGGTCGGCCCGTACCACGATCCGAGGTCGGTGAGCCGGGAGCCGTACTTGTTCCAGTAGTTCTTCTGGGTGTACGGCAGCCAGCCGTCGAACTGCACGTCGAGCTGGCCGCGGGACATCGCGGCATACATCGGACCCACCTCGAACTGCTTCAGGTTGATCCTGTAACCGCGGTCCTCCAGGACGGCCTTCCACAGGTACGTGGCGGCGATGTCCTCCTCCCAGGGGAACCAGGCCATCTCGACGGTACGGTCGCGCTCGTCCTTGCCGCTCGCGCCCTTCGCCGCCTTGGCGACGGGCGTCCACTTGTCGGCGACGCCCGGGTTGTCCTTCAGCCAGGCGCGGACGGCGTCCTGCTCCTTGCCCTTGCCGGTCGTCTGGATCTTTGCCTCAAGACTCGTGAGCTGGTCCTCGGTCATCTTGAAGCTCTTGAGCCACTTGCCGACCTCGGGGTTGTCGTCGGCGAAGCCCTTGCGGGTCAGGGTGTGGATGCCGTCGCCCTTGCCCCAGAGGTTCTTGGGGTCCTTGAGCTTGGTGAGGTCGTACTGGTTGTACGCCCAGTGCGGCGACCACAGCGGGACGACGATCGGTTCCTTCTTGGCGTACGCGCGCTTCAGCTCGGCAAGCATCGACGGCGTCGAGCCGTCGACGACCTTGTACTCCTTGTCGAGACCGTAACCCGGCAGGATCTTCTCCTTGAGCAGGCCCGTCTCACCGGCGCTCGGCTCGATGCCGACGACCCGTCCCTTGAAGTCGGACGCCTTGCCCTTGAGGTCGTCGAGCGAGTCGACGCCCTTCACGTACGCGGGGACGGCCAGCTCCAGGGAGGTGGGGCTGTACCAGGAGCCCATGTCCTCCAGGCGGTCCTGGTACTTCTTCCAGTACGTGGCGTGGGTGACCGGGAGCCAGGAGTCGGTCTCGAAGTCGATCTGGCCGCCTGCCATACCGGTGTAGAGCGCGCCGGCCTCGTACTGCTTGACGTCGACCTCGAAGCCGCGCTGCTCCAGCAGCTCCTTCCACAGGAAGGTGGAGGCGATGCCCTCGTCCCACGGGATGTATCCCATGCTGATCTTCTTGCCGTTGCCGATGTTCGCGGCGTCGGTGACGGTACCGGTCTCCGACTTCGACGTACCGAACATGCCCATGCCGCCCGCGACGAGGGCCAGGACGACGACGCCGACAACCGCGACGGCGGGCTGCGGCCGGTGGTTCCAGATCTTCAGTCCGCCGGTCACCGACTGGGCCCTGGCGAGCGCGCGACGGGCCAGCGGGGAGACCTCGCGGCCGAGCGCGCCGGTCATCCGGTCCAGGTACATCGCCAGGATGACGATGGAGACGCCCGCTTCGAAGCCGAGGCCGACGTCGACGTTACCGATGGCGCGGTAGACGGAACCGCCGAGGCCGCCGCCGCCGACCATGCCGGCGATGACCACCATGGACAGGCCCAGCATGATGACCTGGTTGATGCCCGCCATGATCGTGGGCAGGGCGAGCGGCAGCTGGACCCGCAACAGCGTGTTGCGCGAGGTGGTGCCGAAGGCCTCGGCCGCCTCCACGAGTTCGCCGTCGACCTGACGGATGCCGAGCTCGGTCATCCGGACGCCCGGGGGCAGCGCGAAGATGATCGTGGCGATGATGCCGGGCACCACGCCGACGCCGAAGAAGATGACGCCGGGGATCAGATAGACCATGGCGGGCATGGTCTGCATGAAGTCGAGGACCGGCCGGGTCACCGCGGACACGGCCTTCGAGCGTGCCGCCCAGATGCCGAGCGGCACGGCCAGCAGAAGCGTGACGATGGTGGCGACGAGCACCAGGGTGAGCGTGTCCATCGCTTCGTCCCACAGCTCGACGGAGTCGATGAGCGCGAAGCCCACGAAGGCGAGCACACCCGGGAGCAGACCGCGCAGCCACCAGGCGATGACGGCGAGGATGCCCGCGAAGACCAGCGGGGTGGGGGCGGAGAGTACGGCGGCTATGCCGTCGAACATGCCGCTGACGATCGAGCTGATCGCGTCGAACAACCAGGCCAGATGGGTCTGCAGCCAGTCGACCGCAGTGTCCACCCACTCACCGAGCGGGATCCTAAACATCGGCAGCCACCTTCTTCACGGTGGTGGCGGCGTCCTGCGGGACCTCGATGGGGCTCATCGGCTCGCCGAGGACGGCGAGCAGCCGGGACCGGGGCACGACCCCGACGAGCCGGCCGTCGGCACCGGTCACGGCAACCGCGACTCCGCTGCGCGAGCAGGGCGTGAACAGCTCGATGATCGGTGTGGACTCGGAGACCGTGGCCGGCGCCGACCGGAGGATGTCGGCGGGCGTACGGAGCTCCGTGCCGTCGTCCGCCTCGGTGCCCAGGACGGTGTGCGGCTCGGCCATGATGGCGCCTGCGGTCAGCACCCGGGAGCGGTCGACGTCCTGGGTGAAGGAGGCGACGTAGTCGTTGGCCGGGGTGACGAGGATGTCCTCGGCCGTGCCGAGCTGGACGATCTTTCCGTCCCGCATCACAGCGATCCGGTCACCGAGCCGCATGGCCTCGTTGAGGTCGTGGGTGATGAAGACGATGGTCTTCTTGAGCCTCTTCTGGAGTTCGAGCAGCTGGTCCTGCATGTCGCGGCGGATCAGCGGGTCGAGCGCGCTGAAGGACTCGTCCATCAGAAGCAGATCGGCGTCGGTGGCGAGGGCGCGGGCCAGGCCGACGCGCTGCTGCATGCCGCCGGACAACTCGTCGGGCCAGGACTTCTCCCAGCCGGCGAGGCCGGTCAGCTCCAGCGCCTCCGCAGCGCGCTTCTCACGCTCGGCGCGCGGCACACCCTGCACCTCGAGTCCGTACCCGGCGTTCTCCAGGACGCTCCGGTGCGGGAAGAGAGCGAAGTGCTGGAAGACCATGCTGATCTTGGAGGAGCGGACGGTGCGCAGTTCGCGAGGGCTCAGGGCGGTCAGGTCCTGGCCGTCGAACAGCACGCGTCCGGCTGTGGGATCCAGCAGCCCGTTGAGCATCCGCAGCAACGTGGACTTGCCGGATCCGGACAGACCCATCACGACGAAGATCTGTCCCGGCTCGACGGTGAACGAGGCATCGATCACCGCTGCGGTCGTTCCGTCGGCGCGCAGCTCGTCGCGGTCCGTGCCGCTCTCGAGCTTCTGCACGGCTTGATCGGGTCGTCTGCCGAATACCTTGTACAAGTGTTCGGCTTGCAGCCTTGACACATACACCTCACGCGTTGAACCGAAAACGGCCCGCCACCCCCTCCGGCAGACCGTGGAGCGGCGCGGATTCGGCCCGCTCGGCACGCGCTCAAGTTGCAATTGCGACGTGATCCGCTCCGATGGCGCGTCTGCCCATACTTACCTGGACCAAACAGAAGAGTGATCCAGTTCACTTCGGGGCCGGTGTCAGTGGGGTGCGGCATGATCGGGGTGTGACGCGACGCCTGATGCTCCTCGACACCGCTTCCCTCTACTACCGCGCCTACTTCGGGGTCCCCGATTCGGTGCGCGCGCCGGACGGCACGCCGGTCAACGCCGTGCGCGGACTGCTCGACTTCATCGGGCGGCTCGTCCAGGACCACCGGCCGGACGATCTGGTGGCCTGCATGGACGCGGACTGGCGGCCGCACTGGCGGGTCGAGCTGATCCCCTCGTACAAGGCGCACCGCGTCGCGGTGGAGACCGCCGACGGGCTGCCCGACGAGGAGGAGACCCCCGACACGCTGGCCCCGCAGGTTCCGATCATCGAGGACGTGCTCGACGCGCTCGGCATCGCCCGGGTCGGTGTCGCGGAGTACGAGGCGGACGACGTGATCGGCACGCTCACCGGCCTGTCCACCGGCCCGGTGGACATCGTCACAGGCGACCGGGATCTCTACCAGCTCGTCGACGACACCCGCGGGGTGCGGGTGCTCTACCCGCTGAAGGGTGTCGGGTCGCTCCAGCTCACGGACGAGGCGTGGCTGCGCGAGAAGTACGGGGTGGCCGGCTCCGGCTACGTCGATCTGGCGCTGCTGCGCGGCGACCCGAGCGACGGGCTGCCGGGGGTCCCCGGCATCGGCGAGAAGACAGCGGCGAAACTGCTGGACGCCTTCGGCGATCTGGCCGGGATCATGGCCGCGGTGGACGATCCGGCGTCCAGGCTGACACCTTCGCAGCGCAAGCGGCTCGACGAGGCGCGGGACTACGTGGCCGTCGCGCCGACGGTGGTCCGGGTCGCCGGTGACGTACCGCTGCCCGAGTTCGATCCCGCGCTGCCCACCGAGCCGCGCGATCCCGCCGCCCTCGAGGCACTGGCCGACCAGTGGGGCCTGGGCGGCGCCCTGCAGCGCCTGCTCTCGGCCCTCCGGACATGAAGTGCTAACTTAGGCAAGCCTAAGCATTCGGAGCAGGGAGAACCTCGTGGCAGAACGACCGGCGCGGCAGGCACCCACGGCGCAGGGGGCCCAGGTACTGCGCACCGAGCGGATCACCCCGCACATGGTGCGCGTGGTACTCGGTGGTGACGGGCTGGCCGGTTTCGCGCTGTCCGGGTTCACCGACCACTACGTCAAGCTGTGCTTCGCACCCGAGGGCGCGGACTATGCGCACCCGTTCGACATGGCCCGCATCCGCGAGGAGTACCCGCGCGAGCTGTGGCCCACCACGCGCACCTACACGGTCCGCTCCTGGGACCCGGTCACCCGGGAGCTGGCGATCGACTTCGTGGTGCACGGCGACGAGGGCCTGGCCGGCCCGTGGGCGCTGCGGGCGGCTCCGGGCGATCAGGTGACGTTCCTGGGCCCCGGCGGCGGGTACGGGCCGGACGCGTCTGCGGACTGGCACCTCCTGGCCGGCGACGAGAGCGCCCTGCCGGCGATCGCGGCGGCGCTGGAGCAGATGCCGACGGGCGCGGTGGCGCACGCGTACATCGAGGTGGCGGACGCGTCCGAGGAGCAGAAGATCGAGACGGCCGACGGGGTGGAGCTCACCTGGCTGCACCGCGGCGAGCGACCGGTCGGCGAGGCCGTGACCGCGGCGGTGAAGTCGCTGGACTTCCCCGCGGGCGAGGTCCAGGCGTTCGTGCACGGCGAGGCGGGTTTCGTGAAGGAGATCCGCCGGTACCTGCGTCTCGACCGGAAGATCCCGCTGTCGCAGCTGTCGATCTCCGGCTACTGGCGCCTCGGCCAGAACGACGACGCCTGGCGCTCGGTGAAGCGGGAGTGGAACGAGCAGGTGGAGCGCGAGCAGGAGCGCGCGGCGTAGGCCACCGCACCCGGGCCCCTCTTGTGGGTACGTGCGCCCCGGTCGCCGCCCAGGACGGACGGCGACCGGGGCGTACGCGTGTCACGGCTCCCGGACGGTGACACGGGTGTACGTATGTCCTGGGCTCCCGGTCAGCCGGCGCCGCGCGGCTCCCCCGGCCCGCCGTCGCTGTACGCCCGTGCCGACGCGTCCTCGTGTGCGAGCCGGCGCAGCGCGCTGAACATCGCCTCGCCCAGCACCGTGCCGACGACCACGCTCTCCACCAGGTCCTCGCGCGCCACCCGCCGCCCCACATAGTCGAGGTCGGCCTGGGCGACCGCTTCCGCGGCGGCCGCGTAGTCGTCGAGCAGCTCGATGAATCCTCCGTGCCCCGCCCGCCGCAGCGCGACCAGCACCCCGGCCAGGCTCTCGCCGGCCGGACTGTGCGCCTCGGCCCGCCAGCCACGCCGGTCCAGCAACTCGGCCACCTCCTCGCGGGCGTCCTCCAGCTCGGGCCCGGGCTCGCTCCCCGCCGGCGCCGTGATCCGCTTCGCCGCCACGCCCAGCACGTTGTGCACCGGCTGCGCGGGGTCGTCGATGGTCTGCAGGACATCCCCGATCGCGGCGAGCGAGAGGCCGCCGACATCCAGCAGGGCGCGGATCAGCTTCAGCCTGCGCTCGTGCCCGGAGTCGTACGACGCCTGGTTCGGGCTGGTCAACTGCCCTGCGGGCAGCAGCCCTTCACGTACATAGAACTTGATCGTCGGCACCGGAACCCCGGACCTGCGACTCAACTCGCCGATGCGCACCGCGTGTTCCTCCTTCCGCCCTTGCCAACTCCGCATCCCATCATAGATAGTTCCGCTATCGGATAGCGGGGAGTTCCACTATCCATAATGACCCTTCACTGTCACTGGGGGTACACCCATGTCGTCATGGCGTTCCTGGCACCGTCCCTTAGTCCTCTTTGCCGCGGCAATGGCCGTCATGGCCGTCGTCTCCGGGGTGGGGCTGCTGGTCGACGACCGGGTCCTCGCGGGCTCGGCAATCTGGTTCAAGCCCTTCAAGTTCGCGGTCTCGTTCGTGGTGTACGCCCTGGCACTCGCCTGGATGCTGACGCTGCTCACCCGTGGCCGGCGCACCGGCTGGGTGGCCGGGACCGTGGTCGCCCTCTCCAGCCTGGTCGAGATGGCGATCATCACCGGGCAGGTGATCCGAGGCAGGCGCAGCCACTTCAACCACGCCACCCCCCTCGACGAGCGGCTGTTCACCGTGATGGGCGCGACCGTCGTCATCCTCTGGACCGGAACCCTGGTCATCGCGATCCTGCTGCTGCGCGCCCATATCCTGGACCGCGCCGCCGCCCTGGCGATCCGCTCCGGTGTGCTCATAGCCCTGGTGGGAGCCGGATTCGGCTTCCTGATGACGCAGCCGACGCCCGGGCAGCGAGCCGCGGGCAACCTCGACACCGCCGATGTGGTCGGCGCGCACTCCGTCGGCGTACCGGACGGCGGCCCCTCGATGCCGCTCACCGGCTGGTCGACGACCGGCGGCGATCTGCGCATCCCGCACTTCGTCGGGATGCATGCGCTCCAGCTGCTCCCGCTCTTCCTGTTCGCCCTGACCGTGCTGGCCCCGCGCCTTCCCCGACTGGGTGACCCGCGGGTCCGGCTGCGTCTGGTGCGCGTCGCCTCCGGGGCGTACGCGGCGGTCGTCGCCCTCGTCGCCTGGCAGGCGCTGCGGGGGCAGCCGCTGATCCACCCGGACGGCGCGACGCTCGGCACCGCGGCCGCGGTCCTGGCCGCCACCGCCGCCGGTACGTACGCGGCGCTGCGGCCGATTCCCCTGTCCCGTAAGGCTGATGCCGGCAAGAAGGAGTTCGTGGCATGACCGGCACACTCTTCGAAGTCTCGTTCTGGCTGGCCGCGCCCTTCTGGCTGCTGATGATCCTGGCCCCGCACTGGCGGCCCACCGCGCGCCTCGCCGCGTCACCGCTCACCGTGCTGCCGGTACTGGTCATCTATGTCGTCATGGCCGTGCCGGTCTTCCCCGAACTCTGGGCCGCGGTACGCAGTCCCGACATCGACACGTTCCGCGACCTGACCGTGCTGGCGAACGGTGCGGGGGCGATCTGGGCCCAGGTCATCGCCTGGGATCTGCTGCTGGGCCAGTGGATGTTCCTGGAGGGGCGGCGGCTGGGCATCCCCGTCCTGGTGATGAGTCCCCTGCTGGTGCTGACGATCCTGCTGTCGCCGTTCGGCCTGCTCGTCTTCCTGGTCGTGCGCTCGGTCCGCAAGCCGCGGAGCCGGCCCGGGCAGACGCACCCGGACCGGCTCCATGACACGGCGCTGTCGTAACCCCCGCCGCACTCCTGACCGTCAGACGGACTTCTGGTACGAACGGAAGGTGCGGGTCGACAGCCAGACCGCCACCACCGCGAGCACCAGCAGCGCTCCCCCGCGGCTGAGCACCAGGCCCCAGTCGGGGTCCGCGGTCAGCGCCGAACGGCCTGCCACCATCGCCCAGTTGACCGGGTTGAAGTCCGCGATCTGCCGCATCCACGACGGCATCTGACTCGGCGCCATGAACGAGGAAGAGAGGAAGGTCAGCGGCAGCAGGAGAAACGTGTTGATGCCGATGATCGACTCACGCTGGCGGACCAGCATCCCCAAGGCGTTGGAGAGCGCGCCGAACACCGTACCGAGCAGGATCGACGCGACGAGGAGGATCAGCAGTCCGCCCGCCCCGCCCGGGTAGGTGGCACCGGCGGCCCAGCCGAGCAGCACGATGATCACCGACTGCACGGCGGTGCTGATGCCGTTCTGTACGACGTTGGCGTTCATCAGCGCGTTCCGGCTGACCGGGGTGGTCAGGAAACGGTTGAGCGTGCCCCGCTCGATCTCCTCCAGGGTTCCCATCCCGGCCCACATGCTCGATCCGAGGGCGCTCATCACCACGATGCCCGGGATCAGGTAGTCCAGATACGACGTGGTCCCGAAGCCGCCGAGCTCGACGACCTTCTTGAAGAGGTTGCCGAACAGGAACAGCCAGATCACCGGCTGGATCAGGGAGATCGCCAGGAAGACCGGCTGCCTGATGATCGCCATCAACTGCCGCTGGGTCATGTACCAGGTCTGGGCGAGGGTCTGACTGCTCATCGGGAGCCTCCTGCGGCGATGGGAGCGGGGGCCTGCCCGTCGTCTGCGGCCTCGGCCTCGGAGAAGCGGCGTCCGGCGTACCGCAGATAGACGTCGTCGAGGGAGGGGCGGGCGACGGTGGCGGCGGCGACCGACGCACCGGCCTGCTCCAATGCGGTGAGCAGTACCGGGACGGCGGCGGCGCCGTCCTCGGCGCGGACGCTCACCCGGCGGCCGTCGGCCAGCACCTCGTACACCCCGGGCACTCCGGCGAGGGCGGCGGTGATCGCCGTACGGTCACCGTCGGCGCGCAGCTCCATGTGGACGGCGTCGCCCCGGAGTTCACCCTTGAGCTCGTCGGGGGTGCCCTCGACGACGATCCGGCCGCGGTCGACGATCGCGATGCGTTCGGCGAGCCGGTCGGCCTCCTCCAGGTAGTGCGTGGTGAGCACGATCGTGAGGCCCTCGTCGCCGGCCAGCCGGGAGATCTCGTCCCACATGGCCGTCCGGGCCTCGGGGTCGAGTCCGGTGGTGGGCTCGTCGAGGAAGAGCACCTCGGGCCGGTGGACCAGGCCGAGCGCCACGTCGAGGCGGCGCTGCATGCCGCCGGAGTACCCCTTGACCTGGCGCTTGGCGGCGTCGGCGAGATCGAAGCGGTCCAGGAGCTCATCGGCGCGGCGCTGGATCGCGGCGCCCCGCATCCCGTAGAGCCTGCCCTGCAGCACCAGGTTCTCCCGGCCGGTGGCGACGGGGTCGGCGCCCGACCTCTGAGCGACGACGCCTATCGCGCGGCGGACCCGGTCGGGGTGGCGCAGGACATCGTGTCCGGCGACCGTCGCGGCTCCGGAGTCCGGGCGGGCGAGGGTGGTGAGGATCTTCACGGTGGTGGACTTTCCGGCGCCGTTGGGGCCGAGGAGTCCAAAGACCGTGCCGGCACCGACGGTGAGGTCCATGCCGTTGAGCGCGGTGACATCGCCGGGATAGGTCTTGATCAGTTGTCGCGCCTCTACTGCGGGCGCACGGGTGCTCATGACGGAGCTCTCCTGTGGTCAGCGGGGTGTTCGGGCATGCCGAGCCGATCCGCGTGAAAGGAGCCGGGCTATCCTGGGTGTGCCGCACCTCGATCGCCTGGCTCGCCCTCACGGCGTGGCCGGTCCGGGGTTCGAGACCCTGGCGGGCGCTGCTCCAACAGCCTCCTGCCAGGGTCTTTCTTCTTCTCCGGTACTTCTTCTCCGGTAGTGCTCCTGCTGCTTATGAGGTCCTCGTTGCGCTACGTCTTCCGCTCCGGGTCGAGGACGATCTCCTGTTCGTCCAGGTCCTGCCAGTCCTGCGGCACTTCACCGGTCTCGTGGAAGGACTTCCACTCCTCGATACCGCTGATCGTGGCGTCGGCGAGCTCCGTGCGGAACTTCTTGATCCACTCCAGCTGTGCGTCGATCATGTGGAGCTGGTACTCGCTCTCCACGACGAACACCCGGGGCAGCTTCTCCGTCAACCGGCCGAGGACACCCCGGAGCGCTGCGGACTGGAGCTCCAGTGCCGCCTCCCGGGTCTCCAGCAGCTCCGCCACGTCCTCCGGCGGCAGCACCGGCAGCAGCGAGAGCGCGGTCTCGAAGACCGGGTACTCGGCGGCCGGCGCAGCCAGCAGATCGGAGAGCCAGTCGACCATTTCGACGCGCCCCGCCTCGGTGAGGCCGTAGAGCGTGCGCTCGGGGCGGTTGCCCTGGCGCTGCACACCGGCCACCTCGACGTAACCGTGCTTCTCCAGGTTCTGAACGACGGTGTACAGCGAGCCGAAATTGATCTTGACGCTGTGTTCCTTGCCGCGCCGGCGAAGCGTCTGGGCGATCTCGTACGGATGCATGGACCGCTCCGCGAGCAGCACCATCACCGTCAGCGCCAGTGGATTGCTGAGCTTGCGCCGCTTGGCCACTGCCCCCACGCCCTTCACTTCGCCATCGAATACTCGTGGACAAATATATCGCGAGTGCCTCGACACGTCAACCACGATGTATCGCGAATTCGGGGCGACGTGGAAAGATTCCGCGCACTGACCAATCCGCGCTGCCGTCGGCTCCGAATCACCTCACGGAACCGATGCGCATCCTGGGAGGAAGCCCGCGTGAAAGTAGCCGTGCACATCAGCGGAGCACCATCGGCGGGGCCCGATCTCCAGGAGCTCATGGAGCTGGTGGCCCGAGGCGACCAGGATGCGTTCGCCAGGGTGTACGACGCGGTCTGCGGCCCGGTCCTCGGTCTTGTACGGAGTGTGCTGCGCGACCCCGCGCAGTCGGAGGAGGTGGCGCAGGAAGTGCTGGTCGAGGTGTGGCGGACCGCCCCGCGCTTCCAGGCCTCCCGCGGCAGCGCCATGAACTGGGTGCTGACACTGGCCCATCACCGGGCGGTGGACCGGGTGCGCTCCGTCGAGGCGACGACGGCCCGCGAGCACCGGGCGGCACTGCTGGACCGTACGCCGGAGTTCGACGAGGTCACCGAGCAGGTCGAGAGCCGGCTGGAGCGGGAGCAGGTACGCCGCTGCCTGCGGACCCTGACCGAGCTGCAACGTCAGTCCGTCACACTGGCCTACTACCGCGGTCTGACCTACCGCGAAGTGGCGGAACTCCTCGCCGTACCGCTCGGGACGATCAAGACACGACTGCGCGACGGGCTGATCCGGCTGCGCGACTGCCTCGGGGTGAGCGCATGAGCAAGGTGGATCGCATGAGCGGGGCCGAACTGCACACGCTGACCGGGGCGTACGCCCTGCACGCGCTGCCGGACGCGGAGCGCCGGGAGTTCGAACGCCATCTCGGCGACTGCGAGGCCTGCGCAGTGGAGGTGTGGGAACTCTCCGAGACCGCCACCCGGCTCGGGCTCGCGGTGTCCGCGGCCCCGCCGCACGAGCTCCGCGCCCGGGTGCTGCGGGAGATCACGACGGTGCGGCAGGAATCCCCGTCGCACGGCCGGCGCTCCCGCTCGGCCCCCTCCGCCCAACGAGCCGGCCGCTGGCCGAAGTTCGCACTCGCCGCGGCCCTGGCCGCCGCTGCCGGGTTCGGCGGGATCGCGGTGTGGCAGAACCAGGTCGCCCGGAACGCACAGCAGGAGACGTACCGGGCACAGCAGCAGAGCGAGCAGGTGGCGCAGGTCCTCGCGGCGCCGGACGCGAGGACGAGGTCCGGCACGCTGAAGGGCGGGGCGAAGGGCACCGTCGTGGTCTCGCAGACCGAGAACCGGGCCGTTTTCGCGACCTCGGGGATGGCACCTGCCCCCAGCGGCAAGGTGTACCAGTTGTGGTTCGACGACAGTGGGACCATGCGGTCCGCGGGGCTGATGAACCGGGCGGCGACGAGCAACACCGTGCTGCTGGACGGTCCGGTCGACGGGGCGTCGGGCATAGGGATCACCGTCGAGCCGGCCGGCGGCTCCGCGCAGCCGACGTCCGCGCCGCTGGCGCTGCTGACCTTCCCGACCGTGTGAGGGGCTCCCTGCCATGACCGTCTCGGTGGCGCTGTTCACCTCCGATCTACGGCTGCACGACAACCCCGTCCTGTCCGCGGCGGTGCGCGGGACGGATGCCGTCGTCCCCCTCTTCGTCGAGGACGACGGCATCCGCCGGGCCGGTTTCGACGCGCCGAACCGGCGGGCGTTCCTCGCCGACTGTCTCGTCGGTCTCGACACGGAGCTGCGCCGCCGCGGCGGCCGGCTCGTCGTCCGCCGCGGCGACGTGGTCGCCGGGGCCTGCGCCGTGGTCGCGGAGACGGGTGCCCGGAGTCTGCACATCGCCGCCGGGGTGAGCGGGTACGCGCGGAAACGCGAGGACCGTCTGCGTACGGCTCTCGGCGCTGTCGGCTGCACCCTGCACGTCCATGACGCAGTGGTCACCGCGCTCGCCCCGGGCCGGGTCGTCCCGGCGGGACGTGACCATTTCGCGGTGTTCACCCCGTACTTCCGCCGCTGGGAGGCGGCCGGGGTACGGGGCACACTGTCCGGTCCCCGGGCGGTACGGGTGCCGGACACCGCGACGTCCGCACCGCTGCCGGAGCGAGCGGAGGTCACGGGAGTCTCACCGGGTCTCACCGAGGGCGGCGAGACGGCAGGGCGCCGACTGCTGGCCTCCTGGCTGCACGGTCCGATGGCCGACTACGGGTCCGGCCACGACGACCTCGGCGGGGACGCGACGTCCCGGCTGTCGCCGTATCTGCACTTCGGCTGCCTCTCCGCAGCCGAACTGGTGAACCGGGCACGGGAGAAGGGCGGACCGGGCGCCGACGCGTTCGTACGGCAGCTGGCCTGGCGGGACTTCCACCACCAGGTCCTCGCCGCCCGGCCGGACGCGGCATGGACCGACTACCGTCCGCGGGGCGACCGGTGGCGGTCCGATCCCGACGAGATCGAGGCGTGGCGTGCCGGACTCACCGGCTATCCGCTGGTCGACGCGGCGATGCGACAGCTGACGCACGAGGGCTGGATGCACAATCGGGGCCGGATGCTGGTCGCGAGCTTTCTCACGAAGACGCTGTACGTGGACTGGCGTGTCGGCGCCCGTCACTTCCTGGATCTCCTGGTCGACGGGGATCTGGCGAACAATCAGCTCAACTGGCAGTGGGTGGCGGGCACCGGTACGGACACCCGCCCCAACCGGGTGCTCAATCCGGTGGTCCAGGGCAAGAGGTTCGATCCGCGGGGCACGTACGTACGGCGCTGGGTGCCCGAGCTGGCAGGCCTGGAGGACGCTGCGGTCCACGAGCCCTGGCAGCTCACGGGTCCGGACCGGGCGCGGCTCAGCTATCCGGATCCGCTGGTGGACCTGGCCGAGGCCCGCGCCCGCTTCGAACGGGCGCGCGGCCTCGACTGACGGCGGCTGCTCAGCGCTTCCACGGCGGCCGGGGAAGAACCCGCTGATCCGGGTCCGGCGGGTGCCTGCCCGTGCCTGGCGGAGCCCGGTGTGCGCCGAACGGGCCCTCTCCCAGGGGCCCTCGAAGGTGATTCGCAACCGGGGCTCCGAGGGATCGGCGGATGACCGTTTCTCATCCGATCGGTTGACGGACCAATCCGCAGGCCGTCCGGTGACGAACCCCAGATGTGAGCGAAGAACAGAACGATGTGCAGGAGCACAGGGCCACCGGGTCCCGACGGTCCCGACGGTCCCGCTGGGCACGTGCCGGTTTCGCCGGGCTCAGCGGTCTGATCGCCGGCTTCTGCGCCCTGGCCGTGGCCGAACTGGCCTCGGCTGTCGTACGTCCGGAGGCGGGGCCGGTCGCGGCGGTGGGCGGGGCGGTCATCGACCGCACTCCCCCGGCCGTGAAGGACTTCGCCGTACGGCACTTCGGCACCGCCGACAAACTGGTGCTCCAACTGGGCATCCTGGCGCTGCTGGCGGTATTCGCCGTGGCCGTCGGGATCCTGGCGTTGCGGCACCGGTTGCTCGGCTCGGCGGCCGTTCTGATCTTCGGCGTGGTCGGGGCGGTGGCGGCGGTGGGGCGGCCGGAAGGCAGCCCCACCGATGCCCTGCCCTCGGTGGTGGGTGCCGTAGTGGCCGCGGGAGTGCTGTATCTCCTGGTCGGACGGCTCGGCCCGGTGCTCCGTCCCTCTCCCGCGGCTGGAGCGAGGGACGGGCAGGGGGACGGCGCCTTCGACCGGCGCGGTTTCGTGATCGCGGCGACCGCTGCGGCGGCGGCCTCGGCCGGTGCGGGGTTCCTGGGACGGCGGCTGACGTCCTCCGTCCAGGCAGGCGCCGCCGCCTCACGGCATGACCTCGTCCTCCCGGTACCCGCGTCGCCGGCGCCCGCCGTGCCGCCCGGGGCGGATCTGCGGATTCGCGGGCTGAGCTCGTTCATCACCCCGAACAAGAGCTTCTACCGGGTGGACACCGCCCTGGTCGTGCCGCGCATCGACGCCGGTTCGTGGCGGCTGAGAATCCACGGCGAGGGAGTCGCCCGTCCACTCATGGTCAGCTTCCAGGACCTGCTGGGGCGGGAGATCATCGAGCGCGACATCACCCTGGCATGCGTCTCCAACGAGGTCGGCGGCCCGTACGTGGGCAATGCCCGGTGGATCGGTGTGCGGCTGGCCGATCTGCTGCGTGAGGCCGGGGTGAAACCGCCTTCGCAGGGCGGTCCCGCCGACCAGATCGTGGCCCGTTCCGTCGACGGCATGACGATCGGCACACCGGTCGAGACGGTCATGGACGGGCGCGACGCGATCCTCGCCCTCGGCATGAACGGCGAACCCCTGCCGTTCGCGCACGGCTTCCCGGTCCGCATGGTGGTGCCGGGACTCTACGGGTACGTCTCGGCCTGCAAGTGGATCAAGGACATCGAGCTGACGACGTTCGCCTCGTTCGACGCCTACTGGGTCAGGCGCAGCTGGTCCCGGCAGGCGCCGGTCAAGACGGAGTCCCGGATCGACACACCGCGTCCGTTCGCCTCGCCGAAGCCCGGCATCGTACCCGTCGCCGGGGTGGCCTGGGCCCAGCACCGGGGGATCTCCCGGGTGGAGGTACGGGTCGACGGCGGCGCGTGGCATCCGGCCCGGCTCGCGGCACAGGACAACCGGGACACCTGGCGCCAGTGGGTGTGGCAGTGGCCGGCCACCTCCGGCCACCACACGCTGGAGGTCCGTGCGACCGACGGGACCGGGGCCACCCAGACCGGCGAACGCGTCGGCACCGTCCCGGACGGTGCGACCGGCTGGCACTCGGTGGTGGTCGACGTGTCCTGACCCGAACACCCCCCACACGCACCTTCATTCACTCCTTCGTTCTCAACCGTCTCGCGCGCCTCGCGCATCTCGCTTCAGGAGAATCACATGACCCCTCTGCACCTTCGCCATGCCGCCGTTGCCGTCTCCACCGCCGCGCTTCTGCCACTGGCCCTCACAGCCTGCTCCAGCGACTCCAAGGACGCCTCGTCCGGCTCCCCCGCAAGCGCGGCCAAGTCATCGCCGTCGGCTGCGGCGAGCGAGTCGATGGACATGAACGAGCCGTTCGGACCGGCCTGTTCATCCGTGCCGAAGGACGGTGCGGGCAGCTTCGCGGGTATGGCGAAGGACCCGGTCGCCACGGCAGCCTCGCACAACCCGGCGCTCTCCACCCTGGTCACCGCGGTGCAGAAGGCCGGTCTGGTCGACACCCTGAACAACGCGCAGAACATCACCGTGTTCGCCCCGACCAATGACGCGTTCGCCAAGATCCCGCAGGCCGACCTGGACAAGCTGCTGGCGGACAAGGAGCAGCTCACCAAGGTCCTGACGTATCACGTGGTGGGTCAGAAGCTGGCGCCGCAACAGCTGGACAAGGGCTCCTTCGCCACACTGGCCAAGAGCGAGCTGACGACCTCCGGCTCGGACCTGGCCTACACGGTGAACGACACCTCGAAGGTCGTCTGCGGCAATGTCCCGACCGCCAACGCCACGGTGTACATCGTCGACACCGTCCTGATGCCCCCGCAGTAGCGTCACAGGGTCGCCACCGACCGGCCGGGGCTGCGTCACCGCCCCGGCCGGTCTCTGCTGTGCGCGACCGCAGTGAGCACTTCGGCGCCGCACGGACACGGCCGTGTCATTCACCGGAAACAGGCTCTCCCTAATTTCTGTCATCCGACAGGAATGCGGCTCCGGCCGCTGCGCCGCAAGGGGCCGCCATGTCCGCGAAGCCGCACACCCTCCAGCCAGCCGTCCCCGAACTGACCGGTGTCTGGCACCGTTCGCTGCTCGTCGACGCGGACGGGCGCCGGGACACCACCACTGCCGTGACCTGGGTGCAGGGCCCCGCCCGGTACGCGGATCTGCGGCAGCCCGCGAACCACCCCCGCCACCCCGGCGTCACCTCCCTGTCCGGGCTCCGCTTCGAGGAGCTTCTCGCGCTCACCCGCCAGGAGGCCTTCGCGGGGCGGCTGCGGCAGCGCTCCGACGTGTTCCACTGGGCCCGCACCCTCGACTTCGGGCCCGTCGGACTCCCGGACGCCGGGCGGCTGCGCCGCGAGGGCGCCGTGCTCGTCGAGACGGGCGTACACGTCGCCTACCTCGAACACTGGCGCCCGGTGCGCACCGCCGGACCGTCCGCCGCCGTCGAGCTGTTCGATCCGGAGACCGGCTGCACGGGCCTGCTGGTCCGAGCCGGCGACCGGTTCGCCCAGGTGCGCGACCGCGCCGAACCGCTGCCCGCCGATGCCTCGCTGACCGAACTGGTACGCGGCGCCATCGACATCGGCCGGGCCCGTGCCCTCCTCGACTTCGAGCTCTCCCTCGGCCGGATCGAGCACGGCCGGTGGACCGTCGAGCGCTCGACGCTGCCCCACCGCGTGGGCGCCGTACCGGACCCGGCGCTCGACGGCTGCGCGGGACTGCTGGTGAACGACGTGCGGCCCGACGGCAGCCCGTACACCCGGGCCTTCGAGATCACCGCCACCGAGGGACTCCTCGCCGCGCTCCACTCCACCGGAACCACTGCCCTCGCCGCATCCGCGCTCGCCCCGGAAGGCATCCGCTGATGTCCCCGACCTCCTTCACCGAGCTCCCGGTCGTGGACATCACGGCCCTGCGCACCGGCCGCACCGAAGAACGCGCTCACGCCGTGGCCGAGTTGGGACGTGCCGCCCGAGAGACCGGCTTCCTCTACCTCTCGGGGCACGGCATCGACCCCGCGCTCTTCGACCGGCTGCTGGACGCCGCGAAGGCGTTCTTCGCCCAGCCCGTCGAGGAGAAGATGGCCTGCTGGATCGGCAAGTCGTCCAACCATCGCGGTTACGTACCCGAGGGCGAGGAAGTCTTCGCCGGCGCCACCCCCGACCGCAAGGAGGCCTTCGACCTCTCCCTCGAACTCCCCGAAGTCACCGGTCCGTTGCTCGGCCCCAACCAGTGGCCGGCACTGTCCGGGTTCCGTGAGCCGGTCACCGCCTGGTACGACGCCGTCCTCGCCCTGGGCCACACCCTGTTCGGCGGTTTCGCCGAGGCGCTCGGTCTGCCCCGGGACGCGTTCGCCCCGTATCTCACCCAGCCCACCAGCCAGCTCCGGCTGATCCACTACCCGTACGACCCGACGGCGGAGGACCGCCCCGGCATCGGCGCCCACACCGACTACGAATGCTTCACCCTGTTGCGCCCCACCGCCCCCGGCCTGGAGGTGATGAACGGCGCCGGCGAGTGGATCGACGCACCGCCGCTCGACGACTGCTTCGTCGTCAACACAGGTGATCTGCTGGAGCTCTGGACCAACGGCGAGTTCGCCGCCACCTCCCACCGGGTTCGCAAGGTCACCGAGGAGCGCTACTCCTTCCCGCTGTTCTGCACAGTCGACTACGACACCCCCATCGCCCCGCTGCCCGCCTTCACCGGTCCGGGCAGGCCCGCACGCCCCGGTGTCATCGCCGGCGAACACCTCTACGCGCAGACCGTCCAGACCTTCCGCTATCTCGGGCGACGGCTGGCCGACGGCGGGACAACGCTGCCCGCGGGTGCCCTGCCCCTGTCCTCGTTCGGCCAGGAAGCACGCCACACCCCTCGTTCCTGAACACCCTCCCTCCCCCTCCCCCTCCCCGTCCCTGAGAGCAGGTGCTGCCATGTCCGTCACCGCCCCCACCGACGTACTCCCCGATCCCCCCGTCCCCGCCGAATCCAGCTCGCCCCTGCAGGAGTTCGGCTACCGTCAGGAGCTCCACCGAAGCCTCGGCCGCTACGCCTCGTTCGCCGCGGGCTTCTCGTTCATCTCGGTGCTGACGACGGTGTTCCAGTTCTTCGCCGTCGGCTACTCCTTCGGCGGCCCGCTCTTCTTCTGGGCGTGGCCCGCGGTGCTGATCGGCCAGCTGCTGGTCGCCGCCTGCTTCGCCGAACTCGCCGCCCGCTACCCGATATCCGGCGCGATCTATCAGTGGTCGTCGCGGCTGTCCAACCTGACCTTCGGCTGGTTCGCGGGCTGGATCATGGTCATCGGCCAGATCGTGGTGGTCGCCGCAGCCGCGCTGGCCCTGCAGATGGTGATGCCGCCCATCTGGTCGGGGTTCCAGCTGATCGGCGGCGACCCCGCACCGCTGTCCCCGACGGGTGCGATGAACGCGGCGCTGCTCGGCACCATCCTGCTGGTCCTCACCACGCTGGTGAACATCGTCGACAACCGCGTGATGTCGGTCATCAACCGGGTCGGTGTCACCGCCGAGATCATCGGCGCCGTGCTGATCGTGGTGCTGCTCCTCACCCACTCGGAGCGCACCCCGACCGTCACTTTCCATACCGGTGGCGCCGGGACGGGCGTGTTCGGCGCGCTGCTGGTGGGTTCGTTCACGGCCGCGTACGTCATGATCGGCTTCGACAGCGCGGGCGAGATGAGCGAGGAGACCCGCGACCCGCGCCGTACCGCACCGCGCACCGTCCTCTCCGCCCTGGGCGCGGCCGGTCTGCTCGGCGGGCTGCTGGTGCTGGGCGGGCTGCTGGCGGCGCCCAGCCTGACCGACGGTCATCTCGCGGTCGACGGCATGAGTTACGTGCTGACCAGCAGCCTCGGCGACGGGGTCGGCCGGGTGCTCCTGGCGGACGTGGTGATCGCCATCGCCGTGGCGACCCTCGCCGTGCAGACGGCGGCCTGCCGGATGCTGTTCTCGATGGCCCGCGACGGCCGGCTGCCGTGCTCCGGTCTGCTGTCGAAGGTCAACGCGCGTACCGGTATGCCGACAGCCCCGGCAGTCGTCGTGGGCGTGCTCTCGGCGGTCCTGCTGCTGCTCAACTTCGCCTCGCCCGACGCGTTCCTGGCGATCGGCACCACCTGCATAGTGATGCTGTACCTCGCGTACTCGATGGTGACGGGTCCGCTGCTGGTCCGCCGGCTGCGCGGTACGTTCGCCGCGCGGACGGACGCCGTGGACGAGACGGGCCGGCCGCTGTTCTCGCTGGGCCGCTGGGGCATTGCCGTCAACGCGCTCGCGCTGCTGTACGGGCTGGTGATGACCGTCAATCTGGCCTGGCCGCGGGCCGCGGTGTACGACCCTGCGGGCGGGCACTGGTACTTCCAGTGGTTCACGGTCCTGTTCCTGACCGCGACGGTCCTGGTGGGCGCGGCATATCGGGTGTACCGGAGCAGGTCGTTCTCCCTACGCTGACCCCATGGACCAGGGGAGCAGACAGGACCGGGCGGTGGGCGCCGTCGTCGGATCTGCGGTCGGGGACGCGCTCGGGGCGCCGTTCGAGTTCGGTCCCGCCGGCGCGTACACGACCCGGTTCCCAAAGGGCGTCGGGGCCATGTGCGGGGGCGGTGGCTGGGATCCGGGCGAGGCGACGGACGACACCCAGATGGCTGTCCTGGTCGGTGAGTCCCTGCTGGAGCGGGACGGGCTCGACCTCGCCGACATGTTCGGCAGGTTCCGGCGGTGGGCGGCGGGTGAGCCGAAGGACATCGGTCTGCAGACCGAGTACGTCCTGACGAGCGGCGATCCCTGGGACCTGGCCGCCGCACTCCACTTCCAGGTCGACGGGCGTGCGGCGGGCAACGGTTCGCTGATGCGGGCGGCGACCTCTGCCGTGTACTTCGCGCGAGCCGACGGCCCGGAGCCGGCGGCTCGCGCGGCGACAATGGACGCCGCCCGCCGGATCGCGGCACTGACGCACGGCGACCGGGCCGCCTGGGAAGGCACCGCCGTCCTCCATGACCTGATCCGGGTGGCACTGAACGGCGACGACCCGCTCACCGCCCTCCCGGGCGCGCTGGCCGCCGTACACGACGACCGGCGCGAACGCTGGGCGACGGTCCTCTCGCCCGACTGGCACCCCGGCCTGGCGACGGAGTTCAACGGGGCGGTGTGGCCGTGCCTGGGCACCGCTGTCTGGGCGCTGCGTACGACACGTACCTTCGAGGACGCGCTGGCGGCCGCCATCGACGTGGGCGGGGACACCGACACGGTCGCGGCCGTCACCGGCGGCCTGGCCGGGGCGGTGCACGGGAGCGATGCGATCCCGTCGCGCTGGACGGAGCCGCTGCATGTCCCGCTGCCGGGGTACGGAGGCCGGGTCCTGCGAACGGCACAGCTGACGGCCCTGGCCCATGGCCTGGATTCGCACAGTTCCTAGGGGCCGAACATGCACATAAGGCCCATATAAGCGCAGAATGGTGGCAGGAGGCGCCTACCGCACTTCACCCTCCGCGGTCGGGCCTGCAGGATCGAAGGAGACGACTCTCATGTCCAACGTCTCACACACCCGCGCTGACATAACCAGTCACCCGGATGTTTCCGAAATGCGGGAACGCTATGCCCGCATGCTCGGCGGTCGCGATGTGGCACTCGTGGACGGACCGGTGTTCCTCGTCGGCCTCTACTGCGCCGTCTCGCCCTGGGTGCTCCACTTCACCGCGAGCCAGCCCACACTCGTGCAGCACAACCTGATCATGGGGATCGCGATCGCGGTGCTGGGACTCGGGTTCACCGTGATGCCGGCCCGGATGTACGGCCTGAGCTGGGCCATCTGCGCCATGGGCATCTGGATGATCCTGTCGCCGTGGATCGTCGGCAGCAGCCCCGACATGGGCGTCATCATCAACAACGTCATCATCGGCGGTCTGGCGCTGCTGCTCGGGCTGGTCTGCGTCGGTGCCTCGATGAAGAGCAGTCGGACCTAGCACCTGCCCGGCGGATCGCCGCCGGGACGAACGGAGGACGGAAAGCCCTCGGCCGGTCCGCATGGAGCGGGCCGGCCCAGGCATGCCCCGCCCGCACCGCGCATGCCGACCGGGCGTCCGGCTGCCCGAGGCATGGTCCGGCCCCGAAGGCACACAACCCCTGGCCGGGCGCGGGCGGGCCCGTCAGTCGGGCCGGGTCCCGACAATTCTCAACGCCGCATCCGCCGTCGCCGCCGCGAACGCGGCCACCGGCCGATCCGGCCCCGAGCGGCGGACCAGGATCACGCCCTCGATGAGCCCGAAGACCAGATCGGTACGGAGCGCCAGTTCCCCCTCGTCCAGCGCCGCCCCCGCCCGGGTCGCCGCCAGCAGCGTCCCGTACGCCTCCTTGAGCTCGTCCCGCACCCGGTGGAAGCCGGCGAACCGCTCGGCCCGCACCTCGGGCAGTACGTACAGGGCACCCAGGTTGTACGGCCCACCGCACAGCAGCGCCACGTCGGAGCGACAGAGCTCCCACAGCCGGTCCTCGGGGGCCGTCGCATCGTCGGCGAGCAACTTCCCGGCCAGCGCCAACGACGGAGTGACCGTGGATTCCAGGAGCTCCGCCAGGAGATCCTCCTTGCCCGCGACGTAGTGGTACATCGTCGCCTGCCGCATGCCGGCCCGTTCCGCGACGGCCCGGGTGGTGGTCGCGGCGTATCCGCGGGTGGTGAACAGCTCGGCGGCGGCAGTCAGCAGTTCTTCGCGCGCGGACAGTCCGCTGTCCGCGCGCTGCTGGGCGCGCGGCCGGCCGACCCGTCTCCCGGTGGTGGACATGGGCCGATCGTCGCACATCCGTGCCCGCCCCGATCTTGGTGAGCACTCGGTAACTCCCGTGCAACGGACGGGCAATGACCCCGACTCGCCCGCGGCCTAATTTCTGTCACGCGACAGAAATGCACGACGGAACTGCACCGCACAGGCGCGCTGCAGCGGTGCGCGATCGACACAGGCACGTCGAGCCGGAGGGGCCAGCCATGGCGACAGCGACGACACACGGAGCCCGGGACCACGCCCGCGCCCAGCACGGCACCCGTACCGAAACCATGCCGGTGGTGCCCGCGAGCGACTGGCCCGCGGCCGTCCCCGGCATACCGGTCTGGGCCGAGACCGTGGCAGGGGGCAACTACACCCACCGGGTACTCGCCCGCGGCACCGAGCTCCGGCTGACCGATCTCACGGGCGACGCCTGCGCCCATCTGCTGCTGTACGTGGACGGGCGCCCCTGGGAGCGGCTCAACACCGCGGACACCGTCAAGGTCCAGTGGAACGCCTACCTGGGCGCCGACCGGCTGCTCCTCTCCGACCAGGGGCGGGTCCTCGCCTCGGTGGTCGCCGACGGCTCTGGCCGGCACGACGCGCTGTGCGGCACGTCGACCCTCGTACGCAACACCGAGCGGTACGGCGACGGCACCTCGCAGTCGCCGTCCCCCGCCGGCCGGGAGCTGCTGAAGCTCGCTGCCGCGAAGAACGGGCTCGGGCCGCGCGATCTGCCGCCGTCGCTCTCCTTCTTCCAGGGTGTCGAGGTACGTGAGGACGGCGCCCTGGACTTCACCGGCTCCGCCGGACCCGGCGCGTCGGTGACGCTCCGCGCCGAGCAGGACCTGACCGTGCTCATCGCCAACGTCCCGCATCCGCTGGACCCGCGCCCCGACTACGTCTGCACCCCGCTGGAGGTGCTGGCCTGGCGCGCCCGCCCGACTGCGTCCGGGGACCCGCTCTGGGACGCCACACCGGAGGGCCGCCGGGCCTTCCTCAACACGCTCGACTTCCTCGCCGCCAGGGGGCTCGCATGACCGTCGCCACCACTGTCACCCGCACCGTCCGCAGCTCCGACGTGATCCCCGCGCGGGCCGCCTGGTCCGCCGTCGTCCGCGTCGGCGAACAGCTCACGCTGACCGATCTGCACGGCAACCAGGCCGTGGACTTCCTGGTGTACGACGCCCAGGACACCGCCGTCCGCTACAGCGCCCCGGACACCGTCCACGCGCAGGGCAGCATCTTCCTCACCACCGGCAGCGTGCTGCTGTCCAACGAGCACACCCCGCTGATGACGGTCACCGAGGACACCTGCGGCCGCCACGACACGGTCGGCGGCGCCTGCTCCAAGGAGTCCAACACCCTCCGCTACGGGCACCACACCTGGTCGCAGCACGCCTGTGTGGACAACTTCCTCACGGAGGGCGCCCGGCACGGGCTCGGCAAGCGCGATCTGGTCTCCAACATCAACTGGTACATGAACGTCCCCGTGGAGAAGGACGGCACGCTCGGCATCGTCGACGGCATCTCCGCCCCCGGCCTGCGGGTCACCCTGCGCGCCGAACGGGACGTCCTGGTCCTGGTCTCCAACTGCCCTCAGATCAACAACCCCTGCAACGGCTTCGACCCGACGGCAATCGAAGCCACCATCGGCGAGGCCACCGCATGACGAATTTCGACACACTGCTGGTGGCCAACCGGGGCGAGATCGCAGTACGGATCATCCACACCGCCCGCCGCCTCGGTCTCCGTACGGTCGCGGTCTTCTCCGACCCCGACCGCTCAGCGCCCCATGTCCGCCTCGCCGACACGGCGGTACGGCTGGGGCCCGCGCCCGCCAAGGAGTCGTACCTCGACGCCGACCTGGTCCTGAAGGCCGCCAAGGACACCGGGGCCGGGGCCATCCACCCCGGCTACGGCTTCCTCTCCGAGGACGCCGGCTTCGCCCGGCGCTGCGAGGACGCGGGGATCGTCTTCGTCGGCCCGACCGCCGAGCAGCTGGAGCTGTTCGGCGCGAAGCACACCGCTCGCGCGGCAGCCGAGGCCGCGGGCGTACCGCTCGCCCCCGGCACCGGGCTGCTCCCCGATCTGCCGTCGGCGCTGGCGGCGGCCGACCGCATCGGCTATCCCGTGATGCTCAAGGCGACCGGCGGTGGCGGCGGTATCGGCATGTCAGCTTGTCGATCCGTCGACGAACTCGCCGACGCCTGGGAGCGGGTGCAGCGGGTCGCCGCCGCGTCCTTCTCCTCCGCCGGTGTCTTCCTCGAACGCCTCGTGGAGGACGCGCGCCATGTCGAGGTGCAGGTCTTCGGCGACGGCCGGGGCCGGGTGGTGACCTTCGGCGACCGCGACTGCTCCCTCCAGCGCCGCAACCAGAAGGTCCTGGAGGAGGCCCCCGCCCCGGGACTCCCGCCGCACGTCCGTAAGCAACTGACCGCGTCCGCCCAGGATCTGTGCGGGGCGGTGGGCTACCGCTCGGCGGGCACGGTGGAGTTCGTGTACGACGCGGCGCGCGCCGAGGCGTACTTCCTGGAGGTCAACACCCGCCTCCAGGTCGAACACCCGGTCACCGAGGAGATCTACGGCGTCGACCTCGTCGAGTGGATGCTGCGCCTAGCCCAGGGCGACACGGCTGTCGTACACGAACCGGATGCGCCGCGCGGCCATGCCGTCGAGGCCCGGGTCTACGCCGAGGACCCGACCCGCGACCACCGCCCCGGGGCGGGCCTGCTGACCCGGGTCGCGTTCCCCGAGGGAGTCCGTGTCGACACCTGGGTCGAGACGGGGACGGAGGTGACGACGTCGTACGACCCGATGCTGGCGAAGGTCGTCGCGTACGGCACCGACCGCGCCGAGGCCCTCGCACGGCTGGACACGGCACTCGCCGCCACCCGGATCGACGGCATCGAGACCAACGTCGGACTGGTACGGGCCGCTCTGGCCGACGAGCGGGTCCGCACCGCCGCGCACTCCACGGCCACGCTCGCCACCGTCACCGACCCGACCCCGCGCATCGAGGTGGTCTCCGGCGGCACCCTCACCACGGTGCAGGACTGGCCGGGCCGCACGGGCTACTGGCAGGTCGGCGTCCCGCCGTCGGGCCCGATGGACGACCTGTCGTTCCGGCTCGGCAACACCGCGCTCGGCAATGACGCGGGCGCACCCGGCCTCGAATGCACGCTCCAGGGCCCGACCCTGCGGTTCACCCACCCGACCACGGTCTGTGTCACCGGCGCACCGGCCCCCGTCACGGTCGACGGCGAACCGGTCGCCCTGTGGGAACCCTTCACCGTCCCGGCGGGCTCCACGCTCGCGGTCGGCGCACCGGACGGACACGGTCTGCGTACGTACGTCCTCTTCGCCGGCGGCGGCCTGGACGTGCCCGGCTTCCTGGGCAGCGCGGCGACCTTCACCCTCGGCGGCTTCGGCGGACACGGCGGCCGGGCCCTGCGGACGGGCGATGTCCTGCACGGTGGCGCGGTACGGGCCCCGAGCGCCGCCGTTCCGGACTCCGACCGTCCGCACATCGGTGGCATCTGGCACATCGGCGTAGCCGAAGGCCCGCACGCCGCACCGGAGTTCTTCACCGAGGAGGACATCCACGACTTCTACGCCGCCGACTGGAAGGTCCACTTCAACTCGGCCCGCACAGGTGTCCGGCTGGTCGGCCCCAAACCGCGCTGGGCCCGCACCGACGGCGGCGAGGCCGGACTCCACCCCTCGAACATCCATGACACGCCGTACTCCGTGGGCGCCGTCGACTACACGGGAGACATGCCGGTGCTGCTCGGCCCCGACGGGCCTTCGCTGGGCGGCTTCGTCTGCCCGGCGACCGTGGTCACGGGCGAGCGGTGGAAGCTGGGCCAGTTGCGGCCCGGCGACACGGTCCGCTTCACACCGGTCACGATCACCGGCGAGCGCCGCCCGGACATCGTCGACGGCGGCATCCTGTACCGGAGCGGCGATGTCACGTACCGCCGCAGCGGTGACGACAACGTGCTGGTCGAGTACGGCCCGATGCAGCTGGATCTGGCCCTGCGGATGCGGGTGCACGCCCTGATGGAGGCGCTGACCGCGGCGGCCGTACCCGGCATCACCGGCCTCACGCCCGGCATCCGCTCGCTCCAGATCCAGACGGATCCGGAGCTCCTCCCCCAGCACCGGCTCCTGGAGCTTCTCCACGCCACCGAGGCGGCGCTCCCGCCCACGGACGCTCTGACCGTGCCGTCGCGGACCGTGCATCTGCCGCTGTCCTGGGACGATCCGGCGACCCGCGAGGCCATTGCCCGCTATATGGCGGGGGTACGTGACGACGCCCCCTGGTGCCCGTGGAACATCGAGTTCATCCGCCGGGTCAACGGCCTGGACTCGGTCGACGACGTGTACCGCACGGTCTTCGACGCCGAGTATCTGGTGCTGGGCCTCGGCGACGTCTACCTGGGCGCACCGGTCGCCACCCCGCTCGACCCCCGGCACCGCCTGGTCACCACCAAGTACAACCCGGCCCGCACCTGGACGGCGGAGAACTCGGTCGGCATCGGCGGCGCCTATCTCTGCATCTACGGGATGGAGGGGCCGGGCGGGTACCAGTTCGTCGGGCGCACCACCCAGGTGTGGTCGGGGTGGCAGCAGCGCGGCGCTTTCGAGCCCGGCTCACCGTGGCTGCTGAGGTTCTTCGACCGGATCAAGTGGTACCCGGTGGAGGCGGACGAACTCCGGGAGCTCCGCGCGGACATTGCGTCCGGCCGGTTCGTACCGCGGATCGAGGAGGGCGAGTTCTCCCTGGCCCGGTACGAGAAGTTCCTGGCCGACAACGCCGACTCGATCGCCGGGTTCCGCACCCGTCAGGGCGCCGCCTTCTCGGCCGAACGGGACGCCTGGGAGGCGGCCGGCGAGTTCGCGCGGGCGGAGGCCGCCACGGAACCGGCGCCACCGGCGGCCGAGGTGACGGTGCCGTCGGGCGGCCGGCTGGTGGAGGCCGAGTTCGCGGCGTCGGTCTGGCAGCTGAACGTCGCCGCAGGCGACACGGTGACGGCGGGTCAGCCTCTTCTCGCACTGGAGGCGATGAAGATGGAGTCCCGGATCCACGCCCCGGCGGACGGCATCGTCGTGGAGGTCCTCACCCGGCCGGGTGCCCAGGTGGAACCGGGCACCGCACTGCTGGTCCTGGCCCCGCCCCCCACGAACTGAGGAGCACACATGACCACGCCCACACCCGTCCTGGCCCGGGTCCGTGCCGCCCATGCCCGGATCGAGGCCGTCGACCGTCCGGAGATCTGGATCGATCTGCGCCCGCTGCCCGAGGTGGAGGCCGAGGCCAGAACCCTCGACGCCCGCGTGTCCGCGGGGGAACATCTCCCCCTCGCCGGCCGCTTGCTGGCCGTCAAGGGCAACATCGATGTCGCCGGCCTCCCCACCACCGCGGGCTGCCCGTCGTACGCGTACAAGCCGACGGCCGACGCCCCGGCCGTGGCCCGCCTCCGCGCGGCCGGAGCCCTGGTGATCGGCACGACCAACCTCGACCAGTTCGCCACGGGTCTGGTCGGCACCCGCTCCCCCTACGGAGCGGTCCGCCACGCCCATGACCCGTCCCTGATCAGCGGAGGCTCCAGCTCCGGTTCCGCGGTCGCCGTCGCGCTCGGCATCGCCGACCTGTCGCTCGGCACGGACACCGCGGGCTCCGGCCGGATCCCGGCCGCGTTCAACGGGATCGTGGGCCTGAAGCCGACCCGCGGCCTGGTCCCGACCGACGGCGTGGTCCCGGCCTGCGCAAGCCTGGACTGTGTCACCGTCTTCGCCCGTACGCTCCCCGAGGCCGAACAGGCGCTCGCCCTGATGGCCACGACCGCGCCGCAGTCCGCGTCCGCCCGGACACCGGGTCCCTGGCGGATCGCGGTCCCGGCGACCGAACAGCTGGGCGAGCTGGACCCCGGCTGGGCGGAGGCGTACGAGGCAGCGGCCGACCGCCTCCGCGCGGCGGGCGCGCACCTGCAACCGGTGGACCCGGCCCCCTTCCTCGAAGCCGCCGCCATGCTGTACGAGGGAGCATTCGTGGCCGAGCGCTACACGGCGGTCGGCGCATTCATCGACACCGCCCCCACCGCCGACGATCTCGACCCCACCGTCGCCCACATCATCACGGCGGCCCGGGACATCCCGGCACACCGTCTGTTCGCCGACCGGGACCGGCTGGCGGTTCTGCGCGATGCCGCCATGACGGCCCTCTCCGACGCCGACGCCCTTCTCCTGCCCACCGCACCGGGTCACCCCACGCTCGCGGAGGTGGCCGCGGACCCGCTGGGCGTCAACGCACGGCTGGGCCGGTTCACCAACTCCACCAACCTGTTCGACCTGTGCGCGGTGGCCGCCCCCGCCGGCGACGTGGCCGGACGTCCCTTCGGCGTGATGCTGATCGGCCCGGCCCACACGGATGAACGTCTGGCCCGCATCACCGCGCTGCTGACCCCGCCCACCAGGCTCGTCGTCGCGGGCGCCCATCTGACGGGCCAACCCCTGAACCCTCAACTCCTGTCGCTGGGGGCCCACTTGCTCCGTACGACGACCACGGCCCCGGTCTACCGCCTGCACGCCCTGCGCACCGACCCGCCCAAGCCCGGCCTGGAACGGGTGGGCGAAGGCGGCGCCGCGATCGAGGTGGAGGTATGGCAGCTGCCCCCTGAGGGCCTGGGCCGCCTCACGGCGGAGCTCCCGTCCCCCATGACGCTGGGCCGGGTGGAACTCTCGGACGGCACAACCGCCCCCGGCTTCCTGTGCGAGCCCTACGCCCTGCGCGGCACAACAGACATCACGGTGTACGGCGGCTGGCGCGGCTACGTCGACCGCTGACCCGGAGCACGGTTGACGCAGTACCGATCCGCCTGTTCCACTGAGCAGATGCGTCCTCAGCTGCGGCTGGTCACCCGCGACCACATCGACTTCGGTCGAGTGTGGTCGGCCTCGTGTCGTCCCTGACTGCTCATACGTCAGCGCGTCAGCACTGTGCACGACCCGACCGGTTCACCGCAGCACGAGATGAGGCTTTGCCATGCCCGTCGAGTTTCTCGGCATCGCAGCAACCCATGACGGATCCGAAGTGACGCCCCGCTCCGGGGCATCCTTCGACAAGGAATACACACTCGAGCTGGCACGCGCGCACGAGGACTACGGCTGGGACCGGGTGCTCTTCGCCTACGGCTCGGGCTCTCCCGACCCGTCCCCCGCGGCCGCCTATGTCGCAGCGCGCACGGACACCCTGCAGATCCTGGTCGCGCACCGGCCCAACGTCTCGTACCCGACGTTCGCCGCGAAGACCTTCGCCACCCTGGACCGGATCAGTGACGGCCGCCTCGCCGTGCACTTCATCACCGGCGGCAACGATCACGAACAGCAGCGCGAGGGAGACTTCCTCACCAAGGACGAACGGTACGCCCGTACCCGCGAGGCCATCCAGATCATCAAGAAGGCCTGGACCTCGCACGAGCCCTTCGATCACGAAGGCACCCACTACCGCTTCAACGACTTCGTGAGCGATACCTTCCCCGTCCAACAGCCCCACCCGCGGGTCTCGTTCGGCGGTTCCTCGCCGGCGGCCTACGCGGCAGGGGGCGCCGAGGCCGACATCTACTGCCTGTGGGGCGAGCCCCTCGCCGAGACTGCGGAGCAGATCGCCGCGGTCAGGGCGGCGGCGAAGGCGGCGGGACGCCTCGATGTCCCGAAGATCCAGGTCGCCTTCCGCCCGATCATCGCACCGACCGAAGAACTCGCCTGGGAGAAGGCCCACCGGACGCTCGACCGGATCAAGGCCCACAAGGCGGGCACTCCGCTCAGCCGTCGTCACCCGCTCCGGAACCCGGAGAACGCGGGCTCCCGACGGCTGCTCGCCGTCGCCGACCGGGGCGAACGCCACGACCGCGCGCTGTGGACACCCACCGCGGCCGAAACCGGTGGCGCCGGCAACTCGACGGCTCTGGTGGGCACACCGGAGACGGTCGCGCAGGCACTGCTGGACTACTACGACCTGGGGGTCGAAGTGCTGTCCGCCCGGGGCTACGACCTGCTCGACGATGCGATCGACTTCGGGCGCCATGTCATCCCGATCGTCCGGGAAGAAGTCGCCAAACGGGACGCCGCGCGTAAGAACGCTGCGTAACCGGGGGCTCCGTCCCCCGCCCCCCGGTCCTCGACCCCGGACGGGCCCGATCCACCCGGTCCCACCCCGTCCGGGCGGTGATCCAGCCCGTCCGGCGCCTGAGGACCGGGGGCCGGGCAGAGGGCCCGTCACCCCACCGAGCTGTAAGCCACAACCCCTCGCAGCACCGCATCCATCGCCTTACGCGCATTGCGAGCCACGGAGCTCCCCCCGCCCCCCGGCGCCGCGGCAGCGATCTGCCCCAGCACATCGATCACCTGCTTGCACCACCGCACGAAGTCCCCTGCCGGCATCTCCGCCTCGCGCAGCACCTCGTCCAGAGTCCGCCCCGACGCCCACGTGTAGACCGCCCAGGCGAACCCGAGATCGGGCTCCCGCTGCCCGACACCCTCCGTCTGGTTGATCTTGAAGTCCTCCTCCAGGGCATCGAGCCGCCCCCAGATATGGACCATCTCGGCCATCGCCGCCTTCGCCGGCCCGGACGGCAGCTTCGGTGCCACCGCGTCGTCCGCCTGCCGCGCCTCGTACACCAGCGCCGACACACATGCGGCGAGCTCTGCCGGGTTCAGCCCTTCCCAGACCCCGGCCCGCAGGCACTCGCTGGCCAGCAGGTCCAGCTCGCCGTACAACCGGGCCAGTCGCCGCCCGTGCTCGGTGACCTCGTTGCCCCGCAGATAGTCCAGCTCGGTGAGGAGCGCGACGATCCGGTCGAAGGTGCGGGCAATCGTGTTCGTCCGCCCCTCGATCCGCCGCTCCAGCTGCTTCGTGTCCCGCTGCAGCCGGTGGTACCGCTCCGCCCACCGCGCATGGTCCTCGCGCTCGGCGCACCCATGGCAGGGATGGGCCCGCAACTCGGCCCGGTAGCGGGCGATCTGCTGGTCGTCGGCGGCCTCGGCCCGGCCCCTGCGGTGCCGCTCCGGCACGATGTGCCCTGCCTTCGTCCGCAGCGCCGACGCCAGGTCGCGCCTCGACTGCGGCGACCGCGGGTTGAACGACTTGGGCACCCGCATCCGCTCCACGGCCTCGACCGGCACGGGGAAGTCGATCGCGGCGAGCCGCTTGACCTGCCGCTCGGAGGTCAGCACCAACGGCCGCGGCCCGTCGTAGGATTCGAGCCCCCGGTACCCGTTGACCCGCCCGGCAGGCAGCCCCGGGTCCAGCACGAGCGCCAGTCCGGCGAACTTCCCGGTCGGAACGTGGATGACGTCGCCCGGCTTCAGCTTCTCCAGGGACGCCGCAGCCGCCGCCCGGCGCTGCGACGCACCGTGCTTGGCGAGCTCCGTCTCCCGCTCCTTGAGATCGCGGCGCAGCCGCGCGTACTCCTCGAAGTCACCTAGGTGGCAGGTCATGCCCTCGCGGTAACCCGCCAGGCCCTCCTCGTTCTTCTGCACCTGCCGGGAGATCCCGACGACCGACCGGTCGGCCTGGAACTGTGCGAACGAGGTCTCCAACAGCTCGCGCGACCGGTGCCGCCCGAACTGGTGCACCAGGTTGACGGCCATGTTGTACGAGGGCCGGAAGCTGGACCGCAGCGGATAGGTGCGGGTACCCGCGAGTCCGGCCAGCGCCCCCGGGTCCATGCCGCGCTGCCACAGCACCACCGCATGGCCCTCGACATCGATCCCGCGCCGCCCGGCACGACCGGTCAGCTGGGTGTACTCGCCGGGGGTGATGTCCGCGTGCTGCTCGCCGTTCCACTTGACGAGCTTCTCCAACACCACGGAGCGCGCGGGCATGTTGATGCCGAGGGCGAGGGTCTCCGTCGCGAAGACCGCCTTGACCAGCCCGCGTACGAACAGCTCCTCGACGACCTCCTTGAAGGTCGGCAGCATGCCCGCGTGGTGCGCGGCGATGCCCCGCTCCAGCCCTTCGAGCCATTCGTAGTAGCCGAGGACATGGAGGTCCTCCCCGGGGATGGACGCGGTCCGCTCCTCGACGATCTCCCGCACCAGCCGGCGCCTGTCCTCGTCGTTGAGCCGCAGTCCGGCCTGCAGACATTGCTGTACGGCGGCCTCGCAGCCGGCCCGGCTGAAGATGAACGTGATCGCGGGCAGCAGCCCTTCCGCGTCCAGCCGGTCGATGACCTCGGGCCTGGACGGGGTCCAGATCCGGCTGCGCTGGCGCCGCTCGCGCTCGCGGTCCGCCTCGCGCACCATCTTTCCGCGGCGGCGCTCGCGCGGGTTGTACCCGCGCTGGTTCTCCATGCGGGCGAGCCGGACGAGGTCGGGGTCGACCTCGCGGCGGCCGGCGCCACGGCCGCCGTGGTCGGTCTCCTCCTCGAAGAGGTCGTACATCCGGCGGCCGGCCAGCACGTGCTGCCAGAGCGGCACGGGCCGGCTCTCGGCGACGATCACTTCGGTGTCACCGCGGACGGTGTCCAGCCAGTCGCCGAACTCCTCGGCGTTGGACACGGTCGCCGACAGCGACACCAGCGTCACCGAATCCGGCAGATGAATGATCACTTCCTCCCACACCGCGCCGCGGAAGCGGTCGGAGAGGTAGTGCACCTCGTCCATCACGACATGGCCGAGGCCGCGGAGCGCCTGCGAGCCCGCGTACAGCATGTTCCGCAGCACTTCGGTGGTCATGACGACCACCGGGGCATCGGCGTTGACGCTGTTGTCGCCGGTCAGCAGGCCGACCTTGTCCGCGCCGTAGCGCTTGACCAGATCGGCGTACTTCTGGTTCGACAGGGCCTTGATGGGCGTGGTGTAGAAGCACTTGCGGCCCTGGAGGAGCGCGAGATGCACGGCGAACTCGCCGACGATCGTCTTGCCCGACCCGGTCGGGGCGGCGACCAGCACCCCCTTACCCGCTTCCAGGGCCTTGCATGCCTCTATCTGGAACGGGTCCAGATCGAACTCGTACATCTCGCGAAAGGGCGCGAGTGCCGTGGCCTGCTCGGCGGCGCGGATCCGGAATGCCTGGTATCGCTCAGCTGGTGAGAGGTCCTCTGTCATCTTGCTTACGAGCGTACCCGTCACCTCTGACAGTCAGCGCGATCTTTATTTCACTGTGCAAGAACCCTGACCGCACCCGGCACGCACGTGGCGGTGAGGGGCAGCACACCGAGCGGTTCGCCGTCCGCGTAGGCGGTGACGGAGGCGGCGGCCAGCTCGATCGACGAGACCCGGTGCACGGTGACCGCGGGGTGGTCGAGGTGCGTGCCCCTGTAGACCCGGGGGAACACCTTGAGCAGCGTCGTACGGCTGCAGTCGCCGACGACGGTCACGTCGAAGAGCCCGTCGTCCATGACGGCGTGCGCACAGATCCGCATGCCCCCGCCGTAGGTGGAGCCGTTGCCGACCGCGATGAGCGTCGCCTCGATCTCCTGGACCGGCCCGCCGTCGAGCCTGATGCGGTACGGGATCGTCCGGAACGCGGCGAGCTCGGCGAGCATCGCGAGGTCGTACTTGAACCGGCCGCCGACCCAGCGCATCCGGTTGCCCCGGTCGTTGACCCGGGAGTCGAAGCCGGAGGCGAGCACGGACCCGAACCACCGGTCGCCGACCCGGCCGAGGTCGATGTCCCTGATCGCCCCGCCCTTGAGCGCCTCGGCAGCGAGCCGGCCCGCGGCGGCCGGGTCCCGTATCGGCAGACCGAGGGCGCGGGCGAAGTCGTTGCCGGTACCGACGGCGATCACACCGAGCGGCGTCATGGTCCCGGCCACGGCCTGGAGGGCGAGGGACATCATGCCGTCCCCGCCCACGGCTATCAGTGCACCGGTCCCGCCGTCGACCGCCTCACGGGCCCGCCGCAGCGCGTCGTCGGCGTCCTCGCCCAGAACCGTACGTACGGAGAATCCGGCGTCCCGCAATGCGGAAGCGGCCGGCTGCGCGGCGTGCGCGCCCCGGCCGCGTCCTGCGGTGGGATTGACGAAAAGGGTGATCTCGCTGGTCACCCGGGGGACCTTACAAGATCAGGTGATGTCGTCGTAACCGTTCACCCGGTCACGGTCCGGCCCCGACTGGGCCGGCAGCGACCTGACGGACGAGACCGGTTCGATCTCACCGACGTCCTCGGGGGTGAGGTCAAGCTCCGACGCCTCGTCATCGGCGGGACCCTCCGCCGCGCGCTGGGCCTTGCGGCGGTCGTTGAGGAGCGAGAGCGCCGTCGCGCAGAAGTACAGGACCCAGATCGGCCCGGCGAGCGCCAGCATGGTCAGCGGGTCGGTACTGGGCGTGGCCAGTGCGGCGAAGACCGTGATGCCCATGATCATGCCGCGCCACCAGCCGAGCATCCGCTTGCCCGTGATGACGCCGCCGAGGTTCAGCATGACGAGCAGCAGGGGCAGCTCGAAGGAGAGCCCGAAGACCACCACCATGCGCGTGATCAGGTCCAGCAGGTCGTCGAGCGGCAGCTGGTTGTCCAGACCGGCCGGCGAGAACTCCAGCAGGACCTTGGCCATCGTGGGCAGCGTCTTGTACGCGAAGAAGCCACCGGCGAGGAAGAGCGGGAAGCCCGCGCCGACGAAGGCCAGCGAGTACTTCTTCTCGTGTCTGTGCAGTCCCGGGGCGATGAACGCCCAGAGCTGGTAGAGCCAGATCGGCGACGAAAGGACGACGCCTGCCATCAGGGAGACCTTGAGCGCGAGGGTGAACGGCGTCAGCAGACCGTTCAGGACGATGCGCGCACAGGTGCCGTCGTCCTTCTTGGCGAGTTCGGCGAAGCTCGAATGGCAACCGACCGCCTTCAGCACCGGGTCGGTGAAGAACTCGATGATCCCCTTGTAGAAGAACGCAGCGACGATCGTGACGACGACAATCGCCAGGAGAGCCTTCGCCAGCCGGTTGCGCAGCTCACGCAGGTGCTCCACCAAGGGCATGCGGCCCTCGGGATCCGTCTCCTGTTTGCGGGCAGGCTTGAGCAACCCACGTCCTCATCTCGTGCAGCAGGCCGTCACCGGTCACGGCGCCTGCGTCGGCCCAGTTGTCAGCGGTTGGTCGAGTCGGTCGGCTCGGCGACCGGTCGCGAACTCGTCACATCGCCGGGCGCGGCCTTGATCGTGCGCGGGGCTGCCTGGTCCTGAGCGGGGTCGTGCGGCGGGTCGGCGGGGGTGGCCGACGGGTTGCCCTCAGACTTCATGGCTTTGGCCTCGCTCTTGAGGATGCGGGCCGACTTGCCGAGCGAGCGAGCCATGTCAGGAAGCTTCTTCGCGCCGAACAGCAGAACAATGACGACGAGGATCAGGATGATCTCGGGAGCGCCGAGCCTTCCGAACATATGCGTGTACCTTCTCACCGAGGCAGCAGGGGTGGGGCTGATCGAACGTCGGACAGACGTCCGATCTTCGTACTGTCAGCGATCGTATCCCGCAGGAGTAAACGCAGGGCAATACCCATGCATCCTTGCGATTACGGCCCATGCCTCGCTCTCAGGGCCGCCAGTGCAGCGTACCCTCCGAACCTGAGAAACTGGAGGCCGCGCCCCTCGCCGATCGACCGGCCCGATCCGAAATAGCTGGCCTACCGCAGGGATTCACCAGTGGCTGCAAGATCGGTGGCGGCCCGTTCGAGATCCTCGGCCGCCCGGTTGATGCGCTGAGTGGTGCGGGTCACCTGGCGCCCCAGGCGCTGCGCCTCGACGAAGACCTTGACGGCCAGCACGCCGAGGACGGCGATGCCGAGGAACCCCAGGGCGATGGCGAGCATGGGCCAGAACATGCGCAGAGCCTCGATATGTCTAGGTGGGCCGGGTATCCGGAGTGCTACAGCCCGGCGTGGAGGCGGAGCGTCCGTACGCCGCCGCCGGTCAGGAGCTCAATGATCCGCTCCCCGGCCGGCTTGCGGACGGCTGCTCCGCACTCGGGACAGGTGAAGGAGTAGAACGTCGTACGGCGGCTGGCGCCGATGGCGAGGCGCAGGGCACCCGCCGCGAGCTCGAAGCGCCCGCGGCAGTCCGGGCAGGCGGCCTTGAACCGTACGGACTCGGGTACCACCACGGTCGGGATACCTGACACCACAGACATATTGCTCATATCTCCTCAAGTATCCGCTCAGGCCGGGCCGTCATAGGCGGCCAGCGCCGCCCGCGCCGCCTGCCGCGCGCTCTGCGCCAGCTCCTGCGGGGCGACGATGCGCCCTTCCCCGCCGAGCCGTAGCGCAAGCCTGCGCAGCGAGGCCGGATCGGGGGTGCGCAACGTGATCCGCAGTCCGCCGTCGGCCAGTTCCTCCGCGCTGTCGTGCGGGTAGTACTCGGCGACCCAGCGGCCACCGGGCCCCACCTCGATCACGACCTCGGGATCCTCGGCCGCCGGCTGCACCAGCCCCTCGGAGAGGTCCCGCAGCTCCAGCTCCGGGGGTGCGGACGGCTCGTCCAGCAGCCGGATCTCGGCGACCCGGTCGAGCCGGAACGTACGCCGGTCCTCGGAGAGCCGGCACCAGGCCTCCATGTACGTGTGCCCCACGGCGAACAGCCGGATCGGGTCCACCTCACGCTCGGTGAGCTCGTCGCGCGCGGGCGAGTAGTACCGCAGCCACAGCCTGCGCCGCTCGGAGATCGCCCGGTCGACATCGGCGAAGACGCCGCCCTCCGCCTCGAAGGTGACCGAGAGCCGGGAGCTCGCCGCCGCCGCCTCCCCGGCCGCCGTCTCCAGCTTGGCGGTGGCCCGCAGCAGAGCCTGCCGATCGCTCTCCCGCAGCCCCGGCAGCGTGGCCACGGCGCGCGCGGCGACCAGAAGAGCCGTCGCCTCGTCGGCCGCGAGCCGGAGCGGCTCGGCCACGTCGTCCGGGTTGTGCCACCAGATCCGGTCACCGTCGGTGTCGATGTCCAGCAGGTCGCCGCCACGGAAGCTCGTCCCGCACATGGGGAGCACGTCGAGGTCCGAGATCAGCTCGTCCTCGGTGATCCCGAACGCACGGGCCACGTCCTGCACATGGGCGCCGGGGCGCTCCCGCAGATACGTCACCAGGGACAGCATCCGGCGTGTCTGGTCGATCGCGTTCGTCGCCATGAATACGGTCCCCCTCAGTCCTTGGCCACGGCGCGCAGCCGGTCCACCACATCGGCCCGCAGATCCGCGGGTTCCCGCACGACGACGTCCGGGCCGAACTCGACGAGCCAGGCGTCCAGACCGTGTCCGTACGGGATCTCCAACTCGTCCCAGCCGTCTCCGAGTTCCCGCACGGATATCGCGCGCGACCGCAGCGGGTAGCCGGAACCCGACCGCAGCCTGATCAGCGCGGTCCGGGTCGCCGTCTCCCCCGCCCAGCTCTCCACGGTCTCCCGGACGGTCACCACGTCGGGCACCTCGGCGGTGAAGGCCCCGGCCCGCGAGCGGACCCGGCCGGTGATCCGCGACAGCCGGAACACCCGCTCGGCGCCACGGTCCCGGTCCCAGCCCGCCAGATACCAGTGCCCGCGCCAGCACTCCAGCGTCCAGGGCTCGACCTGGCGCTGCTCGGGCCGGGCGGCGTTGGCCTTGCGGTAGTCGAAGGTGACCGGACGGCGGTCGCGGCACGCCAGCATCAGCGGCTCGAACGCGGTCTCATGCACCGGAATGCGGGGCTCGAGCGCGCTGTGCACCTCGTACGCGTCCTCGGCCTCCGGCATCCCCGCGGCCCGCAGCTTCTGCAGCGCACCACTGGCCGCACCCGCGAGCCGGGCCTGCTGCCAGACCTTCGCGGCCAGACCGAGCGCCGCGGCCTCCTCGGCGTCCAGCGTGATCGGCGGCAGCCGGTTGCTGTCCCGGCGGGCCAGATAGCCGGTGTCGCCGTCCAGGTTCTCCACGGTCTCGATGACCAGACCGAGCTCGCGCAGATCGTCCTTGTCGCGCTCGAACATCCGGTTGAAGGCGTCGTCGGAGCCCGCTTCCAGGTACGCCTCGATGGACCCGCGCAGCTCACGCTTGCTGAGCGGGCGCCGGGTCCCCAGCAGGCACAGCGCCAGGTTCATCAGCCGCTCGGCCTTGGCAATGGCCATCGACGCCCCTTTTCTACTTGCTCTACGACGATCGACCGTACCGCTCCCGGGTGTCCGGACAAAAGCGAGGGCCCACGCCGTACGGAACGAGGGCCCGTGCAGTCCAGCACGGGCCCTCGTGATGCGTCCGGGGACGGATCAGACGGCGACCAGGTCGCAGACGAAGATCAGCGTCTCGCCCGGGGCGATACGGCCGCCTGCGCCGCGGTCACCGTAGGCGAGGTGCGCGGGGATGGTCAGCTGGCGACGGCCGCCGACCTTCATGCCCTGCACGCCCTGGTCCCAGCCGGAGATGACCTGACCGACACCGAGCTGGAACTGCAGCGGGGTGCCGCGGTTCCAGGAAGCGTCGAACTCCTCGCCGGTGGAGAAGGCCACGCCCACGTAGTGGACCTTGACCATGTCGCCGGCCTTGGCGACCGCGCCGTCACCCTCCCAGATGTCCTTGATCTCCAGGTCGGCCGGCGGCTCGCCACCCGGGAAGTCGATCTCGGGCTTCTCGATGCTCACTGAACTGCTCCTCCAAATGATGAACTGGACAACCGGGACAGTCTTACATCTTTGCCAGCAGGTCCACGGCGAACACCAGGGTGGACTTGGCGGGGATGGACTGCTGCGCCTTGTCGCCGAACGCCTGGTCCGGCGGGATGACCAGCAGGACACGGCTGCCGATCTTCTTGCCGATCAGACCGTTCTTCAGGCCCTTGAGGGTGACCTGGGCCAGCGGGAAGGTCTGGGTCTTGCCCTGGGCGTAGGTGCTGTCGAACGTCTTTCCGTCCTTCCACAGCAGGCCCACGTAGTTCACGACGACGCTGTCGGTCTCCTTGATGACCTCCCCGTTGGACTCCAGGATGTAGTTGGAGACCAGCTTCTTCGGCGGGTCGGTCTTCTCCGGGATCTTGACGGACGGCGCCTTGCCGTCGGTGTTGGTGCCCACCTTCGGCAGGTCCACGTTGTCCTGGGCGACCGCGGTGCCCTTGGCGGACGTCGGGATCTGCGTCGCCTTCAGGATGTCCACGACGAAGACGAGGGTGGCGTTCGGCTTGATGTCGCCCTGGCCCTGCGCGCCGTAACCGAGGTCCGGCGGAATGACCAGCTGGACACGGCTGCCGACCTTCTGGCCGAGGAGGCCCTGGTCCCAGCCCTTGATGACCATGCCCGCACCGAGCGTCAGATCGAAGGGCTGCTTGCGGTCGAAACTGTTGTCGAACGGCTTGGTGGAGTCCCACGCCTGTCCGAGGTAGTTGACCTGGATCGCGTCGCCGTTCTTGAGCTTCGCGCCATCGCCCTCACTGATGACCTGCGTCTTCAGCTCCTTGGGCGGATCGCCCTGTCCCTTGGACAAGGTGGGCTTCTCGCCGAACTTCGCACCCGCGGTGATCGCGGGGAATCCGTTCTTCGAGGCGGAGTCGGAGCCCTTGCCGTCGCCACCGCACGCCGCCGTCAACAGCAGCAGGGGGACAACGAGAAGGGCGGCAAGTCGGCGCACTGGTTCCTCAGATCTCAGACGACACAGATGGTTGAGTCCCCGACACTCTAGGGCGTGCACAGGGCCCCGTACGAGGACGTACGGGGCCCGAGTCGCACAAGTGCCGAGGCGCGTCCTGCGCCGGCTCACATACCCGCGATCAGCTTCTCCACTCGGTCGTCCACCGAACGGAACGGATCCTTGCACAACACCGTGCGCTGCGCCTGGTCGTTGAGCTTGAGATGGACCCAGTCGACGGTGAAGTCCCGCCGCTGCTCCTGCGCCCTTCGGATGAAGTCGCCGCGCAGCCGCGCCCGGGTGGTCTGCGGGGGCACCGACTTGCCCTCGAAGATCTTCAGGTCGTTGCAGATACGGGCGGCCTGCCCCTTCCGCTCCAGCAGGTAGTACAGCCCGCGCCGACGGTGGATGTCGTGGTACGCGAGATCTATCTGGGCGACCCGCGGATGCGACATGGTCATGTTGTGCTTGGCCCGGTACCGCTCGATGAGCCTGTACTTCATCACCCAGTCGATCTCGGTGTCGATCCGGTCGAGGTCCTCGGCCTCGATCGCGTCGAGCGTGCGGCCCCACAGCTCCAGGACCTGGGCGACGGTGCCGGTACGGATGCCGCGGCGATCGACGAAGTCCGCGGCCTTCTCGTAGTACTCGCGCTGCACCTCGATGGCCGACGCCTCGCGGCCGCTGGCGAGGCGGACCTTGCGCTGACCCGTGATGTCGTGACTGACCTCGCGGATCGCCCGGATCGGGTTCTCCAGTGTCAGATCGCGCATCACCGTGCCCGCTTCGATCATCCGGAGCACCAGGTCCGTCGCGCCGACCTTGAGCAGCATCGTCGTCTCGGACATGTTCGAGTCGCCGACGATGACATGGAGGCGGCGGTACCGCTCCGCGTCGGCGTGCGGTTCGTCGCGCGTGTTGATGATCGGACGGGAGCGCGTCGTCGCGGAACTGACGCCCTCCCAGATGTGCTCGGCACGCTGGCTGACGCAGTAGACCGCGCCGCGCGGGGTCTGCAGCACCTTGCCCGCTCCGCAGAGCAGCTGCCTCGTGACGAGGAAGGGAATGAGGATGTCCGCGAGCCGGGAGAATTCTCCGTGTCGCGCCACGAGGTAGTTCTCGTGACACCCGTAGGAGTTTCCCGCCGAATCGGTGTTGTTCTTGAAGAGATAGACGTCGCCCGCGATTCCCTCCTCGTGCAGGCGGCGTTCGGCGTCGACGAGCAGGCCTTCGAGAATGCGCTCGCCTGCCTTGTCGTGGGTGACCAGCTCGGTCAGATTGTCGCATTCGGGGGTTGCATATTCCGGATGCGATCCCACGTCGAGATAGAGGCGGGCGCCGTTCCGCAGAAAGACATTGCTGCTGCGGCCCCATGACACAACACGGCGGAAGAGGTAGCGCGCCACTTCGTCAGGAGACAGTCGGCGCTGTCCCCTGAACGTGCACGTGACGCCGTACTCGTTCTCCAGCCCGAAAATGCGGCGGTCCATGACTGAACATTACGCCTTATGGCCCGAGCTGAAACCGGGTTCGACAGCACCGTTTCGATCATTTTCCGATACCCGCACAGCAACCGGCGTACGCCCGGGAACTGCGAGGACCCTTCCCGTGGCCAGCAGAACCAGCAGCGCAACCACCCCACCGGCCCCCGCGACGGCGAAGCCCTGCGCCGTCCCGCCCAGCTCTACGGCCGGGCCTGCCAAGGCCGTTCCCGCCGCCGCGCCGACCCCGAACGTCGTCACGAGCCAGGAGAACGCCTCCGTCACCGTGCCCCGCGGAGCATGCCGGTCCACCACGATGAACGAGCACGCGATCGCGGGCGCCAGGAACACCCCGGCGAGCGCGGCCAGTACAGTCATCGCCACCACCCCGGGCGTGAGCATCAGCGGCAGATAGCCGAGTGCCAGCAGCGCGACGATGACCCGCAGCCGGCGCTCCGGCGCCCCGGCCCACTGCCACGCCCCGTACGCCACGCCGCCGATCAGCGCGCCCAGTCCGAGCGCGGCCATCAGCCAGCCGTACACCGACTCCCGGCCGTGGTCGTCGGCGTACGCGACACCCGCCACCGTGATCGACCCCAGGGCGAGCCCGACGAAGAAGAAGGAACCGAGCAGCGCCAGCAGGCCCGGCGAGCGCAGAGCGCCCAGCCAGTGCGCCTCACGGGGTGCCGAACGCCAGGTGCGGGAGGGCTCCGAGACCACCACGGAGAGCGCCCCGAGCACCCCGATCACGTTGATGACGAGCAGCGCGGCGGCGGGCGACCAGAGCGAGACCAGCACCGTCACCAGCAGCGGCCCCACCGTGAACATGACCTCCTGGGCCACCGCGTCCATGGCGTACGCGCGGTGCACCCGGTCCTCGCGCCCCAGGACCGTCGGCCACAGGGCCCGCAGGCCGCCCTCCAGCGGCGGTGTGCAGACGCCGGCCACCATCACGGCCGCGTAGGCCAGCGGCAGCGATCCGAGGCCTGCCAGGGCGAGCAGGGCCATGCCCAGCGCGGACAGTACGGACGCGGGGAGCTGGACGCGAGGCTGACCGTACAGGTCCACGGCCCGGCCCAGCAGCGGCTGCCCGACCGCCGTGGAGAGGCCGTACACCGCCGCGAGCGCCCCCGCGAGGGTGTAGCTGCCGCCCTCGGCGCGGGTGAACAGGACGATCGCGATGTGCGCGGTGCCACTGGGCAGCCGGCCCACCAGTGTGCCGACCAGCAGCCGGGTGGCATGCCGCGCCCGGAGGATGTCCAGATATCCCGCGGCCATGTCTCGCCCCCATCTCTCTCGGACGTTCTTCCGACGCCCGACGTTTTACGTATAACGTCGAGGTTCATACGTACCATGTGCCCAGTCCACAGGTCCACCTCACCGCACGCATCAGTACCGCACCCGTCCGGAGGTCCCAGTGACCAGCGCATCACAGCCCGCCCCGGCCCGGCCCACCAGCCGCGACGTCGCGCGGGCCGCAGGCGTCTCGCAGGCCACCGTCTCCCTCGTGCTGGGCGACAAATGGCGTGGCAGGGTCTCCGAGGCCACCGCCGAGCGTGTCCGCAGCGCCACCCAGGACCTCGGCTACCGGCCGAATCTCGCCGCCCGCAGCCTCCGCCTCGGCCGCACCAGGACGGCGCTGCTGGTCGTCCCCGCCCTCACGAACGAGTTCTTCGCCCGCGTCTACACCGGCGCCGCCGCGGTCGCAGCCGAGCACGGCTTCGGGGTCGTCCTGTACCCCTCCCCCGACGGCACGGGGCCGGCCCGGGACCCCTTCGCCTCCGCCCGCGCCGCACTCGACGGAGTCATCGCCTCCTCGATGGCCGCCGACGCACTCGGCGCCCTGCACGGCGCCGACCTGCCCCTGGTCATGCTGGACAGCGACCCCGCGGACACGGGCGTGGCGGCCCGCGTCAACCTCGACATCGCCGACGGCATGCGGCAGGTGACGGACCATCTGCTCGACCTCGGCCACCGCCGATTCATCCACCTCGCGTCGGCCATCGACTCCTGGACCTTCGCCGTCCGGGCCCGGGCCGTCCACGACGCCGTACAGGGGGTGCCGGGCGCCGTCGTACGGACCGTGCCGGCAGCGCTCGACGTGCGGGCCGGCCGGGAGGCCGCGGAGCACGCGCTGGCCGCCCCCGGCGCCCGGCCGACCGCGATCATCTGCGACGACGACATCCTCGCCGCAGGCGCCTGCAAGGCGGCCCGCCGGCTCGGGCTCCGGGTCCCCGACGACATCTCCGTCACCGGCTTCGACGATCTGGCCCTGGCGACCGCGGTCGAACCCGAACTCACCACCGTGCGACTCCCCGCGGAACAGGTCGGCGAGCGCGGCATGACCGCCCTGCTGGCCGTCCTGGACGGCCGCCCGGCCGAACCCGGGAGCCTGCCCGTGCACCTGGTCGTGCGCGGTTCCTCCGCGCCCCCGCCGCCCCGGTCATGACTGTGCCCCGGCCCACCGGGAACGGCGGACCGGGGCACAGGCACAGCGCTGGACTACTTCTCCGAGGACTCCACGTCGCCACCGGAGTCGCTGGACTTGGTGACATCCGTCGTGCTCGCGGAAGACTCGGAATCCTCACCGTCCTCGATGTCGGAAGGGGCATCCGTCGGTGCGGAGCCACCGTCCGCCTCCAGCAGCCGCGCCAGCTGCCGCCCGACGATCCGCTTGAACTTCCGCTGCTGAGGCCTCGTACGGTCCAGGACCGCCACCTCGAGACGCTCGGCGGGGATCTCCCGCTCACTCCCGTTGGGATCACGGGACAGCGCCTGCACGGCCAGCTTGAGCGCCTCGGCCAGCGTCATCCCGTCACGGTGGCGCTGATCCAGGAACGTACTGATCTGCTCCGCGTTGCCGCCGACCGCGACGGAGCCGTGCTCGTCCACGATCGAGCCGTCGTGCGGCAGCCGGTAGATCTGGTCGCCCTCGGGCCTGGCGCCCACTTCGGCGACCACCAGCTCCACCTCGTACGGCTTCTCGGCCGCGCTGGAGAAAATGGTGCCCAGCGTCTGCGCATAGACGTTGGCCAGTCCGCGGGCCGTCACATCGTCACGGTCGTACGTGTATCCGCGCAGATCGGCGTACCGGACACCGCCGATGCGCAGATTCTCGTACTCGTTGTACTTACCGGCAGCGGCGAAACCGATCCGGTCATAGATCTCGCTGAACTTGTGCAGCGCACGGGACGGGTTCTCGCCGACGAACACAATGCCGTCGGCGTACTGCAGCACAACCAGGCTGCGACCACGGGCGATGCCCTTCCGGGCGTATTCCGCCCGGTCGGCCATGGCCTGCTGAGGTGAGACATAGAACGGCGTCGACACCGGCTATCCGTCCCTTTCTGTCAGTGACGAGTCCATCGAAGAGGCCCTGGAACCGGGATCAGAGCAGCGCGGCGCGCGGGCCGTCGGGCTGTTCCATCCGGCGCTCCAGGATCGCCCGGGCGATCTCGGAGGATTCCGCCTCGGTGAGCTTCCTGAAGCCCTCGTCGGTGATGACGGTGACGATCGGATAGATCCGCCGGGCCACGTCCGGACCGCCGGTCGCCGAGTCGTCGTCCGCGGCGTCGTACAGCGCCTGTACGACCAGGGTGAGCGTCTGCTGCTCCGTCAGGTCCTCGCGGTAGAGCTTCTTCATCGACCCACGGGCGAAGATCGACCCGGAGCCGGTGGCCGCGTAGCCGAGCTCCTCGGACCGCCCCCCGGTGACGTCGTACGAGAAGATCCGGCCCTTCTCGCGGTCGACGTCGAAGCCGGCGAAGAGCGGGACCACGGCGAGGCCCTGCATGGCCATGGCCAGATTGCTGCGGATCATCGTGGAGAGCCGGTTCGCCTTGCCCTCCAGGGAGAGCTGGGCGCCCTCGACCTTCTCGAAGTGCTCCAGCTCCAGCTGGAAGAGCTTGACCATCTCCACCGCGAGACCGGCCGTGCCGGCGATGCCCACCGCCGAGTACTCGTCGGCCGGGAAGACCTTCTCGATGTCGCGCTGCGCGATCATGTTGCCCATGGTCGCCCGCCGGTCACCGGCGAGCACCACGCCGCCCGGGAACGTCGCGGCGACGATGGTCGTCCCGTGCGGCGCCTCGATGGCCCCCTGCATGGGCGGCAGATGCCGGTTGCCCGGGAGCATCTCGGGCGACTGGTCGGACAGGAAGTCCATGAACGAAGAGGATCCCGGCGTCAGGAAGGCAGCTGGTAGACGCCCGGTGCTACGAGTGTTGGCTTCCACGCGTTTCCCTCCAGGTAAGCGATGGCCCTGCGGAAGGTGTCAGGATCATCTCCCAACGTGCCGATGGCCGAATTGCAGTTGAAGCACAGTACGCCACGGACCCTACCCGTCTCGTGGCGGTGATCCACATGGACTGCGGGGGAAGCTCGCGGAGTCCGAAGTGCCGGTTGCGGCCGCGCGGTACGGGCTCCTTTCGCCCGTACCGCGCGCACCACCCCACTCCCCCTTGTTCACATGAGTGAACTACTGTCCACCCTTCTGAACGAACGAACGGACGAAGTCCTCGGCGTTCTCCTCCAAGACGTCGTCGATTTCGTCCAGAACCGAGTCGACATCGTCGCTCAGCTTCTCCTGCCGCTCCTTGAGGTCCTCCGAAGCCTGCGCGTCCTGCGCCTGCTCCTCGACCTCCTCGGTGGAGCGTGTCGCCTTCTGCTGTCCGCCGCCGGTGTCCTTGGTCGCCATGTAGCTCACCCCGCTCGGTTCGAAGCACTTGATCAGACCCTACCTACGGGGTCCGACATTGGCCCGGTACTTGTCTCAACGCACGGGGGCCATCTCGATGATTCCCTGATCGCGGCCATTTCAGCCGCCGGACAGCACCCGGACCAGCTCTTCCGCCGTGCGACAGCGGTCCAGGAGCTCCTTGACGTGGTTACGGGTCCCGCGGAGGGGTTCCAGGGTGGGCACCCGCTGCAGCGAGTCATGACCCGGCAGATCGAAGATGACCGAGTCCCAGGAGGCGGCGGCGACGTCGTCCGCGTACTGTTCCAGGCAGCGCCCACGGAAGTAGGCCCTGGTGTCCTCCGGGGGCTTTGTACGGGCCTGCTCGACCTCGTTCTCATCCAGCAGACGCTTCATCTTGCCGCGGGCCGCCAGGCGGTTGTAGAGGCCCTTCTCGGCCCTCACGTCGGCGTACTGGAGGTCCACCAGGTGCAGCCGGGGCGCGTCCCAGTCCAGGCTGTCGCGCCGGCGGTAGCCCTCCATGAGCTCCCGCTTGGCGATCCAGTCGAGCTCCCCGGAGAGGCTCATCGGATCGTTCTCCAGCCGGTTGAGGGTGTCCTCCCAGCGGATCAGGACGTCCTTGGTCTGCTCGTCGGCGTCCACCCCGTACCGCTCCTCGACGTACTTGCGGCCGAGCTCGAAGTACTCCATCTGGAGCTGCACCGCGGTGAGCGTCCGACCGCTACGGAGCGTGATCAGATGTTGCAGCGAGGGGTCGTGGGAGACGTGGTGCAGGGTGCGCACCGGCTGGTCGACGGCGAGGTCGACATTGATGAAGCCGTCCTCGATCATGGACAGGACGAGCGCCGTGGTGCCGAGCTTGAGGTAGGTGGAGATCTCCGACAGGTTCGCGTCGCCGATGATCACATGGAGGCGGCGGTACTTCTCGGCGTCGGAGTGGGGCTCGTCGCGGGTGTTGATGATGGGGCGCTTGAGCGTGGTCTCCAGGCCGACCTCGACCTCGAAGTAGTCCGCCCGCTGGCTGATCTGGAAGCCGTGCTCGTGGCCGTCCTGGCCGATGCCGACGCGGCCGGCGCCGGTGACGACCTGACGGGAGACGAAGAACGGGGTCAGGTGGCGCACGATGTCGGAGAACGGGGTCTCCCGCTTCATCAGATAGTTCTCGTGCGTGCCGTACGAGGCGCCCTTGTTGTCGGTGTTGTTCTTGTAGAGGTGGATCGGCTGGGCGCCGGGCAGCTGAGCCGCGCGTTCGGCGGCTTCCGCCATGATGCGTTCGCCGGCCTTGTCCCAGAGGACGGCGTCCCGCGGGTTGGTGATCTCCGGCGAGCTGTACTCGGGGTGCGCATGGTCGACGTAGAGCCGCGCTCCGTTGGTGAGGATGACGTTGGCGAGGCCGATGTCCTCGTCGGTCAGCTGACTGGAGTCGGCGGTCTCGCGGGCGAGGTCGAAGCCTCGCGCGTCTCGCAGCGGGTTCTCCTCCTCGAAGTCCCAGCGGGCGCGTCGCGCCCGGTGCATCGCCGCCGCGTAGGCGTTGACGATCTGGGACGAGGTGAGCATGGCATTGGCGTTGGGATGGCCGGGCACGGAGATGCCGTACTCCGTCTCGATGCCCATTACTCGCCGTACGGTCATGCGGCCCTCCTTGCCCGGCGGCGTTCCCTTCCGGGATCGGCGCTCAAGTACCGCTGCTTGTCCGGTGCGTGTGCGGTGCCCGTCCCCGCACTGCGCGACTGGGCGGTACGGAAGAGCCTAGAGCGCCTCTGCGCTGGTGGGGAGATCAATTACGTCATTGCTCCGGTGTCGTGGGAGCTGTCCGGAAAGCAACCGGCTGCGGATGCCCGGCCGGGCATCCGCAGCCGGTCTGCGTTCTACAGGTACTGCCCGGTGTTTGCCACTGTGTCGATGGAGCGACCCGTGTCTGCGCCCTGCTTTCCGGTGACGAGCGTACGGATGAACACGATCCGTTCGCCCTTCTTTCCGGAGATCCTGGCCCAGTCGTCGGGGTTGGTGGTGTTGGGAAGGTCCTCGTTCTCCTTGAACTCGTCCACGCATGCCTGGAGGAGGTGGGAGACGCGAAGGCCCTTCTGGCCCTGGTCGAGGAAGGCCTTGATGGCCATCTTCTTGGCCCGGTCGACGATGTTCTGGATCATCGCGCCGGAGTTGAAGTCCTTGAAGTACAGGACTTCCTTGTCGCCGTTGGCGTACGTGACCTCGAGGAAGCGGTTCTCCTCGGACTCGGTGTACATCCGCTCGACGACGGACTGGATCATGGCGTGCGCCGCGGCTTCCTTGGAGCCGGTGTGCTCGGCGAGGTCGTCCGCGTGCAGGGGCAGGGAAGGCGTGAGGTACTTCGCGAAGATGTCCTTCGCAGCCTCCGCGTCCGGACGCTCGATCTTGATCTTCACATCGAGGCGGCCGGGGCGCAGGATGGCCGGGTCGATCATGTCCTCGCGGTTGGAGGCGCCGATCACGATGACGTTCTCCAACCCCTCCACGCCGTCGATCTCGGCGAGCAGCTGCGGGACGATGGTGTTCTCCACGTCCGAGCTGACGCCGGATCCGCGGGTGCGGAAGAGCGATTCCATCTCGTCGAAGAAGACGATGACGGGGGTGCCCTCGCTCGCCTTCTCACGGGCCCGCTGGAAGACGAGGCGGATGTGCCGCTCGGTCTCACCGACGTACTTGTTGAGGAGCTCAGGACCCTTGATGTTGAGGAAGTAGCTCTTACCGGCGGGCTGTCCGGTCACCTCGGCGACCTTCTTGGCCAGGGAGTTGGCGACGGCCTTGGCAATGAGAGTCTTGCCGCAGCCGGGCGGCCCGTAGAGCAGGATGCCCTTCGGCGGCCGCAGTTCGTGCTCCTTGAAGAGGTCGGGGTGGAGGTAGGGGAGCTCGACCGCGTCCCGGATCAGCTCGATCTGGTCGCCCAGGCCGCCGATCTTGTCGTAGTCGATGTCCGGAACCTCTTCGAGGACGAGCTCCTCGACCTCGCTCTTCGGCACCACTTCGTAGACGTAGCCGGACCTGGGTTCGAGCAGCAGCGCGTCGCCGGGCCGGATGTTGATGTCGAGAAGCGGTTCGGCGAGCCGTACCACCCGCTCCTCATCGGTGTGCCCGAGAACCAGAGCCCGCTCGCCGTCCTCAAGGATCTCCTTGAGGGTGACGATGTCCCCTGCCCGCTCGAATTCCATGGCCTCGACCACGTTGAGCGCTTCGTTGAGCATGACTTCCTGGCCACGCCGGAGGTCGTCGAGCTCGACGCTGGGGCTGACGTTCACCCGGAGCTTGCGGCCCCCGGTGAAGATGTCGCAGGTACCGTCCTCGTTGCCCTGCAGGAAGACTCCGAAGCCGGCCGGTGGCTGTGCGAGCCGGTCGACCTCCTCCTTGAGGGCGACGATCTGGTCGCGGGCCTCGCGCAGGGTATTTGCGAGCCGCTCGTTCTGTGCTGAGACGCCTGCGAGGTTGGTCTGCAACTCGACGATCCGCTCTTCGAGAATCCTCGTATGGCGCGGAGAGTCGGCGAGCTTACGTCGCAGGACGGCGATTTCCTGCTCGAGATAGGCGACCTGGCCGGCTGGGTCTTCAGACCCCCGCCCGGGCCGGATGCCGCGGTTGATGTCGTCGTCGTGGGCTGCCACGGTCCTCACCTCCTCCAAGGGGAGCTGGACGCTTCCTGACCCTACCTGGGTGGGTGGTGATTGAAACCCCTAGATCACAAAGACTCCGGGACGTGTCCGATCTTCACCCTTGCGCTCTCCCTCACGCCAGGGGAATACCCACCCTTCAACATCGGAAAGCGGCCGGTTGTATCGTCGAACCGTTCAACACCCGTCAGGGCTGGCCATTTTTGGTTCGGATACGCAGGAAACGGCAGGAGAAATGACTGTGCAGCAGGACGCCCCGACCGGCAGCGACACGCAGGATCTGGAGGTCTGGATCGACCAGGACCTCTGCACCGGGGACGGCATCTGCGTGCAGTACGCACCCGAGGTGTTCGAGCTGGACATCGATGGTCTGGCGTATGTGAAGAGCAGCGAGGACGAGCTGCTGCAGGACAAGGGGGCGACGACGCCCGTTCCGCTGCCGCTGCTTCAGGACGTGGTCGATTCGGCCAAGGAGTGCCCCGGCGACTGCATTCATGTACGGCGCGTTTCGGACAGGGTCGAGGTCTACGGCCCCGAGGCTGCCTGAACCGGCCGACCCGGCCGGTCCGCTACGCGCAGTGACCGGTCAGGCGCTGGCCGTCTCGCTCTGCGCGGCACGGACGAAGGCGCCGTTCCGCCACTGCCAGGTCACCTTTTCCTTCTGGTCGGGGCAGCAACGCGGGACGTTGACCGAGGAGTAGCCGAAAAGCGTGGCGGAGATGATCCCGTCACGCACGGTGAGGTCGTCGACGCTCACCTTCTGCGCGGGATCCACCAGGGTCGCAACGATCCGGGGTGCGGCCCCGCTTCCCTGTGTGAGGACGTAGACGCCGCTCGGCGGTGTACCGGATCCAGCCGCGCAGTGGACCACCGCGACGGTCTCCGGGCGGCCGTCGCCGTCGAGGTCGCCGGGGACCTGATCGGCAACGGTGCTGTCCGCCGTCCCGCACTGCAGCGGGAAGGTCGCACGGGCCGGATCGGGGGCTGCGACGGGTGCCGTGCCGTGCTGCGCCGTCGTGCGGTGGGACGTCGAGGCCGAGGCGGTCGCGTCGTCGGGCTGGAGCATGCCTGCCCCGGCGATGACGGCGGCCATGGCGGTCGCGGTGGCGAGCCAGTGCATCGGCGTCGTGTCGGTGTGCGCGAGGTCCGGGAGCTCGGAGGTCTGCACGCGGGATGTCTCCTGTGGTTCCTGTGGTTCGGCGATGCCCGTGGACGACGCGGGACCGGTGGCGCGTACGCCGTAGGTGGGGGTGGCCAGCATCGTGCCATACCTCACACGGCAGTGGAACGGTGGGGTCGGTACGGATCCCGATTCCCGGCGGGCGGTCCCGTGCCGGCTGCCTCCGCGCGGGCAACGAAAAGGCGCCGCCGCCGAGTTCCCGGGTCGGTCCGGGAACTCGGCGGCGGCGCCGGTGCGTTGTGCGGGGTCAGCCGCGGGAGGAGCCGCTCTGGCTGCCGGGGCCGTCGTAGTCCTCGCCGTAGGCGCCCTTGGCGGGCCGGCGGCGGCGCAGCGGGGCCTCCACGCCGTCGGCGAGGCGTCGGGCGGTGACGAGGAAGCCGGTGTGGCCGATCATGCGGTGGTCCGGGCGGACGGCCAGGCCCTCGACGTGCCAGTTGCGGATCATCGATTCCCAGGGCTGCGGCTCGGCGAAGCAGCCCATCTCACGGATGGACTCGACGGTCCGGGCGAGCTGGGTGGTGGTGGCGACGTACGCGCAGAGGATTCCGCCGGGCACGAGCGCCTTGGAGACGGCGTCCAGGCACTCCCAGGGGGCGAGCATGTCGAGGATGACCCGGTCGACGTCGGTGTCGGACAGATTGTCCTGGAGGTCGCCGACGGTGAGCTGCCAGGCGGGGTGCGGTTCGCCGAAGTAGCGCTCGACGTTCTGCTGGGCGATCTCGGCGAAGTCCTCACGGCGCTCGTACGAGTGCAGCATGCCCTGGTCGCCGATGGCGCGGAGCAGGAAGGTGGAGAGCGAGCCGGAGCCGACCCCGGCCTCCACGACTCGGGCGCCGGGGAAGATGTCGGCGAACGCCAGGATCTGCCCCGCGTCCTTGGGGTAGACCACGGCTGCGCCGCGGGGCATGGACAGGACGTAGTCGGGGAGCAGGGGGCGCAGCGCAAGATAGGCGACGTTACCCGTGGTTCGGACCACACTGCCCTCGGGCGCACCGATCAGCTCGTCGTGCGGGAAAGAACCCTTGTGGGTGTGGAAGTTCTTTCCGGCTTCGAGCGTGAAGGTGTAGTGGCGTCCCTTGGGGTCGGTGAGCTGGACCTGGTCCCCGACCTTGAAGGGCCCACGTCGGCGGGCGGCACCGGTCGGTTCAGACATGTGACCAGCGTACCGGTGTTTCCCGGGGCTCCGACCGCCCGCCCGGAGCGGCTCAGGCTGCGGGGCGGGCCATGGCGGCGACGAAGGCGCGTTCGACGTCGGCGGTGGACAGGACTCCGTAGATCTCGCCGGTCTCCTCCAGGACGAGGTACTCGGTGGCCGGGCTGGCCCTGAGCGTGTCCAGGAGCGTCTCCCCGGACAGCTCGACGGAGATCTTCATGCCGTCGGTGAGGTCCTGGGCCAGGGCGCTCACCGCAACCCAGGGGCGGCGGTGTTCGGGAACCGAGCCGATGGCGGCCTCGCGGACGACGGCCTTGGGGTCGCCGTGCCCGTCGACGACGACGAGCGCGCGGGCGCCCGCCTCGTTGGCCCGGCGCAGCGCCTCGGAGAGCGGGGTGGCGGCCTCGACGGGGACGGCGCGTCGGGTCAGGGCGCGGGCGCGCAGCTCGGGGAGGTGTTCGCGCAGGCGGGCCATCCGCAGGCTGTTGCCCGCCCCGGTCCAGATGATGGCGCAGAGGATCGCGGCGAGCAGGGCGTCGGTGACGGTGTCCATGCCGCTGATGTCGTCGGTGTTGTTCCCGAACCCCCCGGTCTGGGTGAGGAGCGGGAGTCCGATGAGGACGCTGACGGCGAGGGCCCGACCGACCCAGGCCGCGGCGACGGTGCCGCTCATGGGGCGTCCGGTGATCTTCCAGACGACGGCCCGGAGCATGCGGCCGCCGTCGAGCGGCAGCCCCGGCAGCAGGTTGAAGGCGGCGACGATGAGGTTGGAGATCATCAGCCCGGCGAGCAGGACACCGGGGACGGTGCCGGGTTCGACGAACTTCATGCCGAGGTAGAAGACGCCGGCGAGGACCAGCGAGAGGAGTGGGCCGACGAAGGCGAGGATGAATTCGCGGCCGGGGGTCTCGGACTCCTTCTCGATCTCGGAGACACCGCCGAAGAACTGCAGCTGGATGCGGCGCACGGGGAGCTTGTAGCGAAGTGCGACCACGGTGTGGGCGAGCTCGTGGACGAGTACGGAGGCGTAGAAGGCGATCGCGAAGAAGAGGGAGACGAGATAGCGGGCCGTGCCGAGCTCGGGCAGCACCCGGTCGAGCTGGCCGCCGAAGACCCAGGTGATGAGCGCCGCGACGAGGAACCAGCTGGGTGCGACGTATACCGGCACACCAAAAGGACGGCCCATCAGGAGGCCGCCGCCCGGCTCTCGGGGGCGTTGCGGTTTGCCGTTCTCGGGCGCGGCGGGGTCGGTTCCCCCTGCGCCGGGCTGCGGCTGGCCGCTGTCGCCGCTGTCGTCCACGGGGTCCCTTCGGTCGGTGCCGTTCGGCACGATCATGCAGTGTGCGAGGGTCTGTGGTCGATGGTATGCCGCTGAGTGTCAGTGGCGGGTCGTAGGGTCTTCGTCATGACTTCCGTGCCCCGGCCGCCGCAGCCGCCCTCGTCCCTGTCGCCGTCGCGGGCGAGCGACTTCATGCAGTGTCCTCTTCTGTACCGGTTCCGGGTCATCGACAGGCTGCCGGAGAAGCCCAGCGAAGCGGCTACCCGGGGCACGCTGGTCCATGCAGTACTGGAGCGGCTGTTCGACAATCCGGCGGTGGAGCGTACGGCCGGCCGGGCCACGGCGTTGATCCCCGGCCAGTGGGACCGGCTGCTGGAGTCGAAGCCGGAGCTGTCGGAGCTGTTCGCCGACGATGCGGAGGGCGAGCGGCTCTCGCGCTGGCTGACGGAGGCGGAGCGGCTGGTGGAGCGGTGGTTCTCGCTGGAGGATCCGACGCGACTGGAGCCGGCCGAGCGGGAGCTGTTCGTCGAGACGGAGCTGGAGTCGGGGCTGCGGCTGCGCGGGGTGATCGACCGGATCGATGTGGCGCCGACGGGCGAGGTCCGGATCGTGGACTACAAGACGGGGAAGGCGCCGCGGCCTGAGTATGCGGAGGGCGCCCTGTTCCAGATGAAGTTCTACGCCCTGGTGATCTGGCGGCTGAAGGGTGTGGTGCCGCGGCGGCTGCAGCTGGTCTATCTGGGCAGCGGCGACGTCATGACGTACGACCCGGTCGTAGCCGATCTGGAGCGGGTGGAGCGCAAGCTGCTGGCCCTGTGGGAGGCGATCCGGCTGGCCACGGAGACGGGCGAGTGGCGGCCGCGGCCGACGAAGCTCTGTGGCTGGTGCGACCACCAGGCGGTCTGTCCGGAATTCGGCGGGACTCCCCCGGTATACCCGCTGTCGGTACGGCCGGCGGAGTCAGGGCAGGGTGTCCAGGGCACAATGGGCCCGGTCCGGGCCGAGACCGGCCGGCCGGCGGCCGTCGAAGGACCTTGAGGAGATCTGGTGGCAATCCGCGTCCTACTGGTCGACGACCAGCCGCTGCTGCGCACCGGCTTCCGGATGATTCTGGAGGCCGAGGGAGATCTTGCGGTGGTGGGTGAGGCCGGTGACGGCCTCCAGGCCATCGATCAGGTGCGTGCGCTGCAGCCCGATGTGGTGCTGATGGACATCCGCATGCCGCGGATGGACGGCGTCGAAGCGACGCGTCAGATCACCGGGCCGGGACGGGACGGTCCGGCGAAGGTGCTGGTGCTGACCACGTTCGATCTCGACGAGTACGTGGTGGAGGCATTGCGCGCCGGTGCCAGCGGCTTTCTGCTGAAGGATGCTCCTGCCAATGAGCTGGTGCAGGCGATCCGGGTGGTCGCGGCGGGCGAGGCGATGCTCGCCCCGAGCATCACGCGCAGGCTGCTGGACAAGTACGCGGACCATCTGCCGTCGGGCGAGGACGCCGTGCCGGACACGCTGCACACGCTGACGGAGCGTGAGGTGGAGGTGTTGAAGCTGGTGGCGCGCGGCCTGTCGAATGCGGAGATCGCCGCCGACCTGTTCGTCAGCGAGACGACGGTCAAGACGCATGTGGGCCATGTGCTGACGAAGCTGGGGCTGCGCGACCGGGTGCAGGCCGCGGTGTACGCGTACGAGAGCGGGCTGGTGCGCCCCGGCGCCCAGTGACCCGGCCGGTGCGGCCGGGTCGGGGCGCCGGGGTGGCACCGTAATTCAGACGGCGCTGCGGCGGAGCTCCCAGAGCTGCAGGTCGGCCGAGGAATTGACCGACCACTCGACGCCGGTGAGGCCGTCGCGGGAGGCGACGTACTGCTTGCCCTGCCAGATCGGGAGTACGGGAACGTCGGTGGCGACGATGTCCTGGAGCTTCCGGAAGGTCTTGCCGGCCGAGGCCCGGTCTTCCTCCCGGCGGGACTGCGGGATCAGCGTGTTCTGGGCCGGTGCGGACTTGTACGGCGAGTTGAGGAAGTTGTTCTTGTCGAGGAACGGCGCCGTGTAGTTGTCCGGGTCCGGGAAGTCGGGGAACCAGCCCATGCCGTAGACGGCGTAGTCGCCGCGCTTCTGGGCGGGACGGTACTTCGCCCAGGGGGTGCCCTTGACGTCGACGTCGAACAGCCCGCTGGCGTTGAGCTGCTTCTTCAGCGCCTTGAACTCGGTGGCGGTGGCGGGCCCGTAGTGGTCGGTCGTGTAGTGCAGGGTGAATTTCACCGGTGTCTGGATGCCGGCGGCCTGCAGGATGGCGGCGGCCTTGGTGGTGCTGGGCTCGCCGTACTTGTTGTAGAACGAGTTGGAGTGTCCGGTGATGCTGGACGGGATGAGCGAGTAGAGCGGCTCGGCGGTGGCGCCGTAGACCTGACCGGCGATCTGGCCTCGGTCGACGACCTGGGCGATGGCCTGCCGGACGGCCCTGTTCTTCACCGCGGGGTCGGTGGTGTCGAAGGCGAGGTAGCTGATGGAGAGGCCGGGCATCTCGGTGAGCTTGATGCCGTCCTTCGGCTGCTCCAGCATCTGCTGAGCCTGCCCGGGAGACATGGTGCGGGTCATCATGTCGATCTTCTGGGTGTCGAGCGCCTTGCCCATCGCCTTGGAGTCGGGGAAGAGGTCCAGCTCGACCTTGTCGTTGAGGACCTTCAGATCGCCCTTGTAGCGCGGGTTCTTGGTGAAGACGACCTTGACGACCTGGTCGTTCCTGACCTCCGGCTTCATCGTGTACGGACCGGAGCCGTCGACCTGGAAGCCGCTGCGCGGGGACCTCGCCGGGTACTTGCTCTTCTGCACGATGCCGGCGGCCGGGGTGGCGAGCTTGTACGGGAAGGTCGCGTCCGGCGTGCTCAGGTGGAAGATGACTTCGTTGTCACCGCGCGTCTCGATCGTGTCGATGTTGGCGAGCAGACCGACGGGGCCGCTGTCGGACTTGATGTCGATGACCCGGTTGATGGAGTACTTGACGTCCTCAGCGGTGACGGCTGTGCCGTCGGCAAACGTGAGGCCGCTGCGCAGCTTGCAGCGGTAGCTCTCGTTCTCCCGGTCGGTGAAGGTGCAGCTCTTGGCGGCCTCGGGGACGGGCTCGCCGCCGCCCCGCGGCACGTGCGTCAGGGTCTGCACGGTCTGTCGCAGGACGTTCCAGACGCCTGCTTCGTAGCCTATGGCGGGGTCGAGCGGCGCGGGGTTGTCCTCGGTGGCGACGAACTGGTCCGTGGTGCCGACAACGATGGCGGCCCTGCCATCGCTCCCGCTGTCCGTCCCGCCGCAGGCGGCGAGTACGGGCGCGAGCAGGCCGACGACGGCCGGCAGCACCAGAGTCTTGCGGTTCATCTTGGACGTTCTCCCTCATCCGGCCATTGAGAAAACGACATTAGTAGGCGCCGCCGGTAAAGCCGGACGGATGCTCTGCGATGCGTAATCGAATGACGAGGGGAATGGTCTTCGAGCCGATTTCCCGAGCGGGGAACGTTCCGCACAGGACTCCAGGAATCAGGACAGATCGGTGGATCAAAACGGACAGATGGGTCGATCTTGAAACGCCCCAAGAGCCCGGTGCGTGATAAAACTCACGCCCGAGCCATTTCTCACCTTTGGCATGGCCCCGACTTACGCACACGCACGTACGACGAAATGCGCACATCGCAGTGGCGAGAGTTTTGCTGTTTATTCACAGAAATACTCTCGGTATACGCATCAATGCACTCCAGTGACCAGTCCCCGGAGAAATGCGAGATCGACTTCTTCGAGGGAGCCCACGACGACCCGGCCGGCGGCGGGCGCGATCGGCGCCACGGACGGCACGGCGACGACCCGGCAGCCGGCGGCCTCCGCCGCGGCGACACCGGTCGCGGTGTCCTCGATGACCGCGCAGCGCTCCGGGGCCGCCCCGAAGCCCGAGGCCGCGGTGAGATAGGGCTCCGGGTGCGGCTTCGTCCGGGAGACCTCGTCGCCTGCGACGGTGAGCGAGAAATGGTGGTGCCCGACCGAGTCCAGCACCCGGTCGATGATGCGCCGGTGCGAGGCGGAGACCAGGGCGGTCGGCACCTCGTGGGCCGCCAGTTCGGCGAGCAGCCGGGCGGCGCCCGGCATCAGCGGTACACCGCGGCCGATACGCGCCTCGAAGCGGTCGTTGAGCAGCACGGTCAGCTCGGGGAGCGTGATGTCCGCGCCGGTGACATCGATCAGGTAGCCGGCGCTGCGGGTCATCGGGCCGCCGACGACCACCTTCTTCCACGCCTCGTCCAGCCGGTGACCGAGATCGGCGAAGACCTCGACTTCGGCGTCCCACCAGAACCCCTCGGTGTCGACCAGGGTGCCGTCCATGTCGAGAAAGACGGCCTGAAGGGCGGCGCCGTCGGCCATACGGGTCAAGGACGCGGAGACCGTACTTGTCATGCGGCACACCTTCCACGAGGGACGAGAAGGCCGGTCACCGTTTCCGGAGGAAAAGGCGACCGGCCTGCACTGGACCGACCAGTGTACGACTCGACCCGCTGGCACGCGTCGATCATTTTCTACCGCGCGTTGAAGTACTTCGCCTCCGGGTGATGAATGACGATCGCGTCGGTGGACTGCTCCGGGTGCAGCTGGAACTCCTCGGACAGGTGCACCCCGATCCGCTCGGGCTGGAGCAGGTCGGCGATCTTCGCCCGGTCCTCGAGATCGGGGCAGGCGCCGTAGCCGAGGGAGAAGCGCGCACCGCGGTACTTCAGCGCGAACATGTCCTCGACGTCGGCCGGGTCCTCGCCGCCGAAACCGAGCTCGGAGCGGACCCGGGCGTGCCAGTACTCGGCGAGGGCCTCGGCCAGCTGGACGGAGAGGCCGTGCAGCTCCAGGTAGTCGCGGTAGGAGTTGGCTTCGAAGAGCTTGGCGGTCTCCCCGCCGATCTTCGAGCCGACCGTGACGACCTGGAGGCCGATCACATCCGTCTCACCGGACTCCTCGGGACGGAAGAAGTCCGCGAGGCAGAGGCGGCGGCCGCGGCGCTGGCGCGGGAAGGTGAAGCGGGTGCGCTCCGAGCCGTCCTCGTGGAGCAGGATCAGGTCGTCGCCCTTGGAGACGCAGGGGAAGTAGCCGTAGACGACGGCGGCTTCCAGCAGGTTCTCGGTGTGCAGCTTGTCGAGCCAGCCGCGCAGGTGCGGGCGGCCCTCGGTCTCCACGAGCTCCTCGTACGTCGGCCCGTCACCGGCGCGGGCCTGCTTCAGGCCCCACTGCCCCTTGAAGAGCGCACCCTCGTCGAGCCAGGAGGCGTACTCCTTGAGCTGGATGCCCTTGACGACGCGGGTACCCCAGAACGGGGGCTCGGGGACCGGGTTGTCCGTGGCGACGTCGGAGCGGACGCCCTCCTCCGGCTCATCGACCTCCAGCACAGCGGTCTCCCGCTTGGGCACCCGGCGCTGCTTGAGCTCCGGGAGAGTGGCGCCGGGGACGCCGCGCTTGACCGCGATCAGGGCATCCATCAGGCGCAGGCCCTCGAACGCGTCGCGGGCGTAGCGGACCTCGCCCTCGTAGATCTCGTGGAGGTCCTGCTCGACATAGGCCCTGGTGAGAGCCGCGCCGCCGAGGATCACCGGATATTCGGCGGCCAGCTTGCGCTGGTTCAGCTCCTCCAGGTTCTCCTTCATGATCACGGTGGACTTCACCAGGAGCCCGGACATGCCGATGACATCGGCGCGGTGCTCCTCCGCGGCTTCCAGGATCGCGGAGACCGGCTGCTTGATGCCGATGTTGACGACGTTGTAGCCGTTGTTGGAGAGGATGATGTCGACGAGGTTCTTGCCGATGTCGTGGACGTCGCCGCGGACGGTGGCCAGCACGATGGTGCCCTTGCCCTCCGCGTCCGACTTCTCCATGTGCGGTTCCAGGTGCGCGACCGCGCTCTTCATGACCTCGGCGGACTGGAGCACGAACGGCAGCTGCATCTGGCCGGAGCCGAAGAGCTCTCCGACCACTTTCATGCCTTCGAGCAGGGTGTCGTTGACGATGTCGAGGGCCGGGCGGGTCTGCAGTGCCTCGTCGAGGTCGGTCTCCAGGCCGTTCTTCTCGCCGTCGATGATGCGGCGCTGGAGTCGCTCCTCGAGCGGCAGCGCGAGGAGTTCCTCGGCCTTGCCGGCCTTCATCGACTTCATGTTGACGCCCTCGAAGAGCTCCATGAGCTTCTGGAGGGGGTCGTAGCCCTCGGCGCGACGGTCGTAGATGAGGTCGAGGGCGACCTTGACCTGCTCCTCTTCGAGTCGTGCGATCGGCAGGATCTTGGATGCGTGCACGATCGCGGAGTCGAGTCCGGCCTTGACGCATTCGTCGAGGAAGACGGAGTTGAGCACGACGCGGGCGGCCGGGTTGAGGCCGAAGGAGATGTTCGACAGGCCGAGCGTGGTCTGTACGTCGGGGTGGCGCCGCTTGAGTTCGCGGATGGCCCCGATGGTGGCGATGCCGTCGCCCCGGGACTCCTCCTGACCGGTGCAGATCGTGAAGGTCAGGGTGTCGATGAGGATGTCCGACTCCTGGATGCCCCAGTTGCCGGTCAGATCCTCGATCAGCCGCTCGGCGATGGCGACCTTGTGCTCGACGGTGCGGGCCTGGCCCTCCTCGTCGATGGTCAGGGCGATCAGCGCGGCACCGTGTTCGACGGCCAGCTTGGTGACCTTGACGAAACGCGACTCGGGTCCGTCACCGTCCTCGTAGTTGACGGAGTTGAGGACGGCGCGTCCGCCGAGCTTCTCCAGGCCGGCCCGCAGGACGGGCAGCTCGGTGGAGTCGAGCACGATCGGGAGGGTGGACGCGGTCGCGAAGCGGCCGGCCAGCTCCTGCATGTCGGCCACCCCGTCGCGGCCGACATAGTCGACACAGAGGTCGAGCATGTGCGCGCCCTCGCGGATCTGGTCGCGGGCCATCTCCACGCAGTCGTCCCAGCGGGCTTCCAGCATGGCCTCGCGGAACTTCTTGGATCCGTTGGCGTTCGTACGCTCACCGATCGCGAGGTACGAGGTGTCCTGACGGAACGGGACGGACTGGTAGAGGGAGGCGGCGCCCGGCTCGGGACGCGGTTCGCGCGGGGCGAGGGAGAGGCCGCGGACGCGTTCGACGACCTGGCGCAGATGCTCGGGGGTCGTGCCGCAGCAGCCGCCGACCAGGGAGAGGCCGTACTCGCGGACGAACGTCTCCTGGGCGTCGGCCAGCTCGGCCGGTGACAGCGGGTAGTGCGCGCCGTCCTTGCCGAGGACGGGGAGACCGGCGTTGGGCATGCAGGAGAGCGGGATGCGCGAGTGACGGGCGAGGTAGCGCAGGTGCTCGCTCATCTCGGCGGGGCCGGTGGCGCAGTTCAGGCCGATCAGGTCGATGCCGAGCGGTTCCAGGGCGGTGAGCGCCGCGCCGATCTCGGAGCCGAGCAGCATCGTGCCGGTCGTCTCGACGGTGACGGAGCAGATCACCGGCAGGTTGGCGCCGGTGGCGTCCAGCGCACGGCGGGCGCCGATGATCGAGGCCTTGGTCTGCAGCAGGTCCTGGGTGGTCTCCACCAGGAGGGCGTCGGCGCCGCCGGCGATCATGCCTTCGGCGTTCTGCTGGTAGGCGTCGCGGAGCTTGTCGTACGGGGCGTGGCCCAGCGTCGGCAGCTTCGTGCCCGGGCCCATGGAGCCGAGCACCCAGCGCTGCTGTCCGGTGGCGGCGGTGAACTCGTCGGCGACCTCGCGGGCGATGCGCGCGCCGGACTCGGAGAGCTCGAAGACCCTCTCGGGGATGTCGTACTCGCCCAGGGCCGCGAGGTTGGCGCCGAAGGTGTTCGTCTCCACGCAGTCCACGCCGACCGCGAAGTACTCCTCGTGCACGGAGCGCACGATGTCCGGGCGGGTGACGTTGAGGATCTCGTTGCAGCCCTCGAGGTTCTGGAAGTCCTCAAGGCTGGGATCCTGCGCCTGGAGCATGGTGCCCATGGCACCGTCGGCCACGACCACTCGGGTGGCGAGCGCCTCGCGGAGGGCTTCGGCTCGGTTCCGGCTGTCGGCGGAAAGGGTCGGCAACGAGGCCATGGATGTGCTCCCTGGGATGCGACGGCTGTCGGCTTTGCGGCTTCCGGAAGAGGCCGCACCTCGTCAGGGTAGCCGGGCAGCGCCTCGGAGCGTCACTGTGTCCCACGTGACGGACGGCATGCTGTGCGGGGGATGTCCGGAACCGAGCAGTCGAGCGAATTCCCCACACGAACGGACATGGGTCGACATCGACCGATAGTGTTCAGCATTGTCGAACCACAATGGAGGAGTACGGCGTCATGGCCAAGAACATCCAGTCGCTCGAGCGGGCGGCGGCGATGCTGCGTCTGCTGGCAGGTGGCGAACGTCGGCTGGGGCTCTCCGACATCTCCTCCTCACTGGGCCTGGCCAAGGGCACCGCACACGGCATCCTGCGCACGCTCCAGCACGAGGGCTTCGTCGAACAGGACGCGGCGTCCGGGCGCTACCAGCTGGGCGCCGAGCTGCTGCGCCTGGGCAACAGCTATCTGGACGTCCACGAGCTACGGGCGCGCGCCCTGGTCTGGACGGACGATCTGGCCCGCTCCAGCGGCGAGAGCGCCCATCTGGGCGTCCTGCACCAGCAGGGCGTGCTCATCGTCCACCACGTGTTCCGGCCCGACGACAGCCGGCAGGTCCTGGAGGTCGGGGCGATGCAGCCGCTGCACTCCACCGCGCTGGGCAAGGTGCTGGCGGCGTACGACCCGGTGGCGCACACCGAGGCCGTCGAGGGCGAGCGGCAGCCCTTCACCCCGCGCACCGTCACCGATCTGGAGGAGTTCGAGACGGTGCTCGATCTGACCCGGGCGCGCGGCTGGGCGGCCGATATGGAGGAGACCTGGGAAGGAGTGGCCGCGGTGGCCGCACCGATCCACGACCGGCGCCGGATGCCGGTGGGCGCGGTGGCCGTGACCGGTGCGGTGGAACGTCTCTGCTCCGGCGGCGAGCTGCGCCCCGAACTGGTGGCTGCCGTACGGGACTGCGCGCGGGCGGTCTCCCGGGATCTCGGCGCCAGGCGCTTCTGACCGATTTGGCGGATCATCGGTAACGATCGTGTTATCCGTCCCAGAACCCTTGACGCTTCATTCACCGGGGGGAAACACTGCCGTTCATCGGTCGACATTGTCGAACGCCTAACGGCAATACAAGCTAGGGTGTGGCAGTGCCAAGGGCCGGTGACGCCCTCACCTGAGGGCGCGGACCACCGGAGGGACCCGGGGTTCGGCTTCCCTGGACGAAGGACAAAGGAGTCGCGGGTGTCCAGCTCCGACATCTTCATCGGCGAGACCATCGGTACCGCCGTACTCATCCTGCTCGGCGGCGGTGTCTGTGCCGCCGTCACTCTCAAGCACTCCAAGGCACAGAACGCCGGCTGGCTCTCGATCGCCTTCGGGTGGGGTTTCGCAGTACTGACGGCCGCGTATCTGGCCGGCGGCGTGTCCGGGGCCCACCTCAACCCCGCGGTCACGATCGGCCTCGCCATCAAGGGCGGCACCGCGTGGAGCGACGTACCGCTGTACATCGGCTCCCAGCTGCTCGGCGCGATGATCGGCGCGGTGCTGGTCTGGCTGACGTACTACGGACAGTTCCGGGCCCATCTGACCGACCCGGAGACTCTGTACAGCCAGCCGAGTGAAGAGGGCATGGTCGACCAGGCCGCCGCCCCGAAGGCCGGCCCGGTGCTGGGCATCTTCTCGACCGGCCCGGAGATCCGGAACGCCGTGCAGAACCTGGTCACCGAGGTCATCGCCACCGTCGTGCTGGTCCTGGCGATCCTCACCCAGGGCCTGAACAACGACGGCAACGGGCTCGGCACGCTCGGCGCGCTGATCACCTCCCTGGTCGTCGTCAGCATCGGCCTCTCGCTCGGCGGCCCGACCGGTTACGCAATCAACCCCGTTCGCGACCTCGGTCCGCGTATCGTGCACGCGCTGCTGCCGCTGCCGAACAAGGGTGGCTCCGACTGGGGCTACGCCTGGGTCCCGGTCGTCGGCCCCCTCATCGGCGGCGCGATCGCGGGCGGTCTCTACAACCTCGCCTTCGCGTGAACCGTAGAGCCCTGAGCCGTAACCCTCAGATCCCACAGACTTCCAGGAGCACACCGTGACCGACGCACACACCACCGGACCGTTCATCGCCGCCATCGACCAGGGCACCACGTCGAGCCGCTGCATCATCTTCGACAAGGACGGCCGGATCGTCTCCGTCGATCAGAAGGAGCACGAGCAGATCTTCCCGAAGCCGGGCTGGGTCGAGCACAACGCGGCCGAGATCTGGGAGAACGTCCAGGAAGTCGTCGCCGGCTCCGTCGTCAAGGCGGGTATCACCGCCGCCGACGTCAAGGCGATCGGTATCACCAACCAGCGCGAGACCACGCTGCTCTGGGACAAGAACACCGGCGAGCCCGTCCACAACGCCATCGTCTGGCAGGACACCCGCACCGACGCGCTCTGCAAGGAACTGGGCCGCAACGTCGGCCAGGACCGCTTCCGCCGCGAGACCGGGCTGCCGCTCGCCTCGTACTTCGCCGGCCCCAAGGTCCGCTGGCTGCTCGACAACGTCGAGGGCCTGCGCGAGCGCGCCGAGCGCGGCGACATCCTCTTCGGCACCATGGATTCCTGGGTCATCTGGAACCTGACCGGTGGCACCGAGGGCGGCGTCCATGTCACCGACGTCACCAACGCCTCGCGCACCCTCCTGATGAACCTGCACAGCATGGCGTGGGACGACAAGATCCTCGCCTCCATGGACATCCCGGCGGCCGTGCTGCCCGAGATCCGCTCCTCCGCCGAGGTGTACGGCACCGCCAAGGACGGCGTCCTGGCCGGCGTCCCGGTCGCGTCCGCGCTCGGCGACCAGCAGGCTGCCCTCTTCGGCCAGACCTGTTTCTCCGAGGGCGAGGCCAAGTCCACGTACGGCACCGGCACCTTCATGCTGATGAACACCGGTGAGACGCCCGTCAACTCGTACAACGGGCTGCTGACGACCGTCGGCTACCGGATCGGCGACCAGAAGCCGGTCTACGCCCTGGAGGGCTCCATCGCCGTCACCGGCGCGCTGGTGCAGTGGATGCGCGACCAGATGGGCCTGATCAAGTCCGCGGCCGAGATCGAGACGCTGGCCTCGTCGGTCGAGGACAACGGCGGCGCGTACTTCGTGCCTGCCTTCTCCGGCCTGTTCGCCCCGTACTGGCGTTCCGACGCCCGCGGCGTCATCGCCGGCCTGACCAGGTACGTCACCAAGGCGCACATCGCCCGTGCCGTACTGGAGGCCACCGCCTGGCAGACCCGCGAGATCACCGACGCCATGACCAAGGACTCGGGCGTCGAGCTGACCGCCCTCAAGGTCGACGGCGGCATGACCTCCAACAACCTGCTGATGCAGACGCTCGCCGACTTCCTGGACGCACCCGTGGTGCGTCCCATGGTCGCCGAGACCACCTGCCTCGGCGCCGCCTACGCCGCCGGTCTCGCCGTCGGCTTCTGGCCGGACACCGACGCGCTGCGCGCCAACTGGCGCCGGGCCGCCGAGTGGACCCCCCGCATGGACGCGGACACCCGCGACCGCGAGTACAAGAGCTGGCTCAAGGCCGTGGAGCGGACCATGGGCTGGATCGAAGACGAGGAGTAATCGACATGACCACCCTGCAGAGCGTCCCGGCCCTCGGGACGCACCCGGCCTCCGGCTCCCTTCCGAGCCGCGCCGAGACTCGGGAGCAGCTCTCCAAGGCGACGTACGACCTCCTGGTGATCGGTGGCGGCATCCTGGGCATCTCCACCGCCTGGCACGCCGCGCAGTCCGGGCTGCGGGTGGCTCTGGTGGACGCCGGCGACTTCGCCGGCGCCACCTCCTCCGCCTCCTCCAAGCTGCTCCACGGCGGCCTGCGCTACTTGCAGACCGGCGCGGTGAAGCTGGTCGCGGAGAACCACTTCGAGCGACGTGCGGTGTCCCGTCAGGTGGCCCCGCACCTGGCCAACCCGCTCACCTTCTACCTGCCCGTCTACAAGGGCGGACCGCACGGTGCGGCCAAGCTGGGCGCGGGTGTGTTCGCGTACTCGGCGCTGTCCGCGTTCGGTGACGGCGTCGGCCATGTGATCAGCCCGGCGAAGGCGCAGCGCGATGTGCCGGAGTTGCGCACGGACAATCTGAAGGCCGTCGCGGTCTACGGCGACGACCAGATGAACGACGCCCGGATGGCACTGATGACGGTCCGTGCGGCCGTCGACGCGGGCGCGGTCGTCCTCAACCACGCCGCGGTGACCGGCCTGCGGTTCACCAAGGGCCGGGTGACGGGCGCCGACCTCGAGGACCGTACGGACGGCACGGAGTTCGGCGTCACCGCCCGGCTCGTGCTGAACGCCACCGGACCGTGGGTCGATCACCTGCGGAAGATGGAGGACCCGAACGCGGCGCCTTCGATACGTCTGTCCAAGGGCGCGCACCTCGTCCTGAAGCGCACCCGCCCCTGGAAGGCCGCACTCGCCACCCCGATCGACAAGTACCGCATCACGTTCGCCCTGCCCTGGGAGGACATGCTGCTGCTCGGTACGACGGACGAGGAGTACGAGGGCGACCCGGCGGACGTCGCGGTCAACGAGAAGGACACCGCGCAGATCCTGGACGAGGCGGCGTTCTCGATCAAGGACCAGCAGCTGTCGCGCGAGCTGATCACCTACTCCTTCGCAGGCCTGCGGGTGCTGCCGGGCGGTCCCGGCGACACCTCCAAGGCCAAGCGCGAGACGGTCGTGACGGAGGGCCGCGGCGGGATGCTGTCGGTCGCGGGCGGCAAGTGGACGACGTTCCGCCACATCGGCCGTACGGTGATGAACAAGCTGGCCGCGCTCCCCGGGCATCCGCTGGCCGAGGACATGGAGCCGATGGCCCGTCTGCCGAAGAAGCTCCCGCTGCCCGGTATCGCCAACCCGAACGCGGTCGCGCACCGGCTGCTGATCGACGGCGGAGCGCCCGGCCCGCGGATGGCCGCCGACACCGCGCGGCACCTCGCCACCCACTACGGCTCGCTCTCCTTCGACATCGCGCGGCTGGCGAACGACAACCCGGCGCTGGCCGAGCGCATCCACCCGGACGCGCCGGAGATCTGGGCGCAGGTCGCGTACGCGCGCGACCACGAGTGGGCCGAGACGGCCGACGACGTGCTGCGCCGCCGGACGACGCTGACGATCCGCGGCCTGGCCACGGACGAGATCCGGACCAAGGTCGAGGGCCTGCTGGCCGACAAGGACTGAGACCGGCCGACGTACGCGGACGGGGGCGGCTTCCACGGGGGGAGTCGCCCCCGTCCGCGTACCGCCATGCGCCCGTGCGCGCTGACCTGGAGCGGCCGGTGTACGTGCCCAACAGCCGCCATACGCGCGCAATGTGACGCGGGGAGGGCGTCGACCGGGAGGGCGAGTTCCGGCCGGCCCTGAAGGGTGTGACGACGGTGCCGCGTCCGTACGCCGGGCTGCCGCGCGTCTGGCACGGCTCTGCGACCAGTCTCAACTCCCCCGAGCTGGCCACCTTCCACGGCGATCCGCTGTTCACCGCCAACGCCATCCAGCCGCGGGCTGCCTGGAGGGGAAGGCGGGGTACAACACGCCGTTCCGGACGATCGAGGAGGCCATCGCGGACGGCCCCCAGCTGATCGGCAGCCAGCAGCAGATCATCGACAAGATCCTCGGCCGGCACGAGGTGTACGGTCACGACCTGCAGTCGATCTCCGTGGACGCCTTCGGACCGAGCCACCAGGAGCAGACCGAGACGTTGGAGCGATTCACGGAGGAGATCGCCCCGGTGGTAAGGCGCGAGGCGCCTTCGACACTCTGGGACTGAGCGATCGGTCACCAGCTGCGGCAGACCCGGTTCATCCACCTGTCTCGACCCCCATAATGAGATGAGACATCGGATGTCTTCTTCCGAGGTCTGATCCCGCCCGAATCCAGGAGGACCGTCATGGCTGTCACCGACGAGGCGATCGAGAAGATCAAGGGAATGATCGTCTCGGGTGCGCTACGGCCCGGCGACCGTCTGCCCAAGGAGAGCGAACTCGCGGCGGAGCTCGGGCTGTCCCGCAACTCGCTGCGCGAGGCGGTCCGCGCCCTGTCCCTGATCCGTATTCTCGATGTCCGGCAGGGCGACGGCACGTACGTCACCAGCCTCGACCCGCAGCTGCTGCTGGAGGCGCTGAGCTTCGTCGTGGACTTCCACCGCGACGACACGGTGCTGGAGTTCCTGGCAGTCCGCCGGATCCTGGAGCCGGCCGCCACGGCCATGGCCGCGACCCGGATCACCGAGGCCCAACTCGACATACTGAGCTCTCAGTTGGACGCACTCGGCGCGCAGCCCTCGGTGGAGGAGCTGGTCGCCTGCGATCTGGAGTTCCACCGCGGCATCGTGCAGTCGTCCGGGAACTCGGTGCTCTGCTCCCTGCTCGACGGTCTCTCCGGGCCGACGACGCGGGCCCGCGTCTGGCGCGGCCTGACGCAGGAGGACGCGGTCAGCCGCACCCTGCACGAGCACCGGGCGATCCTGTCGGCGCTGCGCGACCGGGACACGGAGGCTGCGCGGGCGTGGGCGACGGTGCATGTGGCGAGCGTGGAGCAGTGGCTGCGGTCGACGCTGTGACGCCTGCGGCGGGCTTGTTCCCCCACCCGCCACTTCCCGAACCGGGACTCCGCCCCGACCCCACGCCGCAACCCCGGCGGGGCTGAACTTCTCAGCCCCGCCGGCGTCTGCGGGCGTACGGGTCAGTCCTGCTTCTCACCGCTCGCGAAGCGCGAGATGACCAGCGCGACAATGATGATCGCGCCGTTGAGGAACTGGTTCCACAGCGCCGGGACGCCGCCCAGGGTCATCACGTTGACCACCAGCTGCAGCGTCAGTACGCCGGTCAGCGCACCGAACAGCGTGCCTCGCCCGCCCTTGAGGCTGATGCCGCCGATGACCGCTGCGGCAAAAACCTGGAAGATCCAGCCGTTGCCCTGCGTCGCGGCGACCGCACCGTAGTGGCCGGTGTAGAGGATGCCCGCGAAGGCCGCCAGCAGACCGCCGATGGCGAGCACGATCCAGGTGACCCGATCGACCCGGATGCCGGCGGCCCGCGCCGCCTCCGGGTTGCCGCCGATCGCGTACAACGAGCGTCCGTGGCGCAGCCAGGCCAGCGCCGCGCCGCCGATCGCGAAGAGCACCAGGCAGATCCAGACCGCGGCCGGTGCGCCGAGCCACTCGCTCTTGCCGAGGTAGCGGAACGACTCCGGGACATCGGTGATGGACTTGCCCTCGGTGATGCCGATGTGGAGGCCGCGCAGCATGGTGAGCATGCCGAGCGTCGCGATGAACCCGTTGACCCGCAGCTTCAGCATCAGAAAGCCGTTGATCGCACCGATCGCGAGGCCCACCAGCAGACAGAGCGGGATCGCCGACCAGGTGGGCAACAGACCGAGGCCGGCGAACCGGCCGCCCTCGGTGGGCAGGACCAGCCACATCGCGACGACCGGCGCGATGCCGATCGTCGACTCCAGCGACAGGTCCATCCGTCCGCAGATGAGGATCAGTGCCTGGCCGAGGACCAGCAGGCTGAGCTCGGAGGACTGCTGGACGACGCTGATCAGGTTGTCCGAGGTGAGGAACACCGGCGAGACGATGAACCCGATCACCATCAGCACCAGGATCACCGGCACCAGGGAGAAGTCGCTCCACCGGATCAGCCTGAGCCGGCTCAGCGGGCTGTCCTCGCCCAGCCCACCCTTCGGCCCTCCGTTGATGTCGCCGGCCGCCGGCGGCCGTATCGTGCCGGTCATTCCCTTTCCCCCACACCTTCCATGGCGGCGACGAGTTCCCCGTCGGTCCACCCGCTTGCGAATACCCCGACCACGCGCCCGTGGAACAGGGCGAGCACCCGGTCACAGACCCGCAGATCGTCCAGCTCGTCCGAGACGACGACCGCGGCATTGCCCTCGTCGGCGACCCGCCGGACGACTCCGAGCAGCGAGTCCTTGGACTTGACGTCCACACCCGCGGTGGGCCGGACCGCGACCAGCACGCTCGGCTTGCGGGCCAGTGCGCGGGCGACCACCACCTTCTGCTGGTTGCCGCCCGAGAGCCCGGCGACAGGCTGTTCGGGACCCTGTGTCTTGATGTCCAGCGACTCGATCATCGACCGTGCGAACTCCCGGGTACGGGAGGGCAGTACGGTCCCCCACGGTCCGAGCTGGTCGGTGACCGTGAGTGTGGCGTTCTCGGCGACGCTGCGCCCGAGGACGAGTCCCTGGTCGTGCCGGTCCTCGGGGATGTAGCCGATCCCGGCGTCCAGCGCGTGCGGCACGCTGCCGGACCGCACGGACCTCCCGTGTACGCGGACCGTGCCGCCGGTGGCCTTGCGCATCCCGGCGAGCGTCTCACCGAGTGCGGTGTTGCCGCTGGCCGCGGATCCGGCGAGGCCGAGCACCTCGCCGGGGCGGACCTGAAGGTCCAGCGGCTCGAACTGGCCCTCCAGGGCGAGTCCTTCCGTACGCAGTACGGGCTCCGCCGACTCGTCCCGCACCGCCGTCGGCGCACCACCCGCGTACCAGGCGGCGGATCCGCCGCCCTGCTCGCCGGTCATCGCCGCGACCAGTTCGCTCTTGGCGAGGTCAGCGACCGGGGCGGTCAGGACATGGCGGGCGTCGCGGTAGACGGTGACCGCGGTGCACAGTTCGTACACCTCCTGCAGATGGTGGGAGATGAACAGGAACGCCACTCCCTGGCTCTGCAGTTCCCGGAGCTTGTCGAAGAGCCGGCCGATGCCCCGGGCGTCGAGCTGGGCGGTGGGTTCGTCGAGGACGATCAGCCGGGCGCCGAAGGACAGCGCCCGGGCGATCTCGACGAACTGCCGCTGTTCCACGGCGAGATCGCCGGCCCGGGTGCGGGGGTCGACCTGTACCCCGTACTCGGCGAGGAGCTCCTCCGCGCGCCTGCGGAGCCTCCCCCAGCTGATCCAGCGCGACTCGTCGTCCAGCCGGCCGAGAAAGAGGTTCTCGGCGACGGTCAGATCGGGGACGACCATGGACTTCTGGTAGACGCATGCGACCTTCGACTGCCAGGCCGTCGTGTCCCCGAAGGCGGGCGCGGGCTCCCCGCCGAACCGGACCGTCCCCGCGTCCGCCTTGTGCAGTCCGGTCAACACGCCGACCAGGGTGGACTTGCCCGCGCCGTTACGGCCGACGAGGGCATGGGACTCGCCGGGCTGCACGGTGAGCTGCACACCGTCGAGCGCCACGGTGGGCCCGAAGCGTTTGACGACGCCTTCCGCCTGTACGGCAGGTGGTGCCTTTTCCATCAGACCCCTTCTCAGCAAGGCGCTGTAGTAACGTCGATGACCTGCCCTCGGGCGGCGGTCAGGGCTGGGCCGCGTCCCGGCTCTTCGTTGCCGGGAGGGAAGCCCTCTCGGCAACGAGAGGGAGGAGTCACGGCTAGCTCTTCTTCTCCAGCTGATTGGCCCACAGCTTCGGGTCGTCCACGTTGTCCTTGGTCACCAAGGGCGCGGGAAGCTGGTCCTCGAAACCATTGGGAATCTTGATGATGTTCGAGTCGTGGTCGGTCGGGCCTTCCTTGAAGGTCTTGCCGTCCAGGGCCGCCTTGGCGTAGTACAGGGCGTACTTCGCGTACAGGTCGGCGGGCTGGGAGATCGTCGCGTCGATCTTGCCCGCCCTGATGGCGTCGAACTCCTCCGGGATGCCGTCGTTCGAGATGATCGTGATGTGACCCGCCGTACCGGTCGGCTTCAGCAGCTTCTTCTGCTCCAGGAGCGCGAGCGTGGGCTGCAGGAAGACACCGCCGGCCTGCATGTAGATGCCGTTGATGTCGGGGTGAGCGGCGAGCGTCGACTGGAGTTTGGCGGACGCCACGTCGCCCTTCCAGTCGGTGGCCAGCTCGAAGACCTTGATGCCCGGGTAGTCCTTGTCCATGCAGGCCTTGAAGGCCTGGGACCGGTCGCGGCCGTTGATCGAGGACAGGTCGCCCTGGAACTCGACGACCTTGCCCTTGCCCTTCAGCTGCTCGCCGAGGTACTTGCAGGCGTTGGTGCCGTACGCCTTGTTGTCGGCGCGCACCACCATGTAGACGTTGCCCTTGTCGGGGCGGGTGTCGACGCTGACGACCGGGATCTTCTTGTCGTTCAGCGTGTTCAGCGACTCGGCGATGGCGCCGGTGTCCTGCGGGGCCATCACCACGGCCTTGGCGCCCTGGTCGGTGAAGGTCTGGACGTTGGCGACGAGCTTGCCTATGTCGTTCTGGGAGTTGGTCAGCGGCAGTGCCTTGACGTCGCCGGCCTTCACGCCCTTCTCGATGTAGCTCTGGTACGAGTTCCAGAAGTCGCTGTCGCTGCGCGGCAGGTCGATACCGACCTTCCCGGCGCCGGCGCCGTCGTCGGTGGACTCGCGGTTGCAGCCCGCGAGGGCAGTGACGGCCAGCAGTACGGCGCAGGCTGCCGCACTTGTCGTACGCACTCTCATTGGTGTCCCGTCCTTTGTGGAGTACCGGCTCGGTGCTGGGTTGGCAAAGACTGGTGCATGGGGCGGCTCAAGGGCTGGTGGAGCGGGGTCAGTCGGCGGCGGGCCGAAGCCGCAGGCCCTGCATGCCGCCGTCGACGGCGAGTGCCGTCCCGGTGATCGAGGCGGCGGCGGGGCTCGCCAGGTAGACGATCGCGGCAGCCACCTCGTCGGCCGACACCAGCCGTCCCAGCGGCTGGCGGGCGTTGAGGGCGGCGCGCTCGGCTGCCGGGTCGTCGGCCTGGCCGAGGAGCCGGCCGATCCACGGGGTGTCCGCGGTGCCGGGGTTGACACAGTTGACGCGGACTCCTTCGCGGACGTGGTCGGCGGCCATGGCGAGGGTCAGTGACAGGACCGCACCCTTGCTGGCGCTGTACAGGGCGCGTTGCGGCAGCCCGGCGGTCGCCGCGATGGAGCAGGTCTGGGTGATGGAGACGGCACCGGGGCGGTCGGCGGCCGCGCGCCGCAGATGGGGCAGGGCGTGCCGGGCGGTGCGGACCATGCCGAGGACGTTGATGTCGAGGACGCGGGTCCACTCGTCGTCGTCATTGTCCTCGACGGTGCCGATGGAGCCGATGCCCGCGTTCGAGACCAGGGTGTGCAGACCACCCAGCTCGGCGGCGGCCCGGTCGACCGCGTCGCGTACGGCGTCGTCGTCGGTGACGTCCGCCTTGAGGGCGAGCGTGCCCGTGGGGGCGCTTGCGGTCTCCCGGTCGAGTACGGCAACGTCCGCGCCGCGCTCCAGCAGCAGGGTCGCGACGGCGGCCCCGATACCGGAGGCGCCGCCCGTCACCAGGGCGGACATCCCGTCGAAGTCCCTTGTACCGTTCATCGGTCGGCCTCCTCAGGCGTGCGGCGGGCCTGCCATACGGGGCCCTCCGGGTAGCGGTGTGCGGTGATCGAGGCGGGGAGCATCCGGGCGGAGAAGCCCGGAGAGCGCGGGGCGACGTAGCGCCCGGCTTCGATCACGGCGGGGTCGGCGAAGTGTTCGTGGAGATGGTCGACGTACTCGATCACGCGGTTCTCCCAGCTGCCGGAGACGGCCACATAGTCGAACATCGACAGGTGCTGCACCAGCTCGCACAGTCCGACGCCGCCCGCGTGCGGGCAGACCGGCACGCCGAACTTGGCGGCGAGCAGCAGGATCGCCAGGTTCTCGTTGACGCCCGCCACGCGCGCGGCATCGATCTGGACGAAGTCGACCGCGCCGGCCTGGAGCAGCTGCTTGAACACGACACGGTTGGAGACGTGTTCACCGGTGGCGACCTTGACCGGCTGGCCGGCCCGGACGGCGGCATGACCGAGGATGTCGTCGGGGCTGGTGGGTTCCTCGATCCAGTGCGGGTCGTACGGCGCGAGCGCGGTCATCCACTCCACCGCGTCGGCGACGTCCCAACGCTGGTTGGCGTCGACGGCGATCCTGATGTCCGGTCCGACGGCCTCCCGGGCCAGGGCGAGTCTGCGGACGTCGTCGCCGAGGTCTCCGCCGACCTTCAGCTTGATCTGGGTGAAGCCGTCGGCGACAGCCTCCTTCGCAAGCCGGACCAGCTTGTCGTCGGAGTATCCGAGCCAGCCGGGCGAGGTGGTGTACGCGGGGTAGCCCTCGGCGCGCAGCCGTTCGGCGCGCTCGGTGCGGCCCGGTTCGGCGGCCTGCAGGATTTCGAGTGCCTCGTCGGGGGTGAGGACGTCGGTGAGGTAGCGGAAGTCGACGAGGGAGACGAGCTCCTGAGGCGTCATTTCGGAGAGGAACTGCCAGACGGGTCGGCCCGCCTGCTTGGCGGCCAGGTCCCAGGCGGCGTTGATGACCGCGCCGGCCGCCATGTGCATCACGCCCTTCTCGGGGCCGAGCCAGCGCAGTTGCGAGTCATGGGTGAGCTCGCGGTACAGCGCGCCGAGATCGGCCGCGGTACGGGGTGCCGGGCGCCCGATCACGTACGGGCGCAACGCGTCGATGGCGGCTGCCATGACCTCGTTGCCGCGTCCGATGGTGAAGCAGAAGCCATGGCCCTCGATGACGGTCCCGTCAGCTTCCGAGCCGAGCGAGGTATCGGTACGCAGGACGACATAGGCGGCGGAGTAGTCGGGATCGGGGTTCATGGCGTCCGAGCCGTCCAGTTGCTCCGAGGTCGGAAAGCGGATGTCGTGGACCTCGAAGTCCGTGACGGTCTGACTCATGTGCGCCCCCAGGGGAATAACATCGGACCTCTGTTCTGGTCATCCGATGTATAGCGGTGCGACAGCCCCAACGTCCAGAGTTGAGACGAAATCCCCGGTACACAGCTCGGATGAATTCGGAGACAGGTGCCCTGGTTGGACCGGTGATGCACCCCGTGGGGCCGGGTTCACCCGGCCGTGGACGGGGGCTGCGGCGGGAGAGGCCGGAAGCCGTAAGGTTGGTGCGTACGCAAGGGAACTTCGGAAGGAGGCCTGGGTGATCGAGCTCGAGGGGGTTCCCGAGCTGATCGACCCGGTCATGGTGGCCGCGTTCGAGGGATGGAACGACGCAGGTGACGCCGCTTCCACAGCGGTCGCGCACCTGGACCGGGAGTGGAAGGGCGAGGTGTTCGCGGCGCTCGACGCCGAGGACTACTACGACTTCCAGGTCAACCGGCCGACGGTGTGGCTGGACGGCGGGGTGCGAAAGATCACCTGGCCCACCACCCGGCTCTCCGTGGTCCGCGTCGGCGGGGACAAGCCCCGTGATCTCGTCCTGGTCCGCGGTATCGAGCCGTCGATGCGCTGGCGCTCGTTCTGCAACGAGCTCCTGGGCTTCGCCCACGAGCTGGGCGTGGAGATGGTGGTGGTCCTGGGCGCACTGCTCGGCGACACCCCGCACACCCGCCCCGTGCCGGTCAGCGGAGTCACCTCCGACCCGGATCTGGCGCGCACCATGGACCTGGAGGAGACCCGGTACGAGGGCCCGACGGGCATCGTCGGCATCCTCCAGGAGGCCTGCACGCATGCCGGTGTGCCTGCGGTGAGCCTGTGGGCGGCGGTGCCGCACTATGTGTCGCAACCGCCGAACCCGAAGGCGACCATGGCGCTGCTGAACCGCCTGGAGGACCTGATCGGGCTGCGCATCCCCTTGGGCGAACTGCCCGAGGACGCACGTGCCTGGCAGCTCGGGGTCGACCAACTGGCCGCCGAGGACAGCGAAGTGGCCGAGTACGTGCAGACGCTGGAGGAGGCCAGGGACACCGCGGAGCTTCCCGAGGCGTCCGGCGAGGCCATCGCTCGGGAGTTCGAGCGGTATCTGCGGCGCCGGGACGTCGCGCCCGGCCAGGCGCCCGGCGGGCATGCCACCGAGAGCGGCGACGCCTCGTATCTGCGCGACACGTCGAGCGGCCGGACCAGGCCGCCGAAGCCGCCGAAGCCGGAGCCGGAACCGCCGCAGGGAGCCACGGGCGACTCCGCTCAGGACAGGCCCTCCGACGACGACACCGACACCGGTCCCGAGGGTTCATCGGATACGCCGGATTCATCGGAGGACTGAGGAACCGCACGGCAGTCCGTCGCGACCGGTCGAGCGCCGGGCGGGTGGGACCCGCCCGGCGCTCCGCTGTCAGGAACAGCTGAACCGCGCCGCGGCCCAGTCCCCGTGGTCACCGGTCTTGGAACCGTTGGTGTCGGTGACCTTCAGGTGTACATGGCGCGCACCGGCGACGTCCACCTCGACCGGCACGGTCGCCGACGCCCCGGTCACCTTCGGCGACGTCCACAGCACCTTGCCGTCCGCCTCGACGGAGAAGGCCACTTCGCCGTAGCCGTTGATCTCGTCGTCGATCCCCGCGTCAGCGGTGAACGTGGTGCAGCGCCCGCCGAGATAGACCTCGATGTCGGAGTCGGCGTGAGAACCGATCCCCTTCTCGTACGTCTTCCCGGCGAGGGTGAGGGTGTGCCCGTCGGTCGCACCCGACTCGCCGTTGCTGCGGTCGCGCTCGGCCGGCCCGTAGCCGTTGGTCGACTTCAGCCAGACCAGATCGCTCGCCCAGGTGTCGGCGGTCGGGGGCTGGGGCATCACCCCGGCCGCGAACCGCTGGACGGTGGTGCGGGCTTCACCCGCCGCCCGGTAGCGGGCGACCGCGGTGATCCGGGCCTCCCCGGCCACGGCGTCCTTCGCCGGAGTGACTGCCAGCTCGACCCGCCGGGTGGTGCCCGCCGGGATCCGGTCCACGGTCTTCGCCGGGGTGACCTGCCACCCCTCGGGAACGTCCAGGGTGACCGCGGCATCCGTCACATCTGCGCTGCCCGCGGTGACATCGACGGCCACGGTGCCCTCGACTCCCGCTCCGACCTCCTGCGCGTCCGGCGCGGAGACGACGGCCGTGGCGGACGCCTTCCTGCCACCGACGGCGCTGGTGTCCTCCAGCTTCAGGCTGAACTTCCGTTCTGTGCTCAGCGGTGCGGTCTTGATCTTCACCACACCACCGCGGTCGTCCTGGTCGTACCACCAGCCCTGCTTCGCGGTCCGGTACGCGGCCGCGGAGCCCAGCCGGGGCAGTGTTCCGTTCAGCTCGACGGCCCTCGGTGCCGACCCGGTGTGCACGCTGAACTCGTACGGTCGGCTGCTCTGCTTGCCGGTGAAGTCCCCCTTGCTCTCACCGATGTTCACGGTGATGTCGCCCGCGCCCCGGACGGGTGCGTCGACGTCCGCCCGCTGGGTGGCGTACTTGCCGTCGCGGTGCCCGCGGGTGACGCCGTCGTCCTCGTACAGCGTGAAGGAGGACCTGCCCTGCGGGTAGATGTCCCAGGCCAGCGAGGACTCGCTCGTGCGGTCCTGGTACGAGCGGATGCCCGGCCACATCGGCACGTCGGCACCGGCCTTCACGAAGAGCGGGAGGGTGTCGAGCGGGGCACTGTAGTGGTCGACGGTGGTCGGCCCCTCGTACGTCCGGCCGCTCCAGTAGTCGATCCAGGTGCCCTTCGGCAGATAGATCCCGTCGCGGCGGGTGCTGTCCTGGTAGACGGGTGCGACGAGGAAGTCCTCGCCGGACATGAACTCGTACTTCGCCGCGTCCGTCGCCGCCCTGGGGTCGTCCGGGTATTCGAGGACGAGCGGGCGGACCATGCCGACACCGGTCTCGGTCGCCTCGTGTGCGTACGAGTACTGGTAGGGCAGCAGCGACTCCTTGAGCTTGAGGTAGTCGCGGTTGATGGTGGTGTACGGCTCGCCGTACCGGTAGGGCTGCTTGTCGCTGGCCGCCCAGCCGTCCATGGTCATCGTGGTGCCGAGGAACATCTTCCACTGCAGGTCACGGGTGTACGTCTTGGCGCTGCCGCCGAAGATGCCGTCCACGTCGCCGGTGGTGTAGGCGAGACCGGACATCGTGGCGCCCGCATAGGTCGGGATCTGCCAGCGGATGTAGTCCCAGGTGCCGTACTGGTCACCGGACCACTGGACGCCGCAGCGCTGTGCCCCCGACCAGCTCTCGGGGGCGTACGTGAAGCCGCGGGCGTCGCTGTTGTCCTCGATGCCCTTGTACGCGTCCTTGCAGCCGTCGAGAGCGAACTTGTAGCCCGAGCCGACCCACGCGACGTCGAGCTTGGCCACCCGCTGACCGGCCTTGACCTGGTCGGCGATCTTGTCGATGCCGTCCTCGGTCCACAGCCCGAGCTGCATGCCGCGGTCCTGGAGGCCCTTGGAGGTCTCGGCGAGGTCCTCGTAACCGCAGCCGTAGCCGTCGTTGACGAGCATCCAGCCGTTCGGCATGTCGTGCTCGACGTAACCGTCGGCGACCTTCAGGGCGTCCAGGGTGCGGCGCTCGCCGCGGTTGGCGTTGTGCAGATAGCAGTCGGCGTCGCCGATCTCCATCCCGTACACGGGCGGCAGGAAGGGCTTGCCGGTGAGCTTCGTGTACTGGCCGATGACGTCCTTGGCGTCGTCGCCGGCGAAGTAGTAGGCGTCGAAGCGCTGTTCCTGCGCGCTGGTGGTCACCGGGTCGGTGAACGCGTAGGTGTTGGGTGCGTACGTATTGCGGAAGACGCCGTATCCGGCCGAGGAGAGGTAGAACGGCACGGAGTTGGGGTGGCCCCCGTCGTCCCAGTTGTAGTCGACGCCGACCTCGACGGTCTGGCCGCGGTGCGAGGTGTTGCCGCGGCCGTTCTGCATCCCGGCGCCGTAGAACTGCTCGTCGGCGCCGCGGGCCAGGGTCTGGGTGGTCCGCTTCCCGTCCCAGCTCAGCCCCTTGGCCTCGGACCAGACGAGGCTGCCGTCGGCCCGCCGGAGTTCGAAGCGCAGCGGCGACTTGTAGGCGCGCAGGGTGATGCTGCCGGTGGAGAGTTCGTAGCGGTCGCTCCTCTCCTTCCACCGGGTGTGCGGCGGGGCGCCCTGCGGCAGGACTATGTCGTCGCCGGTCGGGTCGGCGAACGTACCGTCCGGAGCCAGTTCGATGCGGAAGGTCTCGGCGGAGACGAAGCTGACGCGGGCCTCGGCGGCGCCGGCTTCGAGGTGGTAGACGGGCCCATCGGCAAGGAAGCCGGTGAGATCACCGACCGTCGTGGCGTCGGGCTCGGCCGACTCGGCCTGTGCGCTGCCAGGTCCCGCGAAGACGGCGACCAGTCCCAGCAGAGCTGCAACTGCCGCCACTCTGATGCGCGTTGATGATTGCATAGAGCGCTTTTAGCGCAGCCGCGAGCATTTGACCATGGACAAAACAGAACCGGCCCCGAACTTCGTGGAGAAGTCCAAGGCCGGTCACCGGACGGAAACAGACGAGGTGTTACAACGGGCTAGAGCGCGACACCCAGCAGCGCGTCGACGGTGCGCGACACAAGACCGGGTGCGCCCTCGTCCGTACCGCCCTCGGCGATCTGGCGCTCGGCCCAGCGGTCCACGGCGGCCAGGGCGGCCGGGGCGTCCAGGTCGTCGGCCAGGGCCTCACGGACCTCCTCGACCAGGGCGTCGGCGGACAGTCCGTCGGGCCGGGAGACTGCGGAACGCCACCGTCCGAGCCGCTCGACGGCATCGGCGAGCACCTGATCGGTCCACTCCCAGTCGGACCGGTAGTGGTGCGAGAGGAGGGCCAGCCGGATCGCGGCCGGGTCCACACCGTCCCGGCGCAGCGCCGATACGAAGACCAGGTTGCCCCGGGACTTCGACATCTTCTCGCCGTCCAGGGCCACCATCCCGGCGTGCACGTACGCCTTTGCGAACGGGTGCTCGCCGGTCAGCACCTGGGCGTGCGAGGCGCCCATCTCGTGGTGCGGGAAGGCGAGGTCGGACCCGCCTCCCTGGACGTCGAAGCCCATGCCGAGGTGGTCCAGGGCGATGGCCACGCACTCGATGTGCCAGCCGGGCCGGCCCAGGCCGAGCGAGGCCCCGTCCCAGCTCGGCTCGCCCTCGCGGGCGGCCATCCACAGCATCGGGTCGAGCGGGTTCTTCTTGCCCGGGCGCTCCGGGTCGCCGCCGCGCTCTGCGGAGAGCAGTCGCATCGCCTCGGCGTCCAGGTTGGACACCTCGCCGAAGTGCGGGTCGGCCTCGACGGAGAAGTACACATCGCCGTCGAGCTCGTAGGCGGCGCCGGCGTCCCGGAGGCGTTCGACGAGCGGGACGATGCCGGGTATCGCCTCCACCGCGCCGATGTAGTGCTCCGGCGGAAGCATGCGCAGGGCGGTCATGTCCTCGCGGAAGAGGGCCGTCTCGCGTTCGGCGAGCTCGGTCCAGTCCTGACCGTCGCGCACGGCCCGCTCCAGCAGCGGATCGTCCACGTCGGTCACATTCTGGACATAGTGAACCTGCCGCTTGGTGTCGAGCCACACGCGCTGAACGAGGTCGAACGCGTTGTAGGTCGCCGCATGACCCATATGGGTCGCGTCGTACGGCGTGATGCCGCAGACGTAGATGCGGGCGACGGGACCGGGGTCAAGAGTGATCCGTCCGCCGGTCGCGGTGTCGTGGATCCGAAGGTCGCGGCCCTTGCCAGGCAGGGCGGGGACCTCAGAAGCGGGCCAGGCATGCATGCCATGAGCGTAACCGGACGTTGCTTCCGGATACGAACCGGATACGGGATCCTGGCCGGAGAGGCGGTCTTGCGCGTGCCGGGCGTTCTCCCCCCGGGATGCCTCTTCCCGAACCGGGACACGGCCCCGGGCCCCCTGAAAGGCGTCCTCGGACGCCGGGCGGGCCGAAAAAGATTTCCTCGATCGCCGGGCGGGCGCGATGCGGCCATCCCGGCCCGACCGCCGATTCCAGCCAGTCCGGCCGTCCTCGCCCCGCCGCCGGTCGACTCGAGGAGCAGCGTCCGGGACGGCCCCGAAGAATCCAGCCCGCCCGGCGCCTGAGGACACCGGGGTCCGGGGCGGAGTCCCGGTTCCGGGAAGGAGCGGGCAGGGGAATCACAACGCCCCACCCGTCACACCGGCGGCCACGGTATGGACGGCCACCCCCCACTCGGCTCCGGATGCCGCCCCGCCACCCGCAGCCCCTCCACCCTCCCCCGCAACGCATCGATCTCCACCGCAGTGATCAACTCTGCCAGTCGGGTGACCAGTGTCGTCCCCGGCACGAGTTCCTCCGCCAACCGCCCCAGCACCTCGACGGCCTCGGCCGTCAACGGCTCGCCCGCCCACCCCCACAGCAGCGTCCGCAGCTTGTCGTCAGCGTTGAATGTCACACCGTGGTCGATGCCGTACAGCCGGCCGCCGGGCGCGGGCAGCAGGTGACCGCCCTTGCGGTCACCGTTGTTGATCACCGCGTCGAGCACCGCGAGCCTCCGCAGCCGAGGATCGTCCGCGTGCACCAGCAGGGCCGTCCTCCCCTCGCCCACCTCGGCGAGGGCGACGGCCTTCCATCCGTCCGCCGGCTCCTCGTCCTCGACGAGCGCCAGCAGCGGTGAGTCGCCGTCCGCCGATTCCCCGGCAGGCGCCTCGATCCACAGCTGGCACATGCCCTCCCCGTACGGTCCGTCCCTCAGCACGGTCGGCGGCACCAGCCCCCACCCCATCGCCTCGGAGATCTCGTACGCGGCCACCTCCCGCTGGGCGAGCGTGCCGTCGGGGAAGTCCCACAGCGGCTGTTCCCCGGCGACGGGCTTGTAGACGCAGGTCCGTTCCTCGCCCTCGTACGCGACGGTGCAGTGGAGCACCGCGTTGGACGCCCCTCGGACCTGACCGAGGACGGTGAGCTGGCCCTTGGTGAGCAGGTCGACCAGCTCGGCGTCCGTCAGGCTCCCCGGCGGTATCCGTTCTGGCGCGGGCATACATGTCCTTCCGGGTCGAGCGGCAGGCTGCACAGCGGGCACGGCGGACGGCCGGCGTTGACGACGTCCAGGGCGCGCTTGGCGAACGCGCGGGCCTGCGCGCCGCTGAGCCGCACCCGGAGCATCGGCGGACCGTTCTCCTCGTCCTGCAGCATCCGCTCCTCGGCCTCCGCGAGATCGTCGTCGGAGTCCGCGTCCAGCTCGACCAGGGCCTGCGCCTCGACGATCATGCGCTGCTCCTCGCCGTCCCAGGCGAGTGCCATGGTGCCGACCCGGAACTCCTCCTCGACGGGCACGTCGAGCGGCGCGGTGTCGGTGACATCCAGCGGTGCGACGGCGGGCACCGGTGAGTTCCCGCCGGTCCGCCGCACCACCTCGTCGAGGAGTTCGTCGATCCGTTCGGCGAGCGCGGCGACCTGGGTCTTCTCCAGGGCCACGCTGGTGACACGTCCGCCTGAGGAGGCCTGCAGGAAGAACGTACGACGTCCAGGCAGCCCGACCGTACCGGCCACGAAGCGGTCCGGGGGGTCGTAGAGGAACACCTGACGGGACACGTCCTGTCTCCCTTGAGTATTGACGGCAAATGAGGGGCGGCCGGGGTCCGGGAAGTCCCCCGGAGAGGCGCCTACGGCGCGTCCACCCTACTGCGCGAAGCGATCACGGCGCCCCAGCGCCGCCCCCGACCGTCGCATCCGTATCCGCATCGGTGCCTGCACTCTGTTCGCGCGGCTCCAGCGAGGCGAAGTCCCCGGTGTCGCCGAGCCGCAGCAGGAAGGGTCGCAGCCGGGTGTACCGGATCGCGGTGACCGAGCAGGGTTCGGCCTGGATCCGCTGGAAGAGGTCGAGGTGCACCCCGAGTGCGTCGGCGACGAGGGACTTGATGATGTCGCCGTGCGAGCACATGACGTACACGGCTCCGTCGCCGTGCTCGGCCTCGATCCGGGCGTTCCAGTCCCGTACGGCGTCGACGGCACGCGCCTGCATGGCGCGCATCGACTCGCCGCCGGGGAACGCCGCGGCCGAGGGGTGCTGCTGCACGACGGCCATCAGCGGCTCGTCGGTGAGTTCCGCGAGTTTGCGCCCCGCCCAGTCGCCGTAGTCGCACTCGCTGATCCGCTCCTCGGTGTGCAGCGGCAGCCCGGGCCGGGCGTCGAGCAGCGGCTGCACCGTCTCCCGGCACCGCTGCAGGGGGCTGCTGACGACGGCGGCGAGGGTCAGTGAAGCGAGTCGCCCGGGCAGCGCGGCGGCCTGCGCGGCGCCGCGCTCGTCGAGCGCGACACCTGGGGTGCGGCCCGCGAGCACCCCGGCCGTGTTGGCGGTGGAGCGTCCGTGGCGTACAAGGATCAGGGTGGGCATACGGGCCAGCGTAGGCTGACGTTCCCCGGAAGGTGCGCCAGGGCCCGGAGCAGGGAAGAATGCGCGCCGTGATTGTGGACTGTGCCATCTACCGGGACGGGCGTCGTACCGACGGACCCGCCGATTTCTCCGATGCCCTCGACGAGGCACGGGCCACTGGGGACGCCTTTCTCTGGATCGGACTGCACGAGCCCACGGAGAAGGAGTTCGACCTCGTCAGCAGCGAGTTCGGACTGCACCCGCTGGCCGTGGAGGACGCGCTGAGCGCGCACCAGCGGCCCAAGCTGGAGGTGTACGACGATTCCCTCTTCGTGGTCATCAAGCCGGTGGTGTACGAGCCGGAGGGCGACACGGTCAGCACCGACGAGCTGATGCTCTTCATAGGCGATTCGTTCGTCGTGACGGTCCGGCACGGGGAGAGTGCGCCGCTCGCCGAGGTACGGCGCCGGCTGGAGGCCGAACCGGAGGTGCTCAAGCACGGGCCGACCTCGGTGCTGTACGCGGTCAGCGACGCCGTCGTCGATCACTACATCGATGTGGCGGCCGAGCTCCAGGTCGACCTGGAGGAGCTGGAGACCGAGGTGTTCGCACCGAGCGGCAGCGTGGACACCAGGAACACCGCATCGCGCATCTACACCTTTAAGCGGCAGGTGCTGGAGTTCCGCCGGGCCACCGGCCCGCTGAGCGCGCCCATGGGCCGGCTGGCGGGCGCCAGTGTGCCGTTCGTCGACGAGCACTCACAGCCGTTCTTCCGGGACGTGAGCGACCATCTGACGCGCGCCAACGAGCATGTGGAGGGGCTGGACCGGCTGCTCTCCGACATCCTGTCCGCACATCTGGCGCAGACGGGGCTGCGCCAGAACGACGACATGCGGAAGATCTCGGCCTGGGCTGCCATGGCTGCCGTTCCGACCATGGTGGCGGGGATCTACGGCATGAACTTCGACCACATGCCCGAACTGCACTGGGTGTGGACCTATCCGACGGTGATCGTGCTGATGGGCTGTACGGTCTTCGGCCTGTACCGCATGTTCAAGCGCCGCGGCTGGCTCTGAGGCGGCAACGGAACCGCACGACGCGGAAGGACGGCCCGGACTGCGCGGCTCAGCCGTACTCGGGCGCCGGGACCGGCGGGCCGCCCAGCGCGTCGGGCCGCTCGGGCGGTACCAGGCTGACCATGCGTCGCCAGCCGACGAGGCGTTCGTACGCGTAGATGCCGCGGATCCCTGCGGCCAGCACCGCCGCCTCGGCCCTGGGCCAGCCCAGGATGCGGCCCATGTGGTCCATCACGGCGAGGCTGACATCGCGGTACACCCCGATCTCGGTGAGCGCGCACTCCCGCAGGATGCGCTGGATCGTACGGCCGTGTCCGGATCGGGCGAGGCGAAGCAACTCCTCGTGGCAGTAGGACAGATGGTTGTCCTCGTCGTTCGAGATCATCTTCACCGCGCGGCCCAGCTCGGGGTGGTCGGCGAAGTGCCTGAGGAGCAGTGCCATCTGTTCGGAGGCGCGCTGCTCGGTGACTCTGCTGTGCGCGAGATACGTGATGATGTCCTGCTCGGTGAGGGGTTCGTCGCGCTTCAGCTGCTCGTGGGCGAGGCCTATGCCGTGCTGCTCCAGGAGCATCGTGTAGTCGGTCTCGTGCGGCACCTCGACCGGCCGCAGCCCGCGCCTCTTCAGCAGGGCGTTGAAGATCCGGCCGTGCTTGTCCTCGTCGGCGCCGTGTCTGGCGATCTTGGGGACGAGGGTGCGCTGGCTCTCGGGGGCGAGGGCCGCGATGCGACCGTTCTCCCAGCCGCCCTGGGACTCGCCGCCGGCGGCGATCGAGCAGAAGAGCCGGAACGAATCGTCGTTGTCGAGGATCTCCTGGAACAGGTTCTTTACCGAGAGCATCGCTGGCGCCTCCGTACCGGTGACCGCAGAAGGAAAGTCAATTGCGGTACGGGGAAGTAGGCAACCGGAGTGCGGTTCGACAGGGCCGAACGGGCGGAGCGTAACCGGTGACGGCGTGGCGCGTTGTGTTGCGTAGCGGCCGTGGCGGGGAAGACTCCCGAGCCCCCACCACGGCCGTAGTGCTGTCCGTGCAGGCGGTTACCCGAGGCCGGACAGCTCCAGGGCGTCCGTACCGGCGCGCAGGGCGGCGAGCCGCTCGTCGAGTGTGAAGCCGGCCGGGGCGAGGGTCAGCGTGGTGACACCGGCGGCGGCGTAAGCCTGCATCCGCTCGGCGATCCGCTCGACCGAGCCGAGCAGTGTGGTCTGGTCGATCAGCTGGTGCGGTACGGCGGCCGCGGCGCCGTTCTTGTCGCCGGACAGATACTTGTCCTGGATCTCGGCGGCTTCCTTCTCGTATCCCATACGCCGGGCGAGCTGATTGTAGAAGTTCTGCTTGCGGCTGCCCATGCCGCCGACATACAGCGCGGTGTACGGACGGAACATGTCGGCGAGTCCGTGGATGTCGTCACCGACGGCCAGCGGCAGCGTCGGGCAGACGTCGAAGCCCTCCATGGTCTTCCCGGCCTTCTCGCGGCCCGCCCGCAGGTACTTCACGGCGGTGTCCTCGAGGTGTTCGGCGGACGGGAAGATCAGCAGCGCACCGTCGGCGATCTCGCCGGTCTGCTCCAGGTTCTTCGGGCCGATCGCGGCGATGTACAGCGGAATGTGCTCGCGCTGCGGGTGGACGGTCAGCTTGATGGGCTTGCCCGGGCCGTCCGGAAGCGGGAGCGTCCAGTGCTCGCCCTCGTACGAGAGCCGCTCGCGGGACATCGCCCGGCGGACGATCTCCACGTACTCACGGGTGCGGGCCAGCGGCTTGTCGAACTTGACGCCGTACCAGCCCTCGGAGACCTGCGGTCCGGACACACCGAGGCCGAGGCGGAACCTGCCGCCGGAGAGCGAGTCGAGGGTGGCGGCGGTCATCGCCGTCATGGCCGGCTGACGGGCCGGGATCTGCATGATGGCGGAGCCGACGTCGATGGACTCGGTCTGGGCTGCGACCCAGGTCAGTACGGTCGGGGCGTCGGAGCCGTACGCCTCGGCCGCCCAGCAGACGTCGTAGCCGAGCCGGTCGGCCTCCTGGGCGACGGCAAGGTTGTCGCCGTCCATTCCCGCACCCCAGTAACCGAGATTGATGCCGAGCCGCATAGCCGCTCCCCTTACTGATCAGTAACGTCCCTGTGCCGGGGACTCTAGCGCGCGGCAGCGGGATCCGGCAGGGGCGACTTGGCCCTGGTTGTCCACAGGCTTCCGCCGAGTGGGGCTCTGGCCAGTAATCTCAGCGCCCATGGAGCAGAGGCATCTCGGCCGCACCGGCCTTCGAGTGTCCCGGATCGGGCTCGGCACCCTCACCTGGGGCCGGGACACCGACGAGCACGACGCCGCCGAACAGCTGAAGGCCTTCTGGGAGGTGGGCGGCACGCTGGTCGACACAGCCGATGTGTACGGCGGTGGCGAGGCCGAGTATCTGCTGGGGCGGCTCGTCGAGGGGCTGGTGCCGCGGCACGATCTGGTCATAGCCACGAAAGCGGGCAGTGTGGCCGATCCGTACCGCCGTTTCAACGGCTCGCGCGGGCATCTGCTGGCCGCACTGGACGCCTCTCTGGATCGGCTCGGTACGGATTACGTGGACTTGTGGCAGGTGCACGCGTTCGACCCGGTGACTCCGCTGGAGGAGACCCTTCAGGCGGTGGACCTGGCGGTGTCCACCGGCCGCGCCCGGTACGCGGGGGTGTCCAACTTCTGCGGCTGGCAGCTGGCCAAGGCGGCGACCTGGCAGCTCGCCTCACCCGGGGTGCGCACCCGGCTGGCCAGTACGCAGATGGAGTACTCACTGCTGCAGCGTGGCGTGGAGCGCGAGGTGCTGCCGGCCGCGCTCGATCTGGGCGTGGGGCTGCTGCCGTCGTCCCCGCTGGGCCGCGGAGTGCTGACCGGCAAGTACCGGACGGGCACTCCGGCGGACTCGCGCGGCGCCTCGGAGATGCTCGCCCCGTTCGTCGAGCCGTATCTCGACGACCCGGCGAGGCGCATTGTGGACGCGGTGGCGACGGCGGCCGACGGTCTGGCCACGACGACCCTGCAGGTGGCGCTCGCCTGGGTCCGGGACCGGCCGGGAGTGGTGGCCCCGATCGTCGGCGCGCGCAACGCGCAGCAGCTCACGGAGGCATTGTCAGTGGAGGCGCTTAGTCTTCCTGACGAGATCTGCCAGGCGCTCGACGATGTGTCGGCGCCCGTGCACCGCTATCCCGACCAGGACTGGAGCACGCTGTGACTGCGCTTCCCCGGGGGGAAACCCCCGGCCCCTCGGCCGCCGCCGATGACGACACGGTTGTCGCGGACACCGCTGCCGCCGCACCCGACCCGTCCGCCGAGGACGTGGGAGGCGACGCGAGCGGGGCGGCCACGGACCCCGAGGCGAAGGAGACGGACGGGACGGACGCGGCCGGCGCAGCGGACTCCACCGACGCGGCCGACGGCGAGGCGGCCGCCGCCGCGCTCTCCGAGTCCGAGGCCGAGCTCGCTGCCCAGCGTGAGTTGCGGGAGCGGATCGAGAAGCGCAAGGCCGAGAAGGGTGGTCCCATCGCGGCCGGCGCCAAGCTGAGCGGACCGGCCGCCGATCTGCTGGCGGCGGTACGTGCCGTGGAGAGCGGCGAGAAGCCCGGTGCGGCGTTCTTCGACGCGCCCGCGCCCGCCCCCCGCCGGGTCGCTCCCGCATCCGCACCGGTACGCCCCCGTGCACCCGAGCCGGTCCGGGCGCCGCAGGGTGCCTCCGCGGAGGCCGTGGCCGCGGTGTCGGCCGTGCTGGCCGAGGCCGGAGCGCCGGAGGCGCTGGCGGGCCCGGCGGCACAGACGCTCGGCGCTCAGGCGGCCGACGTGCTGCGTGAGGACCCGTGGCAGCTGCTGGCCGTCGCCGGCGTCCGGCCTGAGCAGGCCGACGGCTTCGCGCGGGCGCTGCTGGGCGCCGCCTGCGGTCCGGACGACGAGCGGCGGACGGCGGCGCTGGTCGGCTGGCTGCTGGAGCGTGCCGCGCTGCAGGGGCATACCGCGCTGGACGCCTCTGCGGTGCGGGCCGCGCTCGCCGAGCGTGCGGTGACCGACCCCGAGGCAGCCGTGCAGCACGCTGTCGCCGAGGGCGTCGTGCTGGTCTTCCAGGAGGGTCTGGACGAGCTGGACGACGAGGCGGCGGAGGAGCTCGCGGAATCCGCCGAGCAGGCCGAGGACAGCGCCGGGCAGGAGCCGCCGCAGGTGCTGCTCGGCCTCGACCGGTACGCGCTGGCCGAGGAGAGTCTCGCCGACGGTCTGGCGCGGCTGGTCAACGCCTGTGAGAAGGATGCCGACTGGTCGGAGGCGGCCGCGGCCGCCGGTTCCCCCTCGGCGGCCGAGCTGATCCGCACCGTCGCGGCCGGTGGTCTCGTCGCGCACACCGGCGGCGAGGCGGCCAGGGCCGAACCCGCCGCGCTGATCACCGCCGCCCGCTCCCTCGGGCTGCGGGCCATCGGCGCCACCCACAGCGTGGACGGCAGGCGGCGGCTGGCCGAGGCGCTCGACGACCCCTCGGCGGCCGTCACCCTCGCCGGGCTGCTGTCCGGCGCGGAGAGCCCCGGCCGGGACGAGGAGGGGGCGATCGCCGTCGACCTGCTGGTCGTGCTGGACGCCCCGCAGCTGGACGTCGAGACGGCCGCGATCCTGGTGGAGTCCCTCGCCGACGGCACCCGGCTGGTGCTGAGCGGCGATCCGGGCGTGCTGGGCTCGGCGGGTGCGGGCCGGGTGTTCGCGGATGTGCTGGCCGCCCACGCGTGCCCGCAGGTGGTCTCCCGTACGCCGGATCCCGGTCCGATCGGCGAGCTGGTCTCCGGGATCGGCATCGGCGAGCTGAACCAGGTGGAAGCGCCCGGCAAGGAAGTGGTGATCGTCCCCGTGCACGACGCGGGCGAGGCGGTGCACCGCACCGTGCAGCTGGTCGCCGACTCGGTGCCGCGCGCCATCGGCGTACCGTCGGCGGACACGCAGGTGATCACCGTCGGGCACGGCGGCCCGGCGGGCACCCGGGCGCTCAACGCGGCGCTCAAGCAGCGGCTGAACGCCGGTCCCGGACGGTTCGGCGGCTTCGACCCGGGCGACCGGGTCGTGCACATCCCGACGCCAGGCAGGACGGTCCCCGGTGTGGTCGTCTCGGCCGACGCCGAGGGCCTGCATCTGGACTGCGCGGGCACGCCGGTCGTCGTACCGCAGGAGCGGGTGGAGTCGTCGGTACGCCACGGCTGGGCCCTCAGCGCCCACCAGGCGGCCGGGATGCGGTGGCCGGCGGTGGTCGTCGTGCTGCCCGGTGACGCCGCGCAGGGGCTGAGCCGGGCGTGGGTGTACACCGCGTTCAGCCGTGGGGAGCGGCATCTGTCCGTGGTGCACGGGGTGGACCAGGCGCTGCCGCGCGCGGTGGCCCAGCCCCCGTCCCAGGACCGCACGACGCGGCTGCGCGCCCTGCTGGAAGCGCTGCCGACGGCCACCGTCTAGCGGGCCGGAGGGCCGGAGGGCCGGAGGACCGCACCCGGTCCTCCGGCTCCGTCCGCGACGGGATCAGGAGCTCTCGGTCGCCAGGTCGTCCAGCTCCTCGTCGAGGTCGTCCTCGTCGAAGACGGAGCTGACGTCGAAGCGGCAGACCACCAGCTGCGGGTCGGCCTCGTCGAAGGGGGCGCTGAGCCACTCCCCCGCCTCGGGCAGCTCCTCGGCCGCCGAGACCCAGAGCGTGGAGTCGCCCTCCTCCAGGCCGAACTCCTGGTGCCGGGAGGCGATCTCGTCCGGTTCGTACTCGCCGAAGAGCACACCGAGCGCCGCATGGACACTGGCTCCGGCCGCGGCGCCCGTCCCACTGCCGCGGTCGCCCGGATCCGCGTCGACGATCCGCTGCGCCTGTGCGAGCAGCCGGGGCGGCTCCACCACCGCGTAGTCGCGGCGGATCAGCACGCTGAGCGCGTTCGGCTCCTCGGGGCCGGAGTACGGCGGCATGGAGTCGTCGACACCGGGGATCTCGAAGGGGGTGACCTCGTCATAGCGGTCGTAGAGGAGTTCGTCGTAGACCTCGGCCGCAGCGGCCAGTGCGTTGAACGCGTCGTAGACGGCCGGGTCGTCGTCCCCGGACCGGCGCTCGACCGCCTCGAGGTGGTGGTCGAGCGCGGCTTTGACGGCATCGGCGGCGGCGCGTACCTCGGCAGCGGTGGGCTGCGCAGCATCAGACATAGTGCAGACGCTATCCGTACACAGCCTCTGCCCGCACAATAGATGCGATGCCGGAATACGAATTTGTCGACGTGTACGTGCCGCGCGGGGTGTCCCGGAAGGAGACAGCTCGCCTGCTGACCGACCATGCCGAGTACGGGCACTGGGAGTTGGACCGGCTGACGCTGCGCCGGGACGGCAGCCGCAGGGTGCGGCTGCGCCGACGGATCATCCGCCAGCTACGGGCCACCTGGTGAGACGAAGCGGGCCCCGCATCCGCGGGGCCCGCTCGTTTCGTTGCGTTCCTGCTGCGCCGGTGTCCGTCCTGCCGCTACGCGGACATGCGGGAGCGGCGGTACAGCACCGTGCCCGCGCCCGCCAGCAGCAGACCCGCGCTCGCCGGGACGAGCAGGTCGAGCCCGCCCGCTCCGGTGTGTGCGAGCTCGAGTCCCTGGGGCTCGGGTGCATTCGGGTGCAGTCCGAACCCCGTGAGCCCCATCGGGGTGGGCTTGCCCGGGGTGACACGCGTGACCGGCGGTGGTGCGACGTCCGGGTCGTTCTCGCAGCTGTTGCCGGAGACCGGGTTGAGGAGTCCGCCGATGGTGATGCTGTTCCCGCAGGCATTCACGGGGATGTCGATGGGCGCCTGGACGGTGTTGCCCGAGAGGATGCCGGGCGAGTTGTACGTGTACCCCTCAGCGGTCGCCCCGTCCCTGCTGCCGCTGCCGACGGCCCGGTGCTTGCCGGTTCCCGGCCCGAGGTCGACTGCCGGCGCGTCCTGGGCCGTGTGGTTCGATGCCCGGCTGCCCGATGTGGGGACGGCCGAGCCGTGCCGGCTCGAAGCCGCGCTTTCCGAACCGCTTCCGCAAGCGTTTCCGGCCGCGGAATTGAGCAGTCCGACGACACTCACGGAGTTACCGCATGCGTTGACCGGCACGTGGACCGGAATCTCGACCGAATTCCCTGACAGCACCCCCGGGGAATTCGATGCATCGCCGGTCGCTCCCGCGTCGGCGTGCGCATAGCCACCACTCAGCGCGAGCACTCCGCCCGCTGCCGCCATGGTGATCAGGCCTTTACGCGTGACCTGTCGCATAGGTTGTTCCTGCCTTCTACCTTCCGGGAAACCCCCGGACTCGACCGTGCGAGGGGCGGAGTGCCCAGCGGCCCCGGAGTGCATGGCGTGCACCCCGGGGCCGGCCGGGCTCAAACCCTTACGGGTTGATGCACAACGTCAGGCGTTGACGCAACTGTTGCCGAAGGCGGGGTTGAGCAGCCCGATCACGGAGATCGTGTTGCCGCACACGTTCACCGGCACGTGCACGGGGACCTGGATCGTGTTGCCCGAGATCACACCGGGGCTCCCGACAGCGGCACCCTGCGCGCCCGAGTCGGCGACGGCCATGCCCGCACCCGCGAGCACCAGACCGCCAGTGACTGCCGCAGCAGCGACGACCTTCTTGATCATTATTCCTCCTAGTTGGCAATGCGGCCCCAGCCGCGGACCGCATCACCTGTAACGAGGAAGAAGTAATGGGGCTACGAGCGTATGGTTCCTTTCACTCGTACCGGTCACGTACGCACACGCTGGCGATTACCGGCGTGATGATTCAGCAATTGTCGATGAAACGGTCGAGCACCCGCACGCCGAATTTCAGGCCGTCGACCGGCACTCGCTCGTCCACACCGTGGAACATGCCCGCGAAGTCGAGCTCCGGCGGCAGCTTCAGCGGCGCGAATCCGAAGCAGCGGATGCCGAGGTCGTCGAAGGACTTCGCGTCGGTGCCGCCGGAGAGCATGTACGGGACGGCGCGGGCGATCGGGTCCTCCGCCTTCAGCGCGACCTGCATCGCGTCGACCAGGGAGCCGTCGAAGCTGGTCTCCAACGCCTTGTCGCCGTGCACGTCCTCGCGCCTCACCCGCGGGCCGAGGATCCGGTCCAGGTCGGCCAGGAACTCGTCCTCGAAGCCGGGCAGGAAGCGGCCGTCGACATGGGCGGCTGCCTGGCCGGGGATCACGTTCACCTTGTACCCGGCGCCCAGCATGGTCGGGGCGGCCGAGTTGCGCAGGGTGGCGCCGATCATCTTGGCGATGCCGCCCAGCTTGGCGAGCGTGGCGTCCATGTCCTCCGGGTCGAGCGGGGTGCCGAGCGCGTCGGACAGCTCGTCGAGGAAGGACCGTACGGTCTTGGTCACCCTGACCGGCCACTTGTGCCGCCCGAGCCGCCCGACGGCCTCGCAGAGCTCGGTGATCGCGTTGTCGTTGTTGGTCATCGAGCCGTGCCCGGCGGTGCCGTCCACGGTGAGCTTCATCCAGTGCATGCCCTTCTCGGCCGTCTCGACGAGATAGAGCCGCAGCTTCTCGTTGACCGTGAAGGAGAAGCCGCCGACCTCACCGATCGCCTCGCTGACGCCGTCGAAGAGGTCCGGGTGCTTGTCGACGAGATACCGCGCACCGTACGTACCACCGGCCTCCTCGTCGGCCAGGAATGCCAGCACGATGTCGCGCGGGGGCTTGCGGCCGCTGCGCATCCGGTCGCGGACGACCGCGAGGGTCATCGCGTCCATGTCCTTCATGTCGACCGCGCCGCGCCCCCACACGCAGCCGTCCGCCACCTCGCCCGAGAACGGGTCGTGCGTCCAGTCCTGGGCATTGGCCGGCACGACGTCGGTGTGGCCGTGGATGAGCAGCGCGGGCCTCGACGGGTCCTCACCCTCGATCCGGGCAACGGTCGAGGCACGGCCCTTGTGGGATTCGAAGATCTTCGGTTCGAGCCCGACCTCGGCGAGCTGCTCGGCGATGTACTCGGCGGCCGCGCGTTCACCCGGGCCCGAATGGTCTCCGTAGTTGCTGGTGTCGATCCGGATCAGCTCGCGGCAGAGGTCCACGACCTCGTCCTCGCCGGACGGGCCGCCGACCGTGTTCGTCTCGCTCACACTGCTTCCTTCCGCTGTCACCCTGGTGCTCCCGCCCATCCTCCCGCGCCGGGCCCGCTCGCCCAAGGCCGCCCGTCCCCCGTCATGCGCCGTTCGCACGGCCAGTGGCGTGATCGGGCACCTCCGAATGTTTGCTATTGTTTTCCACGTCGGAACGGGCACGGCCCGCGAGACAGACACCTTGTCCGGGTGGCGGAATGGCAGACGCGCTAGCTTGAGGTGCTAGTGCCCTTTATCGGGCGTGGGGGTTCAAGTCCCCCCTCGGACACCACTGGTCTTCCTCCCTTGTGCGGGAAGACGGAGCAGATGCGGATCGAGTATCACCTCGATCCGCATCTGCTTTTTTGTGCGTCCTGCGCCGGTGTCACGACTGCCCCGGAGCGGGTGGCACGGCGGGGTGATCGGCGGGAGTCAGGAGCACGGCGAGGTCACCCGGTCCGGGCAGCGGACGGTTGGCCTCGGTGACCGCATCGAGTCGGCCGTCGCCCCGGACCAGGAACAGCATGTCCCAGTCGGCCGGTGCGGCCTGATCTGCGGGCCTTGTCACGATGGACGCCCCGTCCTCGTGCCTCCGGGTCAGTGCCGCCCCGGTCAGCTCCGTACCGAACAGGACCTCGCCGCCGATGAACGGGGCCACCACACCGACGCTCTCGCGCGGAGAACCGACGCGATGGACGGATCCCTCGACGCTGCCGCGCAGGATGGTGGTCGCCAACGCGTTGAAATCGTCCTCGGCGGTCAGGAAGAACACCGCCGTGACGCCCTCCAGCTCGGCGCCCTCCCCGGTGGCGGCAGCCAGTAGCTCCCCCGGGGCCAGTTCGAGTCCCGCCTGTCCGATGCGCGCACGCTGCTGCTCCAGGCCGGCCCACATCAGTACCTGCAGCCCCGCCGCTCCCAAAGCCCGCCCGAGGTCCACCACCCAGGGCTCGCCGCCGACCAGCAGCGGACGTGAGCGGGACGGTCTGACGACGCCCAGGCGCCTGGCGACCGCCGATGCCGTCAGCCCGTAGAGCGTCACCGTGGCGACGATGACGACGAAGCTGGTGGGCAGAATCCTCGAAGCGCCGCCGATCCCCTTCGCGACCAGGGTGGCGGAGAACGTCGAGGCGGTCGCCGCCGCGACGATGCCGCGCGGCGCCATCCAGCCGATGAAGCCCCGCTCGCCCCTGGTCAGGTCCGTGCCGAGTGTCGACACGAACGCCACCAGTGGCCTGACCACGAGCACGAGGACAGCGGTGAGGCCCAGCGCGGGAAGCAGCACGTGCCGCAGTGACTGCGGGGTGACGGTGGCCGAGATGGAGATGAAGAGCAGGCCGAGAATCAGACTGACCAAAGTCTCGAAGAAGGGCCGGCGTGCCGGGACGTCGAAACCCGGGAGGTTGGCGACTGCCAGGCCCATCATCACGGCGGCGATGAGTCCGGAGTCCTCGCGCACGACGTCGCAGCAGGCCGCCACCGCGATCACCGCGGCGAGCTGGGCAGTGGTCCCGAGGATCTCGCCGGGCCGGAGCCGGCGGAACAGCACCCACAGCAGCGCGGTTCCGGTGATGCCTCCCGCCACCCCGACGCCGACGCTGCCGAGGAAGTTCAGCGCTCCGCTGCCGACGTGACGACCGGTGCTCGCCTCGACGAGATGGAAGACGAGCGCTCCCAGGATGCCGCCGACCGGGTCGATGAGAGAGCCCTCCCAGACCAGGATGTGCTGCGGCCGTTCCTTCGGCCGGACGAAGCCGAGCAGCGGCCCGACCACGGTCGGTCCGGAGACCACGAGGATCGCGCCCAGCATGACGGCCGCCCGCCGGTCCATGCCCAGCAGCGGCATGGCGAGGAGCGTGCCGAGCACCCAGGTGATCAGGACCCCGATCCAGATCAGCCTGATGACGACACGGCGGGTATGCCCCTTCAGCTTCCTGAGATCGAGCCCGAGGCCGGCGTCGTAGAGGATCACCGCGACGGCGAGCGACACGAGAGGGGGGAACGCCGGACCCAGCAGCCGGTGCGGGTCGAGCTCGTCCACCAGAGCGCCGGCGGCGAACCCGACCGGCAGCAGCACGATGAGTGCCGGGATACGCAGTCGCCCTGCCAGGATCTGCGATCCGACGGCGAGAACCAGGGTCAGCCCCACGCCCATGAGGACCTGATCCGTCGTCATGCAGCGCCTCCGTGGTGTCGGGTCGTCCGACGAGCCGGTGGATGTTCCTGCCGCCGATGAACCGGGGACCGGGCAGCATCGAGCACCACGGGGCAACCGTCATTCCTGCCACGGGGTGATCCCCCAGCGGACCGTGTGCTCCTCACCGGGCCCCAGAGTGACAAGTCCCGTCCCACTGCGGAACGCGTCCGGCGGGCACGACATCGGCTCGATGGCGACGGAGCGGCGCCGCTCCCCTTCGGGCAGGGTGTCACCGGTGTAAAGCTGAACGTGATCGGCGCCCTCACCGAGCCATACGTCGGTACCCCATGCGCCGGAGGAATGGGCGAGGCTCACCACGGCCCGCCCGCGCGCATCCCGGTCGAGGTCGCCGAACGTGGTGTCCAGCCGTTGGGTCCCGATGGTTCGAGGCGTACGGAAGTCGTGGGGAGTGCCCTGGACCGGTTCGGCAGCCACCGGCAGCCCCCGCTCGCCGACGCGCAGCCGTGTCCGCGCCGGTACGGTCAGCAGCGCGTCGTCCACGGTCCCGGTGCCGACCGTGAGGTAGGGGTGCTGGCCGACCCCGTAGGGTGCGGCGTTCTCGCCGAGGTTGCGTGCGACGACGGCCACACCGAGACCGTCGTCATCCAGGGTGTACTCGGCGCGGACCCGGAGGTGGAAGGGGTAGCCGGGCTGGGGCCACAGGGAGACATCGAGCACCGCCCGGTCGTCCTGCGCCTCGATGATCCGCCACGACGTCCAGCGGAGCAGGCCGTGGATGGCGTTGCCGTTCCCCGGTTCGGTCAGAGGCAGTTGCTGGTCCTGCCCGTCCCAGTGGTAGCGGCCGTCCCGGATCCGGTTGGGCCACGGCACGAGGATCTGACCGCGCCCGCCGGTGATCCGGTCGTCCGGGGCGAATCCGTCGAGCACGAGCCGGTCGCCGACGGCGTAATGGCGCAGGGCCGCTCCGAGTTCGACGACGACCGCGCTCCGGTTCCCATGACGGAGAATCAGCTGACGTCCGGTCCGGCTCTCGTGCACGCGTGGCCTCCTCGGTCTGCTCGAAGGCGGACGGCCCGCAAGTCCGGGCTGGGTGGCGGCCGGGCCGTCGGCCGCCTCTCGGGAGCGTGCGGACAACGACCTGGCGAGTCAAGCGGGACACGAGCGCCCTGCCCCAATGGCCGGGCAAGTTCGCCCACGGGGGGCATGCGTGGCGGTGACACGGCCCGGCCACCCGCCCACTGCACAAGTGGTCGCGGAGTGGCCGGGCGGTTACGCCGTGACACCGTCCGACGGGCGACGCCCGTACCCCGGGCAGCAGGCGCGGGGATCCGTTCTGTCGGATAGTGGTGGGTGGGGTTCGGGGGCTTCCTACCCACCGGAGCCACTATGGACGAACGCTATCCGCCGATCGCCGAGCACGGGCTGGTCGGCGATCTGCAGAGTGCCGCGCTCGTCTCGTCCCGGGGTGTCATCGACTGGTTCGCCGCTCCCCGGTTCGACTCGCCCAGCATCTTCGCGGCGCTGCTCGACGTCGAGCGCGGGGGGTATTTCCAGCTGGCGCCGGAGCAGCCCGACATCAGCTGCAAGCAGCTCTACTACCCCGACACGGCGGTCCTGGTGACCCGGTTCATGTCTCCGGACGGGGTGGGCGAAGTGGTCGACTACATGCCTCCCGACCGGACGGGTACCGCCACCGATCGGCACACCCTGGTCCGTGTGGTGCGGGTCGTGCGGGGGACCGTCGGTTTCGCGCTCCGATGCCGGCCGCGTTTCGACTACGGCCGGGCCGAGCACGAGCTCGACCTCGGTCCCGACGGCGCTCTCTTCCGGGCCCCTGGCATCAGCGCCCACCTGCAGAGCACCTTCCCACTGGAACGCGACGGTCGGGATGTGCGGGGCACGGTGACCCTGAAGGAGGGCGAGATCGGCAGCGTCGTGTTCACCGTCTGCGATCCGGGCGGCGAGGCTCCCCCGCCCCTGACCATCGAGGCGATCACCGCACGGTCCTGGGACGTCATCCACTTCTGGAAGGCATGGCTGCGCACCTCGCGCTACCGAGGCCGGTGGCCCGAGCTCGTACACCGCTCGGCCATCACTCTGAAGCTGCTCATCTACGCCCCCACCGGAGCCATGGTCGCTGCGGCGACCATGGGGCTGCCGGAACAGGTCGGCGGAGAGCGCAACTGGGACTACCGGTACGCCTGGATCCGCGACGGTTCGCTGTCCGTCCGCGCCCTGATGGATCTCGGCTTCGTCGAGGAGGCGACCGCGTTCGTCCACTGGCTGGTCGCCCGGCTGCACGAGCGCGAGGGAAAGGGCGGGGAGCCGCTGCAGACCGTGTACCGGGTGGACGGTGACCCCGACCTGCCCGAGCAGACCCTGACGCACTTCGAGGGGTATCGGGGCTCGTACCCCGTCCGTGCGGGCAACGGCGCGGCCGACCAGCTCCAGCTGGACATCTACGGCGAAGCCGTCTACGCACTGTCGCAGGGCCGCGAGATCGGCCAGCAGGCCACCTACTCGGGCTGGAAGGCGCTCACCAGGACGCTCGACTGGCTCGCCGACGCCTGGGACCGGCCGGACGAGGGCATCTGGGAGACCCGCGGCGGCCGCAGGGACTTCACGTACAGCCGGGTGATGACGTGGGCCGCCTTCGACCACGGGCTCCGCCTGGCGGACGTCTTCCGCAGGCCTGCCGACACCGTCAGGTGGACGAAGACCAGGGACGCCATTTTCGAGCAGATCATGGAGCGTGGCTGGAGCGAGTCGGAGAAGGCCTTCGTCCAGCGGTACGACGGCGACGTGCTGGACGCCTCGCTGCTGTTGATGCCGAGAGTCGGGTTCATCGCCCCCAAGGACCCGGCCTGGCTGTCCACCCTGGACGCCATGGACCGCACACTCGTCTCGGACAGCCTCGTCTACCGCTACGACCCGGCGGCCTCGCCCGACGGGCTGCGCGGCTCCGAGGGCACGTTCAGTCTCTGCACCTTCCTGTACGTCGACGCGACGGCCCGCGCGGACCGGCTCGCGCTGGCGAGATACGCCTTCGAGAAGATGCAGACCTATGCCAACCACGTCGGGCTCTTCGCCGAGGAGATCGGCCCGAGCGGGGAGCAACTGGGCAACTTCCCGCAGGCGTTCACCCACCTGTCCCTGATCACGGCCGCCACCACGCTGGACGCGGCGCTCGACCTGGAGGAGGGCCGCTGACCCTGTCGTCCCGGCAGCCGCCGGGAGACCGCTCGCCCGGGCAGCCGCCCGGCCGGCTCTCCGAGAGGATCACGGCTCATGGCCACTCAGCCACGCCAGGCAGCAGCGTTCTCGGTGAGCGCCGCGGAGTTCGCCGGTCTCCATGCGCGCGTTCGTCGGCCGGCCGACCCGGGTGCTGCCGGCCGCGGCGCCCTGGAGAACATCACTCCGCGGCAGGTGCGGGCGGCGGCGGACGAGGTCGGATCGGGGCTCACGGTGACGATGGCGGCGCCCGTGGAGACCCGGCAGGGGCCGGACAACCCCGATCCCTGCAGACATGTGATGACCGGGGCCGTCGCGGGCGCCATCAAGGCGAGCGGGCTGCAGTTCGCGAGGGACCGCATCGCCATGAACGTGCACGGTGACGCCGACAGCCACCTCGACGCCCTGTGCCACGTGATCTTCGACGGGACGCTGTACAACGGCGTGCCGGCGAGCGGTCTGACGCCGGACGGGGCGGCCGATCTGACGGTCGGCATGGCGCGCGACGGCATCGTCGGCCGGGGCGTTCTCCTCGACATTCCGCGGTTGCGCGGGGTCCCCTGGCTGGAGCCGGGCGAGTTCGTCACCGCGGACGAACTGGCCGCCGCCGAGACCGCGCACCATCTCCGGGTCGGCCAGGGCGACCTGCTCTTCGTCCGGGTGGGACACCGCCGCCGGCGGGACGAGCTCGGGCCCTGGGACACCACCGAGGCCCGTGCCGGACTCCACCCCACAGCCATGGAGTTCCTGGCGGAGCGCAAGGTCGCGCTGCTCGGCGGCGACGGCAACAACGACACCGCGCCCAGCACGACGGAAGGCGTCGACTTCCCCGTGCACGTACTGGCTGTCCACGCCATGGGGATGCATCTGCTGGACTTCCTGCAGTTCGAGGACCTGGTGCCGGTCTGCGAGGCGGAGGACCGGTGGTCGTTCCTCTGCGTGATCGCCCCTCTCCGGCTTCCCGCAGCCACCGGCTCACCTGTCAATCCGATCGCGATCCTGTGAGGTAGGGGAGCTCTCATGCCGGACGACCGGAGTTACGACGTCATCATCATCGGTACCGGGGCGGGCGGGGGCACACTCGCCCACCGGCTGGCCCCCTCGGGCAAGCGCGTCCTGATCCTGGAGCGGGGCGGCTACCTACCCCGTGAGATCGACAACTGGGACTCGACCGCGGTGTTCGTGAAGGCCAAGTACCTTGCGCCCGAGACCTGGTACGAAGACACGGCCATGAGTTCACCCCCGAGGTGAACTACTACGTCGGGGGCAACACCAAGTTCTACGGCGCCGCGCTGTTCCGTCTGCGGCCCGAGGACTTCGGTGAACTGCGCCACCACGACGGCATCTCCCCGGCCTGGCCCATCCGTTACGCGGACCTCGAGCCGTATTACACCGAGGCCGAGCACCTCTACCTGGTGCACGGCAGGCACGGCGAGGATCCCACCGAGGGGCCGGCCAGTGCGCAGTACCCCCATCCACCGGTCCGGCACGAGCCTCGGATCCAGCAGCTCAGCGACGACCTGGAGTGATCTGCGTCGACCCCGCCCTCGAACACGACAACGTGCGCATGATCAACGGAGCCGATGTGCGCCGGCTGGAGACGGACCCCACCGGACGCACGGTCACCCAGGTGGTCGCGGAGCTCGAGGACGGCTCGACCGCACGCTTCGCCGCCGACATCGTGGTGGTCGCCTGTGGGGCGGTGAACTCCGCCGCGCTGACTTCTGGCTGTGCGGGGAGAACCTTCCGCTGCCGGACAGCCGCGTCACGCTGGACGGCGACGGAAGTCTCCATCTGTCGGTCGACGAGAAGAACAACATGACGGGGCTCACGAAGCTCCGGCACCGGCTGCAGGAGATGCTCGGGCAGCTGGGGATGCATCCGCACCACCTGCTGGACCACAGCCTCTATCTGCACAAGGGCATGCCGATCGGGGCCACCGCACACCAGGCCGGCACGATTCGATTCGGTACGGATCCCAGGAGTTCGGCGCTGGACATCAACTGCAGGGCCCATGACCTGGACAACCTCTACGTCGTCGACACCAGCTTCTTCCCGAGCATCGGCGCGGTGAATCCGTCCTTGACCGCCATCGCCAATGCCCTGCGGGTCGGCGACCACATCGTCGAACGGCTCCGCTGACGTGCGGCGAAAATCCCCGCCGGGTTCCCCTGTCGGCGGGGTGCGGCCCGGGCCGCCGGCGGGGCTCAGCCTCCGGTGGCGAAGCCGGGGAAGAGTGTCATTCCGCCGTCCACGTACAACGTGGCGCCCACGACATAGTCGAGCAGATCGGATGCCACCGCGACGACGGCGTTGGCGATGTCCTCCGGCTCCCCGACCCGGCGGTACGGGATCAGCCGCAGGAGGTCGGCCTCGGCCTCGGGGGTGTCCCAGGCGCTCCTGTTGATGGGGGTGCGGATGGCGCCGGGCGCAACGGCGTTCACCCGGATCCCCTGAGGGGCCAGCTCCTGTGCGAGGGTCTCCATCATCATGCCCACGCCGCCTTTGGAGGAGGCGTAGTTCACATGGCCCGCCCAGGGGACGATCTGGTGGACCGAGCTCATGCAGACGATTTTCCCGGCAGCCCGGGAGACCTCCGGTACCACGCCGCGCCGCACGAACTCCTTGGCGGCCTCCCGCGCGCAGAGGAACTGGCCTGTGAGGTTGACGTCGATGACCTTCTGCCACTGGGCGAGCGTCATCTCCACACTCGGCGCATCCCGCTGGAGGCCCGCGTTGGCCACCATGATGTCGATGGTGCCGAACTCCTCGACCATGCGGGCGACCATGCCGACGACCTGGTCCTCGTCGGAGACATCGGCCTGGTGGGCGTAGGCGCGGACTCCGAGACCCTTGATCTCCGCGACGACCTTCTCGGCCTCGTCCTCGCCGACGACGTAGTTGACCACGACGTCCGCACCGGCCCGTCCGAGTGCGATCGCGGTCGCCCTGCCGATACCCGAATTGGCCCCGGTCACCAGCGCTTTCTGCCCTGCCACGAGCCGCGCGGACATCGCGCTCCGGACCTCACCGGTACTTCCAGCCACCACGACTTCTCCTTCGGCACTCAGGGCGGCCCGTCCGTCGGCAGACATCGCCGCCGGGCGGGCCGCTGAACCGGCAGTCGCTTGCGGGAAGGGCGTTGCGGCGTCACCGCACCGTCCTGCCGGGAGCAGAAGCGAGCCTTTGCGCACCGCACCATCTTCCCCAGGAAGGGAACACCGAGCGCGGCGAGCGGCCCTGACCCGGCGCGCAGAGCGGTCCGGGCGGGGCGGGAATGTCACGCAACCGGGCCAATGACGCGCCCGGCACGCCCGACGCTGCCGGCCGCGCCGACGGTCCCGCCCGGAGCCCCGCTTCCGCGCGCCGACGCCTTGCGCACCCCTGGCTGCCCTGGCCGCTTCTCCGCCCGGTGCCGCTCTCCGCCCCCTTGTTGAAACGGTTCATCCCTGGCTAACGTCCAGCAGCGAAGCGGGCGTTGCCGAGCAAGGAGAATCATGAGCCGTACGGACAGCCACTCTCTCCCCTGGCACATGGACGTGTCTCCCGGATCGGGCGGACTGCCGCCCCGGTCCTGGTATGCGGGGTCGGACGCGCTGCGGATGTCGTTGAACGGGGAGTGGCGGTTCCGGCTCTCGCCGACCGCGACCGCCGAGGACGCGTCGTTCGCACGGTCCGGGTTCGACGCCTCCGGCTGGGAAACGGTCGCGGTGCCCGGGCACTGGGTACTGCAAGGGGTCGGCGGAGCGCCCGCGTACACCAATGTCGTCTACCCGTTCCCGGTCGACCCGCCGCTCGTTCCGACCGAGAACCCGACCGGTGACCACCTGCGGACCTTCGATCTCCCCGACGGATGGCCGGCGGACGGCGACGTCGTACTGCGGTTCGACGGGGTGGAGTCCGCCGCCCGGGTCTGGCTCAACGGCGAGGTGCTGGGGGACTTCAAGGGGTCGCGGCTGCCGCACGAGTTCGCGGTCGGCGGCATCGTGCGGGCCGAGGGCAACGTCCTGGCCGTCCGCGTGCACCAGTGGTCGTCCGGGAGCTATCTGGAGGACCAGGACCAGTGGTGGCTGCCCGGGATCTTCCGGGACGTCACGCTGCTGCACCGGCCACAGGGTTCGCCCCGGGACTTCTTCGTGCACGCCGGCTACGACCACCGCGCCGGGGCCGGGACCCTGCGGGTGGAGTGCGACGGGGCCGGGGGCCGGGTGGTCGTGCCCGAGCTGCGGGTCGACGTCGCGACGGGTGAGGCGGTGACCGTGCCGGTCGAGCCGTGGACCGCCGAGACGCCCCGGCTGTACGACGGCGAGCTGGTGACACCGGGCGAGCGGATCCCGTTGCGGATCGGCTTCCGTACCGTCGTCGTCGAGGACGGGGTCGTCCAGGTCAATGGCCGGCGCGTGCTGTTCCGTGGGGTGAACCGGCACGAGTTCCATCCGGAGACCGGGCGCGCCGTGGACGCGGAGACGATGCGGCGGGATCTGGTGCTGATGAAGCGGCACCACATCAATGCCGTACGGACCAGCCACTATCCGCCGCATCCGGCGTTTCTGGATCTCTGCGACGAGCTCGGGCTCTGGGTGATCGACGAGTGCGATCTGGAGACTCATGGCTTTGTCGACCTGGAGTGGCGCAACAACCCGGTCGACGACGAACGGTGGACCCCGGCGCTCCTCGACCGGGCCGCGCGGATGGTCGAGCGCGACAAGAACCACGCGTCGTTGATCATCTGGTCGCTGGGCAACGAATGCGGGTCGGGGCGCGGACTGACCGCGATGGCCGAGTGGATCAAGGGCCGGGATCCGGACCGGCTGGTGCACTACGAGGGCGATCTGTCCTGCAAGGACGTCGACCTTTACTCGCGGATGTATCCGACGCACGCCGAGGTCGAGCTGATCGGGAAGCGGGCCGAGGAACCGTGGGGCGATCCGGAGCTGGACGCCCGGCGGCGCGCCATGCCGTTCATCATGTGCGAGTACGGGCACGCGATGGGCAACGGCCCCGGCGGGCTCAGCGAATACCAGCGGCTCTTCGAGCAGTACGAGCGCTGCCAGGGCGGGTTCGTCTGGGAGTGGATCGACCACGGTCTCGCCCACCCGGAGCACGGCTTCGCTTACGGCGGGGACTTCGGCGAGGAACTCCACGACGGCAACTTCGTCTGCGACGGACTGCTCTTCCCCGACCGCACTCCCTCCCCCGGGCTGATCGAGTACAAGAAGGTCATCGAGCCGCTACGGATCGAGGCCGGGACGTCGGCGGGCACGGTCAGGATCGGTAACGGGTACGACTTCGCAGGGCTGGACCACGTGGAGTTCGTCTGGTCGCACGAGGTGGACGGCGAGATCCGCGGCGCGGGCCCGCTCACCGTGCCCGACCTGGCACCCGGAGCCCACACCGAGGTTCGGCTCCCCGGGGACGGCGCGGGCGTATGGACCGTGCGGGCACTGCTCGCCGAGGACACCGCGTGGGCGGAGCGCGGGCATGTGGTGGCGTGGGGGCAGGTGGAGGTCGATGCGGCGGTCCCGGCCGCGGCCGCGGTGGGCTCGCGTCCGGAGACGGGTGAGGGGACGGTCACGCTCGGGCACGGTGTCTTCGACGCGCGGAGCGGGGCGCTGGTGCGGCTCGGGGGCGTGCCGGTTCAGGGGCTGCGGCTCGATGTGTGGCGGGCGCCGACCGACAACGACAACGGTGCGGCCTGGCAGCCGGACGAGCGGTACGGGCTGCGGTGGCGGGAGTTGGGGCTGCATCGGATGCACCATCGGATCGACGCCGTGGAGGTGGGCGAGGACTCGTTGACCGTACGGACGTGGGTGGCGCCCGCGGGGGTGGACCTGGGGCTGCGTACGGCGTACCGATGGACCGCCGACGGGGAACGGCTCGGGCTCACCGTGTCCGTGGCACCCGAGGGCGACTGGCGGGTGCCGCTGCCCCGGCTCGGGGTCCGGTTCGGGCTGCCTGCCGCGTACGGCGGGGCTCGGTGGTTCGGCGGCGGCCCCGGCGAGGCGTACCCGGACACCCGGGCCGCGTCGGTGCTCGGGCGGTGGGAGATGCCCGTGGACGCGATGCAGACCCCGTACGTCCGGCCGCAGGAGAACGGCGCGCGGGCCGGCGTCCGGTGGGCGGAGCTGACGGACGGCGGCGGTGCGGGCCTGCGGGCCGAAGGGCGTGCGCCGTTCTGGTTCACCGCCCGGCGGTGGACGAGCGAACAGCTGGATGCGGCGGAGCATCTGCCGGATCTGATGGCCGGGGAGACCGTCTGGGTCAATCTGGATCACGCGGTGCAGGGCATCGGTTCGCAGTCGTGCGGGCCGGGCGTGCTGCCGCAGTACCGGCTCGACGCGGCCGCGGCGGAGTTCTCGTTCGTGTTCTCGACCGTGGAGTGAGCAGGAGGTGAGCAGGGCCCCGTTCCTCCTCGGTGGCCGCGGGGGCCGAGCGCATCGGCTGCGGCCACCGAGGAGAGGGCGCTGCCGCCCGTCCGATGCCGGTGGAGCGTGCCCGCACAGCCGTCGGTGACCTGCGCCGACGCTGTGACAGGATTGCCGCACCATGACCACCAGCACCTCGAGCCGCCGCGCCCCGGACGCCGATGAGCAGGCAGGGCCTGCGCGGTGAGAGGCCGCGCGAAGCCTCCGTCGGCGCCTCTCCCGCAGCGGGACGGGATCGACCCGGTCAGGGTGCGGCTCCCCGAGGATCCGGGCGAGGAGTGGGCGACGGTCCGCGATCATCTGCTGGCGCGGTTCGCCGGTGCGATCGGGGCGGACCGGGTGGACGCCATGTTCGCCGAGGGCCGGTTCGTCTCGGTGCAGGGGCCCGTGGCCCCCGACGAGCCGTACACGGCAGGCCGTTTCCTCTGGTTCCACCGGGACTTCGCGCCCGAGGAGCCGGTGCCGTTCCCGGTCGGTGTGGTGTACCGCGATGCCCGGCTCGTCATCGCCGACAAGCCGCACTTCCTTGCCACGACACCGCGCGGCAGGCACATCACCGAGACGGCCGTGGCGCGGCTCCGCCGGGAGCTGGGGCTGCCGTCGCTGCAGCCCGCGCACCGTCTGGACCGGCTGACCGCGGGCCTGGTGCTCTTCGTCGTACGGCCCGAGGACCGGGGTGCGTACCAGACGCTGTTCCGGGACAAGCTGGTGCGCAAGGAGTACGAGGCGGTGGCACCGTACGCCCCCTCGATCGCCTTCCCCCGTACGGTACGGAGCCGGATCGTCAAGGAGCGCGGGGTGATCGCCGCCCGGGAGGAGCCGGGCGAGGCGAACAGCGAGAGCCGGATCGAACTGCTGGAGCACCGGGAGGGGCTGGGTCGCTACCGGTTGCTGCCCGCCACCGGACGGACCCATCAACTGCGGGTGCACATGAACAGTCTGGGGCTGCCGCTCGTCCACGATCCGGTCTATCCGGTGATCGAACCGGAGGGTGCGGCGGACGACTGGACGCGTCCGCTGCAACTCCTGGCCCGGGTCCTGGAGTTCACCGATCCGGTCACGGGCGAGCCGCGCCGCTTCGAGAGCGGGCTGCGGCTGTCGGCATGGCCGGACCGGTGAGACCCGGCGCGGTCAGTGGCCCCGGGCGATCCATTCGTCCAGGTGGGGCGCCTCCGTGCCGATCGTGGTGGAGTCGCCGTGTCCGGTACGGACGGTGGTCTCCGCCGGCAGCGCGAGCAGCCGGTCCCTGATCGACTCGACGATCGTCGGGAAGTGCGAGAAGGACCGTCCGGTGGCGCCGGGGCCACCCTGGAAGAGCGTGTCCCCGGTGAAGACGGTGGCCAGCTCGGGGGCGTACAGACAGACCGCACCCGGGGCATGACCGGGCGTGTGCAGGACCTGGAGCGTGGTCCCGGCGATCTCCAGCTCCTGGCCCTCGGCCAGTTCGGCGTCGGGGGTGCGGTGCGGGTGGGTCTGCTTCCACAGCGGCAGATCGTCGGGGTGCAGCAGGATCGGTGCACCGGTGGCGTCGGCGAGGTCCGGGGCCGCGTCGATGTGGTCGTTGTGCGCGTGCGTGCAGACGATGGCGCGCAGCGTACGGCCGCCCAGCGCGGCCTCGATGGCAGCGGCGTCATGGGCGGCGTCGATGACGATCGCCTCGGTGTCGTCGCCGACGATCCAGACGTTGTTGTCGACGTCCCACTCGCCGCCGTCGAGGGCGAACGTGCCGGACGTGACGAGGTGGTCGATGCGGGCGGTCATCAGAAGACCACCACCGAGCGCAGCACGTCGCCGCCGTGGATCCGGGTGAAGGCCTGCTCGATGTCGCCGAGTCCGATGGTCTCGGTGACGAATGCGCCGAGATCGATCCGGCCCTGCTGATGCAGGTCGATGAGCATCGGGAAGTCGCGCGAGGGCAGGCAGTCGCCGTACCAGGAGGACTTGAGTGAGCCGCCGCGGCCGAACACGTCGATCATCGGAAGTTCGAGCTGCAACTCCGGTGTGGGGACGCCGACCAGGACGACGGTGCCGGCGAGGTCGCGGGCGTAGAACGCCTGCTTGTACGTCTCCGGGCGGCCGACCGCCTCGATGACGACGTCGGCGCCGTTGCCGCCGGTCAGGGAGCGGATCGCCTCGACCGGATCGGTGGAGCGGGAGTTGACGGTGTGCGTGGCACCCATCTTCTTCGCCATGTCCAGCTTGCGGTCGTCGATGTCCACCGCGATGATCTTCGCCGCGCCTGCCAGCCGCGCGCCGACGACGGCCGCGTCGCCGACGCCGCCGCAGCCGATGACGGCGACCGAGTCGCCGCGGCCGACCTCGCCGGTGTTGATGGCGGCGCCGATGCCCGCCATGACGCCGCAGCCGAGCAGCCCGGCGACGGCCGGGGAGACCTCGGGGTCGACCTTGGTGCACTGGCCCGCGGCGACCAGGGTCTTCTCGGCGAACGCACCGATGCCGAGCGCGGGCGACAGCTCGGTGCCGTCCAGCAGCGTCATCTTCTGGCCGGCGTTGTGGGTGTTGAAGCAGTACCAGGGGCGGCCGCGCAGACACGCCCGGCACTGCCCGCAGACCGCACGCCAGTTGAGGATGACGAAGTCGCCGGGCTCGACGTCCGTGACGCCGTCGCCGACGGACTCCACGATGCCCGCGGCCTCATGGCCGAGCAGGAACGGGAAGTCGTCGTTGATGCCGCCCTGCTTGTAGTGCAGGTCGGTGTGGCAGACGCCGCACGCCTGGATCTTCACGACGGCCTCGCCGGGGCCGGGGTCCGGGATCACGATCGTCTCGACCCGTACCGGCTCGTTCTTCCCCGGTGCGATGACCCCTTGTACCTGCTGCGCCATACCGCGGTCTCCCTTTTCGTGACGGTCCGGGCTTCTGTGACGTGCGACCGATGCCCGGTGATCGAACGCGGACAACCGTACGCGGTGGGTGGGTGTCACGGCAGCGGTGGCGCGGTGGCGCGCGGCAGGGCGGCCCCACCGGAGATTCCTCGGGGGCCGCCCGCCGGTTGTGTCAGGCCTCCGTGTCGTGGACCCGACGTCCGCCGACGTATGTCTGGAGGACGCGGGTGGCGCCGATCTCCTCGGGCGGGCCCGCGTACACGTCGCGGTCCAGGACCACCATGTCGGCGAGGGCTCCGGCACGGATGGAGCCCGTGTCGTCCAGGTGGTTCACATGGGCCGATCCTGCCGTGTACGCGGCGATGGCGGCCGTGAGTCCGATGCGCTCCCCGGGCAGGAAGACCGGTCCCTCGCCGTCCGGGGCGATCCGGTTGACCGCCGTGTGGATGCCGTGCAGCGGTTCGGCGCTGCTGACCGGCCAGTCGCTGCCCGCCGCGACGGTTGCGCCGGACCGCAGCAGCGCGCCGAACGGGTACTGCAGCGCGGCGCGTTCGTCGCCGAGAAAGGGGATGGTCAGCTCGTCCATCTGCGGTTCATGGGCGGCCCACAGCGGCTGGATGTTGGCTGTGGCACCGAGCTCGCGGAACCGCGGGATGTCGTCGGGGTGGACGATCTGGAGGTGGGCGAGGTGGGGCCGGGTGTCGGTGCGGCCGTTGGCGGTGCGGGCGGCCTCGACGGCGTCGAGTGCCTCGCGCACGGCGCGGTCGCCGAGGGCGTGGAAGTGGGTCTGGAAACCGAGGGCGTCGAGTTCGGTGACGTACCGGCGCAGCTCGACGGGGTCGACGAAGCTGGTACCGCTGTTGGCGGTGGCGCAGCCGCAGGCGTCGAGGTACGGGGTGAGCAGGGCGGCGGTGCCCGTCTCGGCCACCCCGTCCTGCATGATCTTCACCGAGCCGGCCCGGAACCGTCCGCCTGTCAGCTCCTTCCGCCTGGCGACGAGTTCGGGTATCTGCTCGGCGCCGCGCTCGCGGTCCCACCACAGGGCGCCGACGACACGGGCGGTGAGCGATCCGTCGAGGGCTGCGGTCAGATAGGCGTCGGACGCATCGTCCATCGAGCCGTAGACGCCGACGATGGCGTCCTGCCAGGCGGTGATCCCGTACGAGTGGAGGAGGCGCTGGGCGCGGAGCAGGGCGCTGAGCCGGTCGGCGGGCGTGGAGCGCGGGGTGTGCTGGGCGACCAGGTCCATGGCGCCCTCCTGGAGGAGTCCGGTGGGCTCGCCCCGGTCGTCGCGTTCGATGCGGCCGTCGGCCGGGTCGGGGGTGTCGCGGGTGATGCCGGCGAGCGTCAGGGCGCGGGTGTTGACCCAGGCGCCGTGGTGGTCACGGTTGACCAGGAAGACGGGGCGGTCGGGTACGACGGTGTCGAGCCGGTCCCGGGTCGGGCTGCCGCCGTCGAAGGCCTCCATGGACCAGCCGCCGCCGGTGATCCACTCCTGGTCCGGATGGCTGTCGGCGTAGGCCCGTACCGCGGCGAGGGTGTCCGCCGCGGTACGGGACTCCGTGAGGTTGCACTGCGCGAGTTCGAGGCCGGCGGTGACCGGGTGGATGTGCGCGTCCTGGAAGCCGGGAACGAGCAGCCGTCCGGAGAGATCGACGACTTCGGTCCTCGGGCCGATCAGTTCACGCACCTCGTCGTGGCCGACGGCGGTGATGCGGTCGCCGGTGACGGCCACCGTGGTGGCGCGGCTGCGGGCCGGGTCCATGGTGAGGACGGGGCCGCCGGTGAGGACGAGATCGGCGGGGGTGTGGTGCATGGGTGGTTCCGTTCCGTGGGAGTCGTGGGGTGGCGCGCTCGGGGTCAGGCCGCTTCGATGACCGCGGGTTCGGCCGGGGCGAGGGAGCGGCCCGTGACGAAATACGGGGACTTCCTTACCCACTTGGCCCAGGCCGCCGCACCCACGCCGGACAACAGCATGGCCGCCGGGCAGAAGAGCATGAACCAGCCGTTGTCCGGGCTGATCGCGAAGTGGTCGGCGGAGGTGTAGAAGGACCAGCAGAGATAGCCGCCGAGGCCGAGCAGTACGACGGCGCTGAGCACCGGGAGTACGACGGCACGCAGCGCCTCGGACGGGCTTTCGCGCAGCAGGCCGCGGAAGCGGGCGGCGGCGGCCAGCGCGGTGAGCGCGTAGTAGACCGAGACGACGACGCCGATCGCGTTGACGGAGGCCAGGATCAGGTCGCCGACCTTCGGGATGACCAGGGACAGAACCGCGACGGCGGCGGCGACACAGCCGATCGCGACCGTTCCGGCCGCCGGTGTGCCGAACCGCGGGCTGACCTTGGTCCAGAGCGGGCCGAGCGTACGGTCCCGGCTCATCGCGAACATGCCGCGCACGGTCGGGATCACACCGGACTGGAGGGAGGCCACGGCGGAGAAGGTGAGGGCGATCAGCGGGAGCGCGGCGAGCGGCTGGTCGGCGAGCCGGTCGCCGAAGTAGGTGAGCCCCTGCGCGCCGTGACCGGTCAACTCGTCCAGGGAGAGGACGCGTTGGAAGGCGAAGGAGCCGAGGAGGAAGAGGCCGAGCATGGTGAAGAGGGTGATGAGCCCGGCCCTGGAGGCGTCCTGCGGGTCGCGGACCTCCTCATTGACGCTGAACGAGGACTCGAATCCCCAGTAGCAGAAGACCGAGAGGAGAAGCCCCTGGGCGAGCTGCTGTCCGGAGGGGATGGTGAACGGGTTGATCCAGTCCAGGCTGAACGGGTGCGGGCCGACGACCAGTCCGTACCCGCAGAACCCGAGCAGCACGACGTACTCGAAGACGAGCAGGTACTTCTGCAGATTGGCGGCGGACCGGATGCCGGTGATCGCGGTGAAGGTGACGGCGATCAGGACGGCGATGCCGAGGGCGGTCGACTGGGCGGTGGAGTCCGGGTCGAGGTGGAGCCCGGCGAGGGTGTGCAGCCCGCCCTCGCCCGCGAGTTGGAGCAGGGCGGATCCGGTGACCGTCGTGGTGTACGAGAGGAAGACGACCGTGGAGACGATGCCGATCCAGCCGACGAGGAAACCGAGCCAGGGGCTGAGGGAGCGGCCGACCCAGACGTAGCCGCTGCCCATGTTCGGCTCGACCCTGTTGAGCCGGGAGTAGGCGCTCGCGATGCCCAGGATGGGCAGGAATCCGAGCAGCATGATGATCGGCAGATGGAGGCCGACGGCGCCCGCGGTGACGCCGAGACCGATGCCGATGCTCGTGGTTGCGGCGGTGGAGGACGCGGCGATGGCGAAGCCGTCGACGACGCCGAGGCTCTTCCTGAGGGACGCGGCTCCTGGTGGGTCGCTGCCGTAGGGGGTGGGTGAGTCCGTCACGGTGGCTCCTTCGCCGAGGGGCGCTCTTCGGCCCCGATGGCGGCACATCGAACTCCTCGGGGGTTCCACACGTCAACGCTGTTGTCATAAGGTGCGCCGCATGAGTGCGAGCGAGCGGGTGGTGGCGGAGGGGGCGCGGCGGCGCAGGCGTCCCACCAAGCAGGGCACGGTGCTGTCGGAACAGCTGATCGTGGAGACGGCGCTGCGACTGATCGGCGAGCACGGGGCGGCGGCACTCACCGTGCGCCGGCTCGGCGCCGCCCTGGGGTGCGATCCGAGCGCGATCTACCGGTACTTCCGGGACACGGACGAGCTGCTGCTCGCGGTGGCCGACGAGCTGATCGGCCGTACGCTGTCGGGCTGGCGGGCGACCGGTGACTGGCGGGCCGACCTGCGTGACCTGGGGTTGCGCATGCATGCCGACTATCTGGCGCATCCGCAGGCGGCCCTGCTGACATGTGCCCGGGTCACCGGCCGTACGCACGAGATCCAGGCAGTGGAGACCATCCTCGGGATTCTGCGCGGGGCGGGCTTCCCGGACGGCGAGGCGGTGCGGATCTACCACGTGTTCGTCGACCAGACGCTGTCGTTCGCGGCGCTGGACGCGTCGACGCTGGTGCTGTCGGAGCGGGCCCGTGCGCTGGAGGTGCAGACGTGGCCGCAGACGTATGCGCGACAGGAGCGGACCACGCATCCGCACATCGCGGCGACCGCGTCGGTGCTGGTGGCGGAGATGGGCCGCAGCGGCTATCCGGCGGCGCTGGAGATGATGCTCGCGGCGGCCGCGGCGCGGCTGCAGCATGTGACAGCGAGCCCGTCCGGTGCCTGAAGCCGGGCCCGCCGGACCTCAGGGTGCGGTGGACGACCAGCTCGTGCACGGCGCCTTGATGAACGGCCTCAGGGCGCGAGGACGTCCAGCTCGTGCAGGGCGCCCACGGCGATCTCCTTCGTCAGCCGCTCCGACTCGACCGCGTCGCCCTCCCGCACCGCCGCCGCGAGCCGTACGTGGAGTGTGACCGCCGCCGGGTCGGGGTCCTCGAACATCACCTGGTGGTGGGTGCGCCCCGCCAGGACCTCGGCGACGACGTCCCCGAGCCGCGCGAACATCTCGTTCCCGGAGGCGTTGAGCACGATCCGGTGGAACGCGATGTCGTGTTCCAGATAGCGCTCCAGCTGCTGACCGCGTGAGGTCGCGACCATCCCGAGCGCGCATTCGGTGAGGGCCGCGCACTGGTCCGGCGTGGCGTGGCGTGCCGCGAGCCCCGCCGCGACCGGTTCGATCGCCGAGCGCAGCACGGTCAGGGAGCGCAGCTGGCGCGGCCGGTCGGTGCCCGCCAGTCGCCACCGGATGACCTGCGGATCGTAGACGTTCCAGGCCTCGGTCGGCTGCACGGTCACACCGACCCGGCGCCGGGACTCGACCAGGTGCATGGACTCCAGGACGCGGACCACTTCGCGTACGACCGTGCGGGAGACGTCGAAGCGCTGGGCGAGCTCGTCGGTGCGCAGAACTTGGCCCGGCGGGCAGTCCCCCGCGGCGATCTCCAGGCCCAGGGTGTCCAGCACGTGTGTATGCAGCCCGGGGCCCTGTGTGGTCATGCACAAAGCCTACGGGGCGCCCTCGAGGAACAAAAAGTACGACGTTTATGTCACAGCATCTTGAATAAGTCGTACGTATAGGTTTCAGTAGCGCGACGGACCGATGTCGAGGAAGACGTCGACGGAGACAGCGAGGCACCACCAATGAGCACCCCCCACGTCGTCGTGGTGATGGGCGTAGCAGGGACCGGCAAGACCACGATCGGCCCCCTGCTAGCAGCCGAACTCGGCGTTCCGTACGCCGAGGGCGACGACTTCCATCCCGCGGCGAACATCGCCAAGATGTCGGCCGGCATCCCGCTGGACGACTCCGACCGGTGGCCCTGGCTCGATGCGATCGGGCAGTGGGCGCACGGCCGGGCCGGACTCGGCGGCGTCGTCAGCAGTTCGGCGCTGAAGCGGGTCTACCGCGACCGGCTGCGGGCCGAGGCCCCCGGGGCCGTCTTCCTCCATCTGACCGGCGACCGCGCCCTCATCGAGGAGCGGATGGCTGAGCGCAAGGGCCACTTCATGCCGACCGCACTGCTCGATTCGCAGTTCGCCACCCTGCAGCCGCTGCAGGACGACGAGGCCGGCGTCGCCGTCGATGTGTCCGGCACCCCCGAAGAAATCACCCAGCGAGCCGTCGCCGCGTTGCGCCGGCTCGAAGTCTAAGGATCATCACCGTGACCAGTCTCAGCGTCGAGATGCTGGCAGCGGACGCCGTCGAACCCATAACTTCGGCCGGTAACGCACAGCTGGGCATCGCCGTTCTGGCGGGCATCGCCGTCATCGTTCTGCTCATCACCAAGTTCAAGTTGCATGCCTTCCTGGCGCTGACCATCGGATCACTCGCGCTCGGCTCCTTCGCCGGCGCCGCCCCCGCCAAGACGATCGCCAGCTTCACCGCCGGCCTCGGCTCCACGGTCGCGGGTGTCGGTGTCCTGATCGCGCTCGGCGCCATTCTGGGCAAGCTGCTCGCCGACTCAGGCGGCGCGGACCAGATCGTCGACACGATCCTCGCGAAGGCGAGCGGGCGAGCCATGCCGTGGGCCATGGTGCTGATCGCCTCCATCATCGGTCTGCCGCTCTTCTTCGAAGTCGGCATCGTGCTTCTGATCCCGGTGGTGCTGCTCGTCGCCAAGCGCGGCAACTACTCCCTGATGCGTATCGGTATCCCGGCGCTCGCCGGCCTCTCCGTGATGCACGGGCTGATCCCGCCGCACCCCGGCCCGCTGGTCGCGATCGACGCCCTCGGCGCCAACCTCGGTGTGACGCTGGCGCTCGGTGTGCTGGTCGCCATCCCGACGGTGATCATCGCGGGCCCGGTCTTCTCCCGGTACGCCGCCCGCTGGGTGGACATCAAGGCGCCGGAGAAGATGATCCCGCAGCGCCCGTCCGAGGAGCTGGAGCACCGTCCCAGCTTCGGCGCCACGCTGGCGACCATCCTGCTGCCCGTCGTGCTGATGCTGGCCAAGGCCCTCGTCGACATCGTCGTGGACAACCCGGAGAACCACGTCCAGCGGGTCACCGATGTGATCGGCTCGCCGCTGATCGCCCTTCTCGCGGCCGTCATAGTCGCCATGTTCACGCTGGGCCGGGCCGCCGGTTTCACCAAGGCGCGGCTCTCCACCACCGTCGAGAAGTCCCTCGCCCCGATCGCGGGTGTGCTGCTGATCGTCGGTGCGGGCGGTGGCTTCAAGCAGACCCTCATCGACGCCGGTGTGGGCCAGATGATCCTGGACTTCTCCAAGGACTGGTCGATCCCGGCGCTCCTGCTGGGCTGGCTGATCGCCGTCGCGATCCGGCTCGCGACCGGCTCGGCGACCGTGGCCACGATCTCGGCGGCCGGTCTGGTCGCCCCGCTCGCCGCCGACATGTCGACGTCGCACGCGGCGCTGCTGGTCCTCGCCGTCGGTGCGGGCTCGCTCTTCTTCAGCCACGTCAACGACGCCGGTTTCTGGCTGGTGAAGGAGTACTTCGGGATGAGCGTCGGCCAGACGGTGAAGACCTGGTCGGTGATGGAGACCATCATCTCCGTGGTCTCGCTGGCCTTCATCCTGCTGCTGTCGCTGATCCTCTAGCCGGACAGCCCCTGGCGACGCGCCGGATCATCGTCCGGCCCGTCGTCGGATTCCCCCCACAGCGGGTGTTCCGTCCGCGCCCAATGGCGCTCGACCGACCCGGTACGCATGCCACGGCGTGCCTCCGGGTCGGCGAGCGCCATTGCCATGTGTCCGGCCAGCACGATCCCGATCGCGAGCGCCAGCCAGTCGTGCACGAAGGTGGCGCCGGTACGCCACATCAGCGGGGCGAGACCGGTGAACCACATCAGCACCCCGGTGCCGATCATGACCAGCACGGCGCCGGCGATCCAGGCCGCGTACAGCTTCTGACCCGCGTTGAACTTCCCGGCCGGGCGGGACCCGGGCCGGTGGTCACGGCGGCGTACCGCCCGTAGCCACACCCGGTCGTGCGGTCCGAACCGGTTGAACCGGGACAGGTCGGCGCGCAGCGCCCGGGAGACGAGACCGGCCAGCAGCGGTACGGGGATCAGCAGCCCGGACCATTGGTGCACGGTGACCACGAGATGGCGGCGGCCGACCAGTTCGGCGAGCTGGGGTACGTACAGGCAGGCCGCGGTCGCCACGCACACCAGCATCAGCCAGGCCGTGGTGCGGTGCACCCAGCGCTCCGCACTGCTGAAGCGGTGCATCCACCCGGCGGGGTCAGCCGGTGGGGTCGTCGTCGCGGCCGTTGGACCGCCCGACCCAGGCATCGACGTCATAACCGAGTTCCTCCCAGTAGCCGGGCTTCACGGAGTCGGTGACGGTGATCCCGGAGAGCCATTTCGCCGACTTGTAGAAGTACATCGGGGCGACATAGAGGCGGACCGGACCGCCGTGCGAGTGGGCCACCGGCTTGTCCTGCATGCGCAGGGCGACCAGCACATCGGGGCGCCGTGCCTGGTCGAGGGTGAGGCTCTCGCTGTACGTGCCGTCGAAGCAGGTGAAACGGATCGCCTTCGCTCCGGGCCGCACCCCGGCCGCGTCCAGCAGCGCGGAGAGCCGGACGCCCTCGAACGGGGTCCCGGGGACCCGCCAGCCGGTGACGCACTGGACGTCCCGGACCAGCCTGGTCTGCGGCAGGGCGCGGAGCCGGTCCAGGGTGTACGTGGCGGGCCGGTCGACGAGGCCGTCGACCGTCAGACGGTAGTCGGCGGCGCTCTTCCTCGGTACGGACGAGGCGACGGAGTAGTAGCGGAAGCCGCCGCCGTTGGGCAGCAGCCCGGTAAGGCCGGTGGGGTCCTTGTCGGCGACCGCGCCGAGCCCGGATTCCATCACCCGCTGGAGGGCGGGCGCCGCCACGACTGCGGCGGCGCCGACCCCGAGCATGGTCAGGACCAGGCGGCGGCCGACGGGTGTGCCTTCGGCATCGGGAGGGCGACTGTTCACCCGCCCATTCGAGCACCCGCAGCCGCGCGCCACCAGGGGCTGCGGGTGTCCGTCACACTTCGGTAAGGCGACCGGGCTCAGTGGCGGACCGAACCGCTCTCGGCCGCCTTCTCCAACTGGAACGCCTCGTTGCCCAGGCCGATCCTGGCGTGCACCTCCGGCTTCGCGGATCGCAGGACCGCGCCGTACACCAGGCCGATGACGAGCGAGGCGACGACAACGCCGGGCAGCACCCAGTTGAGCACCGAGCCCGGGCCCGAGCCGACCAGCACGTCGAAGTCCCGGACCGTGAAGACGGCGATCGCCAGCATCGCCACCCCGGCCAGGCCGGAGGCGATCAGCCGCGGCAGCTGAGCCCGGCCCGCGCCGCGCTTCACGAAGAAGGCGATCACGGCGAAGGAGGCCGCGGCCATCAGCAGGATGACGCCGAGCGCGCCGACGTTGCCCATCCAGGTGAACAGGTGCAGCACGGGGGCGGTCGGGTCACCGACCGGGTTGTCGTCGGTGAACGCGAAGGCCAGCACGATGACCAGGGAGACGACGGTCTGGAGGAGCGAGCCGGTGGCGGGTGCGCCGCTGGACTTGTTGGTACGGCCGAAGGCGGCGGGCAGCAGGCTCTCGCGCCCCATCGCGAACGCATAGCGGGCGACGACGTTGTGGAAGCTGAGCAGCGCGGCGAACATGCCGGTGACGAAGAGCACGTGCAGTACATCGGTGAAGGTCGTGCCGAGCCGGTCCTCGGTGAGACCGAACAGCAGCGCGGGACCCTCCTTGAGCGAGCTGTCCGCGATGAACCCGGGGCCCGCGGCGACGGTCAGCGCCCAGGAGCTGAGCGCGAGGAACAGCGCGGCGTAGCCGACGGCGAGGAACATCACCCGGGAGACGACGATCTGCGGGCGGCTGGTCTCCTCCGCGTACACCGGGGCCTGCTCGAAGCCGACGAACGCGGCGATGCAGAAGCAGAGCGCGGTGCCGAGTCCGGCGCCGGTGAGGGTGTCGGGGTTGAAGGCGTGCATGGACAGGCCCTCAGGTCCCGGCTTGGAGACGGCTGCGATGTCGAAGATCACGACGAGGGCGCATTCGACGACCAGCAGCACGCCGAGGACCTTGGCGTTGAGGTCGATCTTCAGCCAGCCGAGGACACCGACGACCAGTACGGCGACGACAGCCGGTATCCACCAGGCGACGTCCATCTCCAGGTACGTGGAGAAGAGCCCGGAGACCTCGAAGCCGAGGATGCCGTAGATGCCGACCTGCATGGCGCTGTAGGCGACGAGGGCGACGAGCGAGGCGCCGGCGCCCGCGGTCGGGCCGAGCCCACGGGCGATGTACGCGTAGAAGGCGCCGGCGTTGTGGACGTGCCGGCTCATCTCCGCGTAGCCCACGCTGAACAGCATCAGGACGATGCCGAGGATGACGTACAGCAGGGGCTGGCCCACGATGCCCATCACGCCGAAGACGGTGGGCATCACCCCGGCGACGACCATCAGGGGGGCGCTTGCGGCGAGCACCGAGAGCAGCAGCCCCGCGGTGCCGAGGCGGTCCGCACGCAGGGCCCGCTCCTCACCCTTGTAGGTGCTGATGCCGCCCGTATCGCCGGTCACACCGGTCTCACTCGTTCTCGAACTGCCCGTCGACATGGCGGGGGTGGTCCCTTCGTTGAGGAGAATCAGGGGAGAAACATGGGGAGTTGCACAGCAGCGGGTGGATCTGCGGCGGGTGGCTCCTCAAGGCGTACCGAGTGCGGTACCGCGCGCCGTGAGGAAGGCCTGGTACGGGTCCCGGCCCGAGTACGACCAGGGTGCGGCCGTCGCGTGGGGCCCGATGCGGAGGAAGAGGGCGGCGGCCTCGGCCGGCCTGCCCTCGCAGACCTTGGCGTGGGCCAGGAAGTTGAGGTCGGCGCGGTTGCGCGGGTGGTCCTCACGCTCCCATTCCAGCCACCAGTCGAACGCGGCCTTCATCACCTGCCGGGCCCGCCGCCCCGACCAGTGCCCGGAGCGCACCGGGTCGTCGGACTCGCTGCCCGCGGCGACCAGGACGCGGTAGCGCTCGGCGTGCGCGACGACAGGGAGGACGGCGAGCGGCGAATCGGCGGGGGCCTGTTCGGCGGCCCAGGCGGCGAAGTCGTAGACCTCGTGCAGCGGGTCCTGGCCGCTGTCGGGGTGGTTCTCTGCGAGCCGGGCCGTCATCAGATGATGCGCGTAGTGGTGGTCGGGGTGGCGGATGCGTACCGCGTCGAAGAGCTTCCCGGCCTCCTCCTGCGTGCCGTGCACACGGGCCAGCATCAGCTGCCCCAGCCAGGGCGTGGGGTCGTCGGGGGCCAGTCGCGCGGCCCGCAGGCATGCCTCGCGGGCCGCCTCGAGCGTGTCCTTGCCGTGCAGGGCGCGGACCACGGTGGCGCAGGCCAGCAGGGTGGCGGCGTCGGCGCTGTCGGGTTCGGCGAGCAGCCAGTCGCGGGCCCAGCCGGCGGCGGACGGAGTCTCGGCGAGGGCTACGACGCGATGGCTGCGGCGGTCCCAGTCGCTGCCGGTCCCGACCAGCAGGGAGCGGGCCCTGGTCCACCGTCCCTGAGTGAACTGTCTTCGTACCTCGATGAGTTCGGTGTCGTCGAGCGCCGGGTCGAAGGAATGGCCGGAGCGTCCGCCCCGTCTTCGGGAGCGGCCCAGGGGAGGCGGGGGCGGGGACACCGCTGGCTTCCTTTGCGAAACGGGTACGCGCAGGTACGGGCTGGAAAAGGACGGCGGTGAGAGTTGGGGTGAGAGTGGTGGTGCGCAGGCATTCCTGATCGCGGACAGCCAAGCGGTAGGCAAGGCTCCACGTCAAGAGTTGACCTTGATCAACTGCAGTCATTTACAGAAGAGTTGGCCGGAACCCGGCATTCATGAGCCCTCGTCACGTACGTGACGGGGCATGCCAGACTTGCGCCATGCCGAACCGTGAGCCTCTCAAGCCCTTTCTTCTCGCCTTTCCCGGGCCGCTGCGCGATCAGCTGGTGAGGGCGGTGCTCTCGGGCGCGAAGGTATCCACGACGGGGCTGCTGGCGGAGTACGAGGCGGAGAAGGAGGAGCTGCCTCCGGTGGGCGAGCGGTCGGCGGTGATCGACTCGGCCGGCCGGGAGGTCGCGGTGGTGGAGGTGACCGAGGTACGGATCCTGCGGCTCGGCGACATCGATCTCCAGCACGCGATCGACGAGGGCGAGGGCGACACCTCGGTGGCCGCATGGCGCGCGAGCCATGAGCGGTTCTGGCAGGGCGAGGAGATGCGGGAGGCGCTCGGCGACCCGGCGTTCACGGTCGATGACGACACACTGGTCGTCGCCGAACGGTTCCGGGTCGTCGAGCTGCTCGTTCCCGCCGTCGGGGCGGAGGGCCGGCCGACCGGCGGTACGCAGGACTGACCTCCGCCCAGCCGCCGTCGAGGCACTCCGCAGGGCCCTGGCGCGCGCTGTGCCGCGGGTCAGCATAGCCAGCCGTCCTGTACCCAGCCGTGACGGTTGATGTCGCCGTAGGCGAACCCGTACGCCCAGCCACCCTGCTTGCTCTCCACCGTGAAGGTCTGCCCCTTGTAGAGGGTCCCCGTCCAGGCCCTGCCGGGATCCGTGAGGACATGACGAGTCCATGACATTTCAGATGTCATCGCTGCGCCGGCGTCGAGAACGGCGACCACGTGGGCCGGCCGAAACCTCCCCGGACGGCCCACGGATCGGAGCCCTTAGCCGACCGCCTCCGCCGCGGCCCGGCCCGCCGCCCGCCCGGAGAAGATGCAGCCGCCGAGGAACGTTCCTTCGAGCGAGCGGTAGCCGTGCATCCCGCCGCCGCCGAAGCCTGCCGCCTCCCCCGCCGCGTACACACCGGGCAGGGGCGTGCCGTCCTCCCCGAGCACCCGTGACGACAGGTCCGTCTCCAGACCGCCGAGCGACTTCCGGGTCAGGATGTTGAGCCGTACGGCGATCAGCGGACCGGCCTCGGGGTCCAGGATGCGGTGCGGGGCCGCCGTACGGATCAGCTTGTCGCCGAGATACGTGCGGGCGCCCCGGATCGCCGTGATCTGGAGGTCCTTGGTGAACGGGTTGGCTGTCTCGCGGTCCCGGGCGACGATCTCGCGGCGCAGCTCCGCCGCGTCGATCAGCGGTTCTTCGGTGAGCGTGTTCATGCCGCGGACCAGCGATTCGAGGTCCTTCTCGACGACGAAGTCCACGCCGTTGTCCATGAACGCCTTCACCGGGCCCGGCACGTCCGCGCGCGCCCGGCCGATCACGCCGCGGATCGACTTGCCGGTCAGGTCGGGATTCTGCTCCGAGCCGGAGAGCGCGAACTCCTTGCCGATGATCTTCTGGTCGAGGACGAACCAGGTGTAGTCGTAGCCGGACTTCATGATGTGCTCGAGGGTGCCGAGCGTGTCGAAGCCGGGGAAGAGCGGCACCGGCAGCCGCTTGCCGCGGGCGTCCAGCCAGAGCGAGGACGGCCCCGGCAGGATCCGGATGCCGTGCTTGGCCCAGATCGGGTTCCAGTTCTCGATGCCCTCGGTGTAGTGCCACATCCGGTCGCGGTTGATGTGGTGCGCGCCCGCCTCCTCGGTGATGCCGAGCATCAGCCCGTCGACGTGGGCGGGGACCCCGGAGAGCATCTTCGCAGGCGGGGTGCCGAGCCGTTCGGGCCACTGCTTGCGTACCAGGTCATGGTTGCCGCCGATACCGCCGGAGGTGACGATCACCGCCTGGGCCTTCAGCTCGAAGGCGCCGGTCGCCTCGCGGCTGCTCGCGGTGCCGCGCTGGGCGCCGCTCGGTTCGAGCAGTTCACCGGTCACGGTGTCGATCGCGCCCGCGGTGCGGCCCAGGCCGGTGACCCGGTGGCGGAACCTCAGCTGGACGAGCCCCTTGGCGACGCCCTCGCGGACCCGGCGCTCGAAGGGGGCCACGACACCGGGGCCGGTGCCCCAGGTGATGTGGAAGCGGGGTACGGAGTTGCCGTGGCCGTTCGCGTCGTAGCCGCCACGTTCGGCCCAGCCGACGACAGGGAAGATCCGCAGTCCCTGGGCGTGCAGCCAGGACCGCTTCTCACCGGCCGCGAAGTCGACGTATGCCTCGGCCCACTTCCGTGGCCAGTGGTCCTCCTTACGGTCGAAGCCGGCCGTACCGAGCCAGTCCTGGAGGGCCAGTTCGTGGCTGTCCTTGATCCGCATGCGGCGCTGCTCGGGCGAGTCGACGAGGAAGAGGCCGCCGAAGGACCAGTGCGCCTGGCCACCGATCGACTGCTCGGGCTCCTGGTCGAGCAGGATCACCGTGCGGCCCGCGTCGACGAGCTCGGCGGTGGCCACCAGACCCGCGAGCCCTGCCCCGATCACGATCACATCAGCGTCGTACGCCATGGGTTCCATCCTTGTCGGGGCGAGTCGGGGCGAGCGGGGCGAGTCGGGGTCCGCGAGGGAGCGCCGGAAGTTACTCGTGCGTCAGATCTTCGGCACCGGCCGCTGCGGCGTCAACCGCCCGGTCGGACGCGCTCCGGCCGCATCCTCACCCCGGAGGCGCTATCGTCGAAACAAATCACCCTCTCCTGGCCGGACTTGAGGTAGAGAAGCGTGTCGGTGCTGGTGCTCGTACTCGCCGTGAGCGCCGCCTGCTGTCTGGGATTCGGCTTTGTCCTGCAGCAGGCCGCCGCCCGGCACGCCCCGAGGAGGGACTATCTCTCCCCCCGGCTGCTGCTCGACCTGATGCAGGTGCGGAGCTGGCTGGCCGGGGTGGGCCTGATGGTCAGCGGCATGGCGCTGGGGGCGCTGGCCCTGGGCAAGGGCGAGGTATCCGTCGTCGAGCCTCTCCTTGCGACCAATCTGCTCTTCGCCATGGCCCTGTCGCGCCATCGCACCGGCCAGCGGCTCGGCCGGCAGGGCTGGGCCGGGCTCTGGCTGCTGGCAGGCGGTGTCACCGCCTTCCTGCTGGGGGGCCGGCCGCAGGGCGGCGAGACGATCACGAACGCTCTGCGGCACTGGCTGGTGGTCGGCGTGGTCGTGGGTATAGCCCTGCTGCTCACCACCTTCGCCAAACGCTCGCAGCACGGAGCGGCCCCGGCGCTGCTCGCGGTGGCGGCCGGGCTGCTGTACGGCCTCCAGGACGCGCTGACCCGGATGAGCGGGGAGTTGCTGTCGGACGCGGGGTGGACGGCACTGGTGACGAGCTGGCAGCCGTACGCGGTGGTGGTGCTGGGCGTGACGGGGCTGATCCTGGTGCAGAGCGCGTTCGAGACGGCGCCGCTGCGGATGTCGCTGCCCGCGCTGACCGCCGCCCAGCCGCTGGCCGGGATCGCCTGCGGGATCGGTTTCCTCGGCGACCAGGTGCGCACCGATGCGGGTGCGCTGGCCTGGCAGGCGGCCGGGCTGGTGGCGATCGTCGTCGGGATCGTGCTGCTGGGGCTGCATCCGGCGATGCCGACGGGCCACGACCACCACCGCCGGAAGCGCAGCCTGCAGCCGCGCTGACGGGCGGCTCGCCGGGCGGATCATGCGTCCACCCGCCGGGTGCCGGTCGGTGATCCCCGGTTCCGGAGCTGGGGTTCACAACTGCTGGGTACGCAAGCTGCTTTGGCGCAGATGGCCACGATTGAGTGAACGGTGTGACGGTCTGTGGGTATGCCTGGCGGGGTGTGTGTAGCGTATTCGGTGCGATCTGGGACGCCGGGTGTGGTGTCAGCAGTCGGGGCCCCCGTGTCACCAGCGAGATGGTTCGGGGCCTCCCCGTCGCCTCTGGCCACACCCATATGGCCAGGTCGTAGGGATTCCGCCCGCCCGGGACGGACCGCATACGGGATATGCGTCGCCGCCCAGGATGCGAAAGCGGAGGAGCAGTGCGCCCAAGACCGTTCGGGGCGTGCCAGTGAGTCAGGACTCACTGCTCAGGAACGGTTGGATGGGCCGCATGACTGCTGCTGACGAAATTCTGGACATCGTCGACGAGAACGACGAGGTCGTCGGTCAGGCCTCGCGCGGTGAGGCGACCGCGCGGGGCCTGCGCCATCGCTGTGTCTTCATCGAGGCCAGGGACGCCGAGGGCCGGCTCTTCGTGCACCGCAGGACCCCGACCAAGCTGGTCTTCCCCTCGCACTACGACATGTTCGTCGGCGGGGTGGTCGGCGCGGGCGAGTCGTACGACGAGGCGGCGCTGCGCGAGGCCGAGGAGGAGCTCGGTGTCACGGGACTCCCCCGCCCCGAGCCGCTCTTCAAGTTCCTCTACGAGAGCGCGGAGCACACCTGGTGGTCGCACGTCTACCAGGTGCGGTGCGAGCTGCCGGTGAACCCGCAGGTGGAGGAGGTCGCCTGGCACACCTTCCTCACTGATGACGAGCTGGCGGAGCGGCTCGGCGACTGGCAGTGGGTGCCGGACGGTCTGGAGACGTATCGCCGGCTGCGGGAGTTCCGGGCGGACCGGGCCCCGGCAGGCGACCGGCAGAGCGCTGGTTAGGGTTCGGACGTGAACGACTTCGTACAAGGTCTGAGGCTGTGGTTCGCGCCGGAGCGGATCCGTGACGAGGGCGACACCCCCGACTACCGCTTCTCGCTCGCCAACGAGCGCACCTTCCTCGCCTGGATCCGGACAGCTCTGGCGCTCATCGGCGGCGGCTTCGCCGTCGACCAGTTCCTGCCCGACCTGGCCTGGGGGGTCAGAGCTGGGCTGGCGCTCGCACTGCTCGCGGCCGGTGTGCTGTGTGCGCTGCGGGCGGTCAACCACTGGGTGCGGTGCGAGCGGGCGATGCGGCGCGGCGACGACCTGCCGGTCTCCCGCTTCCCGGCGCTGCTCGGCCTTGCGGTCGCCGTCGTCGCCGTCTCGATGGTGGTGGTGGTCGTCTTCGGCTGGGAGGGCCGTTGACGGCCGCCGTCCGGGACCCCGGGCTGCAGCCCGAGCGGACCCGGCTGGCGTGGCGGCGTACCACCCTGTCCTGCACGGTGGTGGCTCTGCTGGCGGGCAGGCAGGCCCTGCACAACGGTGCGACCCCGGCCGGACTCGTCGCCCTGTCGCTGAGCGTGCTGGCCTGGCTGGGCTTTCTGCAGGTTGCGCATCGGCGGGTACAAGGGATGGGGACCGCGCAGCCGCGGCCCCTGTCGCCGCGCGGCGCGCTGACGGCGGCGGTGTGCACGGTGGCGCTCGCGGTGTTCGCAGCGGCGATGATCTTCTGACGGGCCGTGCCGGGGCCGTCAGCTGTCCCAGGGGACGGTGACGACGATCTTCCCCCGGGTGCGCCCCTCCTCGTTCAGCCGGTAGGCGTCCGCGGCCTGTTCCAGCGGGAAGATCCGGTCGACATGGACCGAGATGACGCCCTCCTCGGCCAGGGCGCTCAGCTCGGCGAGGTCGTCGGCATCGGGCCGTACGAAGGCATAGCGGCCGCCGTACGAGAAGACCTCGCCGTCCGCGATGGACACCAGCCGGCCCCCGGGCTTCAGCACTTCCGCGGAGACACGCAGGGCCTCGCCGCCGACGGTGTCGAAGGCGGCGTCGACCCCGTCGGGGGCCAGGGCCCGGATCCGGTCGGCGAGCCCTTCGCCGTACGCCACCGGCTCGCCGCCGAGCTGTCGCACATGGTCGTGGTTGTGGTCGCTGGCGGTGCCGATGACGCGGGCGCCCGCGTGCCGGGCGAGCTGGACGGCCAGTGAGCCCACCCCGCCCGCGGCCGCGTGGATCAGCACGGTGTCGCCGTCCTGGATCCGCAGCGAGCGGTGCAGCACCTGGTACGCGGTGAGACCGGCCAGCGGCAGGCCCGCCGCCGCCTCGAAGCTCAGGCTGAGCGGCTTGCGGGCGAGGGTGCGCACGGGGGCGGCGACGTACTCGGCAAAGGTGCCGCGGGACAGGAAGTCCTCCCGCACATAGCCGATGACCTCGTCGCCGACAGCGAATTCGTCGACGGCGATACCGGGCTGTACGACGACTCCGGAGACGTCCCAGCCGGGGATCACCGGAAAGACGGCCTCCAGCCCCGACTGGAGATGGCCCTCCCTGGCCTTCCAGTCGACCGGGTTGACGGCCGCTGCCCGCACTTTCACCAGCACACTGTCCGGGCCGACCTTGGGGTCGGGCCGCTCGCCGTACTCCAGGACCTCGGCCCCGCCGTACCTGCTGTAGCTGATCGCCTTCATCATCCGACCATCCGGGCTGCTCAGGCCGGACGCAACTCAGACGGTGGCGGCCTCGGACGGCGGCCGCGGCGTGGGCGGGCCGCGGCCGGACGCCCGCCCCGGATCAGGACCGCTGTGGCGGTCTCCCGACACCTGGTCCGCCCCCGGGCCGCCCCGGGCTCACCAGCGCGGGATGGCCGGCGTCACCCACTCCGGCTCGGCCTTGCGCATGGCCGCCGCGTCGTCGCGCTCGCGCATCGTGCCGTCGTCGGCGAGCCACCGCCGGTGCAGTACGGCCAGGCGTTCCCGGTCGAGTTCGACGCCGAGCCCAGGGGCGTCGGAGACGGTCAGCCGGCCGTCCTCGAACACATGACGGGTGGTGATGACGTCCTCGGTCTGCCAGGGGTAGTGGCTGTCGCAGGCGTAGTCGAGGTTGGGGACGGTGGCCGCGACGTGGGTCATCGCGGCGAGGCTGATCCCCAGGTGGGTGTTGGAGTGCATGGAGAGTCCGACTCCGAAGGTGCGGCAGATCCCGGCCAGCTCACGGGTGCGGTGCAGGCCGCCCCAGTAGTGGTGGTCGGAGAGCACGACCTGGACGGCGCCGCGGGCGAAGGCCTCCGGGACCTCGGCGAGGGTCGTGACGCACATGTTCGTGGCAAGCGGTACGTCGGTGCCCGCGGCGACGGCGGCCATCAGGTCCGTGCCGGTCGCCGGATCCTCCAGATATTCGAGTACGTCCTTCAGCTGCTCGGCGACGTACAGCGAGGTCTCGACGGACCAGGCGCCGTTCGGGTCCAGCCGCAGCGGCTGCCCGGGGAACGCCTCGGCGAGGGCACGGACCGCGGCGATCTCCTGGGCGGGTTCGAAGACGCCGCCCTTGAGCTTGAAGGAGGTGAAGCCGTACTCGCCGGCGAACCGACGTGCCTGGGCGACGACCCCGGCCGGGTCGACGGCCGCACCCCAGTCGTCCTGTTCGCCGCCCTCGGGATGGGCGGCCCAGCGGTAGAAGAGGTACGCGCTGTACTCGACGCTGTCGCGGACCTTGCCGCCGAGCAGCGCGTGCACGGGCAGGCCGAGGGACTTGCCCAGGGCGTCCAGGCAGGCGACCTCGAAGCCGGAGACGACGGAGAGCCGGAGCTTGTCGGCGGTCTGGACGCCGCGCAGCCCGCCGGCCTCCACGCGCTCGTCGGCGGCGCGTGAATCACCGCACACCTCCTCGGCGAGGGCGAAGAGGCCGTTCAGATCGCTGACCGAGCGGCCGACCAGTGCCTGGGCGAGCGGCTCGGCGAGTTCGAGGTACTTGCCGTCCCCGTAGGTCTCCCCGATGCCGGTCGCTCCACCGCGCGTGATCACCTCCACGATGAGCCGTGGGGTGTAGGGCTGGTGGACGCCCTGGGTGTTGAGCAGCGGCGGGTCGGCTATGAGAATCGGGGTCAGCCGGACTTCGTCGATCAGCAACGCAGTATCCATACGTGAACCATATTCAGAGACAAGACTGGACACCAGAGTCCGGGACCACCGGGGCCGGAGTCCGCACAGGGGAATCCGGGAGTTCACTGGACGACATACCGACTGGTCGGCATCATGAGCTTCGACGTCTTTTCACCCCGGAGGTGCGCACGATGAGCTCAGTCCACCCGCCAGGTCTCGACCTGGACCGGCTCCGCGGATATCTCGACCGCGAGCGGCCGGGTCTGGTGAACGGACCGCTCGAAGCCCGCCTCATCGAGGGCGGTCGCTCCAACCTGACGTACATCGTCACGGACGGTACCGGGCACTGGGTCGTCCGCCGGCCGCCCCTCGGCCATGTCCTCGCCACCGCGCACGACATGAAGCGCGAGCACCGGGTCATCAGCGCACTGCATCCGACCGCCGTGCCGGTGCCCGAGCCGGTGCTGCTCTGCGAGGACGAGTCCGTCATCGGGTCGCCGTTCTACCTCATGGAGTACGTCGAGGGGACCCCGTACCGCACCGCCGAGCAGCTCGCCCCGCTCGGCCCCGAACGCACCCGGGCGGCCGTCCTCGGGCTGGTCGACACGCTGGTGGAACTGCACGCGGTGGACCCCGGGTCCGTGGGACTCGGCGACTTCGGACGGCCCGAGGGCTTCCTCGACCGGCAGCTGCGCCGCTGGGGCAAGCAGCTGGACGCCTCCCGCAACCGCGAACTGCCCGGCATCGACGAACTGCACGCCGCACTCGGGCGCGAGCTGCCCGCTTCCCCCGCGCCCACCGTCATCCACGGCGACTACCGCCTGGACAACGTCCTGATCGGCTCGGACGACGAGATCAAGGCCGTCCTCGACTGGGAGATGTCGACACTCGGCGACCCGCTGACCGACCTCGGCCTCCTGGTGATGTACAGCTCCGATCTCGGTCTGCCCAAGTCCCCGGCCTCCACCACCAGCGGCGCGGCCGGCCACCCCACCCCCGCCGAACTGATCGAGCGCTACGCCGCCCGCTCCGGCCGGGACACCTCCGCCATCTCCTGGTACACGGCGTTCGCGTGGTTCAAGCTCGCCGTGATCCTGGAGGGCATCCACTACCGCTACACCCTCGGCCAGACGGTCGGCGCCGGCTTCGACCGGATCGGCGATCTCGTCCCCGTCTTCATCGAGCACGGCCTCACCACTCTTCAGGAAGGCTGATCAGCCCATGGATTTCGCATTCGACGCCCGCACGGAAGAGCTGCGCACCAAGCTGCTCACCTTCATGGACGAGCATGTCCTCCCGGCCGAGAAGATCGCGGACGAGCAGCGCGCACTGCTCGCCTCCCCGTGGGACACCCCGCAGGTCGTCGAGGACCTGAAGGCGGAGGCGCGCAAGCAGGGCCTGTGGAACCTCTTCCTGCCCGACTCGGAGTACGGCGCCGGGCTGACCAACCTCCAGTACGCCCCGCTCGCCGAAATCACCGGCCGGTCCCCGCAGTTGGCGCCGACCGCGCTGAACTGCGCGGCGCCGGACACCGGGAACATGGAGGTGCTCTTCCAGTTCGGCACGGAGGAGCAGAAGAAGCAGTGGCTGGAGCCGCTGCTCGCCGGTGAGATCCGGTCGGCGTTCGCCATGACGGAGCCCGAGGTGGCCTCGTCGGACGCGACGAACATCGAGACCCGGATCGTGCGGGACGGAGGGGGCACCTCCCACTCGAGCGGAGCCGAGGGTGGGGGAGACTACGTCATCAACGGCCGCAAATGGTACATCTCCGGGGCGATGAACCCGGACTGCCGGATCTTCATCGTGATGGGCAAGACCGACCCGGACGGCCCCGACATCCGCCGCCAGCAGTCGATGATCCTGGTCCCGCGGGACACGCCCGGCGTCGAAGTGCGGCGCGCGATGCAGGTGTACGGGTACGAGGACCACTATCACGGCGGTCACGCGGAAGTCGTGTTCACCGATGTGCGGGTGCCCGCCGCGAACCTGATCGGCGAGGAGGGCGGCGGCTTCGCCATCGCCCAGGCGCGTCTCGGCCCGGGCCGGATCCACCACTGCATGCGGCTGATCGGGATGGCCGAGCGAGCCATCGAGCTGATGTGCAGGCGGGCGGTGTCCCGTACGGCCTTCGGTAAGCCGCTCGCCCAGCAGGGCGTCGTGCAGAACTGGATCGCGGACGCGCGGGTCACGGTGGAGCAGCTGCGGCTGCTGGTGCTGAAGACGGCGTGGCTGATGGACACGGTCGGCAACCGGGGTGCGCACACGGAGATTCAGGCCATCAAGATCGCCACCCCGCGCGCGGTGGTCGACATCCTCGACCAGGCGGTGCAACTGCACGGCGCGGGCGGCGTCAGCCAGGACTTCCCGCTGGCGGAACTGTGGGCGGCGGCGCGGACGCTGCGGCTGGCCGACGGGCCCGACGAGGTGCACCAGAGGTCGCTGGCGCGGCGCGAGATCAAGCGGTACCTGTAGCAGAGCGACGCGGGCTGCAGCCGCACCGTGTCCTCGAAGCCGGACGGGCTGAGCTTCTGCCCGTCCGGCCCGTGGATGGAGTCGTTCGGGCGCTCTCAGTTCTGGCGCAGCGCAGACATCGGCAGCGCGATGCCGTATGTGGTGGCGCCGACGCCCACGCCGCCCTCGCAGGTGTTGGGCGGCTGGGTGCCGGTGCCGCGCGTGGAGGGCCGCTCGGCGGCCCAGAACATGTAGCCGAGCATCCCGGAGGTGGTCCCCGCCCCGTTCGGCGCGACACTCTGCTCGAACGTTCCCGTCGACTTCTGCAACGAGTTCGCGAAGTCGGTGCACTCCGGCAGTGACTTGGTCTGGTCGCTGATGTAGAAGGCGCCGGTGAACTTTGCGGGAGCGAGCGGCGGCACAGGCGGCGCATAGGTGGGCTTGCCGTCCACATGCTCCTGCCAGTTGGCGATCGCCGTGCTCGCCGAGGGCTGGCGCGCGGGCACCATCGCGTTGGCGTAGTCGAGGACCGGGGTGTCGGTGCGCAGCCAGTCGGCGGTCGCCTTCCGGTTGATGCCGATCAGCCAGCGGTCGCCGGCGGCTGTGTCGATGGTGAGCCGGGCGGCCGGGTCGCCGCCCGATGCGTCGTAGGGATGCACGGAGCGGTAGGCGTCGATGAAGGACTGGAGTCCGGTGAGATCCGGGGCGGTGTTCTGCTCGTAGTCGATCTCGATGCCGACACCGAGGTCGCTCGCGACTGCGGCGGCGTTCAGGCCGAGTTGGGTGGCGTTCTCGGCGAGCGCCGCGTCCCATGCGTCGGTGTAGGTGATGCCGCCGATGGAGAGCATCACGCGGATACCGTGCGAGGTGAAGTACTGCACGATCTCGCGGGTCATGCCCTTGGGCACGCCGCCCACGGTGGTCGCGTCGTCCGTACGGTGGAGCAGTCGCTGCGGTTCCACAAAGCTGAGTACCACCAGGTTGACGGAGGGGCGTCCGTCGCCGCGGTCGATCAGCCAGTGGTTCTTGGAGTCGAAGTCCGCGGCGCTGCGCACAGTGCCCCAGGTACAGGCGTCGTCGCTGCAGTGCCAGGCGCCGTAGATCTGCGGCGGTGTGGCGGCGGCGGCCGAGGCCGTGGGTGCTTGCGGAACCAGTAGGGCGAGGAGCAGGCCGAGGACGGCGAGCAGGGGCCGGCTGAGCGGCCTGGGGCGGAGTCTGCTGAAGCGGGGCACGTTGGGGCGCATACGGACCTCCGGGGAGGGAGCGGCCGACGGGACGCGGGGGCGGCGCTGGCAGCGTGGCAGGTACAGACCAATCCAGCAAGAGGACGTACGGCGTACTCCCTTCCCTGACGACATACCGACTGGTTAGTCTGCTGGGGAAGTCGGCTGAGAGAGGCGGGACCCGATGAGTACGGTGCAGGGCGCGGGCGTAGTGGTCACCGGAGCCGGAGGCGGCATCGGCGCCGCTCTGGCCCGCAGATTCGCCGCGGAAGGTGCCAGGGTCGTCGTCAACGACCTCGACGAGGCCCGGATCAAGACGCTTGCCGAGGAGATCGGCGGCACCGCCGTCGCCGGTGACGCCTCACGGATCGTGGACGCCGCCCGGGACGCCCTGGACGGCACCGTCGACATCTACTGCGCCAACGCGGGCCTTGCCTCGCCCGGCGACGTCTTCGCCGACGAGGAGGTCTGGGCGGCGGCCTGGGACGTCAATGTGATGGCCCACGTCCGCGCGGCCAGGGCGCTGCTGCCGGACTGGCTGGAGCGCGGCAGCGGCCGGTTCGTCTCCACCGCGTCCGCCGCCGGGCTGCTGACGATGATCGGCGCGGCGCCGTACAGCGTCACCAAGCACGGGGTCGTCGCCTTCGCCGAATGGCTCTCGCTCACCTACCGCCACCGCGGCGTCAAGGTCCACGCGATCTGCCCCCAGGGCGTACGTACAGACATGCTCACCGCCGCGGGTTCGGCCGGTGAGCTCGTGCTCGCCCCCAGTGCCATCGAGCCGGAGGCCGTCGCCGACGCGCTCTTCGACGCCATGGCCGAGGACCGCTTCCTCGTCCTGCCGCACCCCGAGGTCGCCGGTTACTACCGGGCGCGCACCAAGGACACCGACCACTGGCTCGCCAATATGAACCACCTTCAGCAGAAGTGGGAGGAGACCGGCGCATGACCGAGTCCAACACCGACGCCGGGTCCGTCGCCGGGTCCGTCTACGCGGCAAAACCCTGGATTTCCCTGCTCAGCGAGGCCCAGCGGGCCCCCGTCAGCCCTGCCGAGACTGTGGTGCACGCCTTTCGCGCCTCCGTCGCCCGCGCTCCCGAGCACCCGGCGCTCGCCTACTTCGACGGGCGCCTCAGCTACCGCGAGACCGATGCACTCTCCGACTCGGTGGCCGGTCATCTTGCCTCGAAGGGCCTGGAGCGCGGCGACCGGGTCGCGATCATGCTGCAGAACTCCCCGCAGTTCGTACTGGCGCTGCTCGGCGCCTGGAAGGCGGGGGCGACCGTCGTCCCGCTCAACCCGATGTACAAGTCCGGCGAGGTCGGTCACGTACTGAAGGACGCCGAGGTCACGGCGCTGATCTGCGCGGACCGGGCGTGGGAGTCGTATCTGCGGGACACCGCGGCCGCTGCCCCGACCGTACGGATCGCCGTCACCGCCTGCGAGCTCGACCTCCAGAGCCAGAACGACGACCGGGTCCTGAACTTCGAGCGGCTGCCGGCCCCCGAGGACGCCGACGACCTGGTGGCCGTCGCCCGCCGTGGGCTCGCCGCCCCCGGAGGCCGTGAGCTCACCGCCGCCGACGTGGCGCTGATCAGCTACACCTCCGGGACCAGCGGCACCCCCAAGGGCGCCATGAACTCCCACGGCAACATCATGGTCAACGCCGAGCGTCAGCGGACCGGACACCCGGTCGCCGAGGGCTCCTCGTATTTCGCGCTCGCCCCGCTCTTCCACATCACCGGCATGGTGTGCCAGCTGGCCGCCTGCCTCACCAACGCGGGCACCCTCGTGCTCGCGTACCGCTTCCATCCCGGTGTCGTCCTCGACGCGTTCGCCGAGCACCGCCCCGCGTACACCGTCGGCCCGTCGACCGCCTTCATGGCGCTCGCCGCCCACCCCGATGTGACCCGTGAGCACTTCGCCTCGTTCCAGGTGATCTCCTCCGGCGGTGCACCGCTGCCGCCCGCGCTCGTGGAGAAGTTCCGTGCGGGCTTCGGCCCGTACATCCGCAACGGCTACGGCCTCACCGAGTGCACGGCGCCCTGCGCCTCCGTACCGCCCGAGCGGGAAGCCCCCGTCGACCCGGTCTCCGGAACGCTCTCCGTCGGGGTTCCCGGCCCGGACACGATCGTCCGGATCCTCGACGAGAACGGCGACGAGGTGCCGTTCGGCGAACAGGGTGAGATCGCCGTCCGCGGCCCCCAGGTCGTCTCCGGCTACTGGCGGCTGCCCGACGCCTCCGCCGCCGCCTTCCCGGACGGTGAGCTGCGGACGGGCGACATCGGCTTCATGGACCGCGACGGCTGGCTGTACGTCGTCGACCGCAAGAAGGACATGATCAACGCCTCCGGCTTCAAGGTCTGGCCGCGCGAGGTGGAAGATGTCCTGTACACCCACCCGGCGGTACGGGAGGCGGCCGTCGTCGGCGTCCCCGACGCCTACCGCGGCGAGACCGTCCGGGCGTACGTCAGCCTGCGGCCCGGTGCGGTGGTCGAGCCCGGAGAGCTGGGCGCGTACTGCAAGGAGCGGCTCGCCGCCTACAAGTACCCACGCGAGGTCGAGATCCTGGCTGAACTCCCGAAGACGGCAAGTGGGAAGATCCTCAGGCGGGAACTGCGTTCAGCGCAGTAGAGCAACGGACACATCGTACGGAAGGCAGGTGGCGGCAATGGCCAGAACGACGGACGGGAACGATGCCCCGGTCCCGCAGCGGCTGCTGGCCGCCGCCACCCGGCTCTTCGCCGAGCAGGGTTACGACCGTACGTCGGTCCAGGAGATCGTCGAGGCGGCGGGCGTCACCAAGGGGGCGCTGTACCACTACTTCGGCTCCAAGGAGGATCTCCTCCAGGAGGTCTACGCCCGGGTGCTGCGGCTCCAGCAGGAGCGGCTCGACGCCTTCGCCGACGCCGAGGCGCCGGTCGAGCAGCGGCTGCGGGACGCGGCGGCGGATGTCGTCGTCACGACGATCGAGAACCTCGACGACGCGTCGATCTTCTTCCGGTCCATGCACCATCTGAGCCCGGAGAAGAACAAACAGGTGCGGGTGGAGCGCCGCCGCTACCACGAGCGGTTCCGGGCGCTGGTCGAAGAGGGGCAGCGGAGCGGGGTGTTCTCGACGGCGACGCCGGCGGATCTGGTGGTGGACTACCACTTCGGCTCGGTGCACCACCTGTCGACGTGGTACCGCCCGGACGGCCCGCTCAGCCAGCAGGAGGTCGCCGACCATCTGGCCGACCTGCTGCTGCGCGCGCTGCGCCCCTGACGTCGGATCAGAGGCACGGGAGCGGCGTCCGTCCGGTCGGCTCCGGGTTCCCGGTCGGACGACGTGATCTTGACGACGGGGCCGAGCGCTGCCCCGCACGTGCGCCGGGGGGTTCACCCGGGTTGTCGCCACTCCTGTCACAGCAGTCGCGTCCGGCTCGTTCCGCGGAGCGCTTGCGCGCGCTAGCGTGCGTGACCATGACAGTCGGAGCGATCATGGAGGTAGCCGAATGAGCCTGTCCAGACGTGGTTTGCTGGCCGCCGGCAGTGCGGTGGGAGCCCTCGCGGCGACCACTGCCGGAACCGGGACCGCGGCAGCGGGACCCGTGCCCGGGAAGGGGCAGGGCGCCGGGCGCAACCGGCTCCTCACCGGCTTCGACCGGCTGGCCGCGGACGGCTACGCACTGCTGAAGGGGCAGAAGGTCGGGGTCGTCACCAACCCGACCGGGATCACGTCCGATGTGCGCCACATCGTCGATGTGATGCACCCGGACGAGCGGGTGAACCTGGTCGCGGTCTTCGGACCCGAGCACGGCTTCCGCGGCACCGCGCAGGCGGGCGGCTCCGAGGGGCGCTACGACGATCCGGCCACCGGACTCCCCGTCTACGACACGTACTTGAAGAGCGGGCAGCCGCTCGCCGATGTCTTCACCGCGTCCGGCGTGGACACGATCGTCTTCGACATCCAGGACGCGGGCGCACGCTTCTACACGTACATCTGGACGCTCTACGACTGCATGCAGGCGGCGGCGCTCGCGGGCAAGCGGTTCGTCGTGCTGGACCGGCCGAACCCGGTGACCGGGCGGGCGGCGCTCGGGCCGGTCCTCGACCCGGCGTTCTCGACCTTCGTGGGGCGCCGGGAGATCGCGCAGGCGCACGGCATGACGGTCACGGAGCTTGCGCTGCTCTTCAACGCGGAGTTCCTGGCAGACCGGCCGGTCGAGCTGGACATCGTGAAGATGTCGGGATGGCGGCGCTCGGACTTCTTCGACGAGACCGGACTGCCGTGGGTCCCGCCGAGCCCCAACATGCCGACGCCGGACACCGCGCTGGTGTACTCCGGGACCTGCCTCTTCGAGGGCACGAACCTCTCCGAGGGGCGCGGCACCACGCGGCCGTTCGAACTGCTCGGCGCGGAGGGCATCGACCACCGGTGGGCGGCCGCCGCGAACGCGCTCGACCTGCCCGGAGTCGCGTTCCGCGAGGCGTACTTCGCGCCGACGTTCTCCAAGTTCCAGGGGAAGACGGTCGGCGGCGTGCAGCTGCATGTGCAGGACCGGGAGGTCTTCGACCCGGTACGCACGGGGATCGCTCTCCTGGTGACGGCGAAGCAGACGTGGAGCGGGTTCGCGTGGCGCTCGGACAACTGGATCGACAAGCTCACCGGCAACACGCGGGTCCGCACGATGATCGATGCGGGCGCGGACACGGATGAGGTGGTGGGGGCCTGGGCGGCAGATCTCGCCGCGTTCCGGGCGGTACGCAAGAGGTACTTGCAGTACCGGTGAGGCGGACCGGGCGGGTCCGAGGGTTCGGACCCGCCCGGCGAACCGGTTCCGCTCTCGAGCACCGGACGGAGTGGAATGAATGCCTACCGGTGGCCGGGGAACTCCACCACCTGCTGGTACGTCGGACGGTTCTGCCAGTGGATCGCCTTCTGGCTGATTCCGCCCAGCGGACGGTGGATGATCGAGTCCGTGCACCACTGCTCGCCGGCCCCGCAGCTGTCGTCACCGGGGTAGACGTCGGTGGCCGGTTCGGAGGCCGCCTGTTTCAGAGAGGCGAGCAGGGTGTCCCGGCAGCTGCTCAGGTCTCCGTTTCCGCAGTACGTCCTGGCGAGCGGCCCCTTGACCGGCCGGCCGAGGACCTGGCGCAGATCCTTGTCCACAAAGCCCCACCAGCCGTACTGGAACGCCGATCCGCTGTGCGCCCCGCTCGGGCCGTGGCTGGCCGCCGGTGACTCGTCGGTGGCGAGAGCGGCGGTCAGCGCCCCGTACAGGCTGTCGCCGAGACCCGGCTCGAACTCGGCCTCGACCAGCTTCGGCCACCACGCGTCCATGATCCGTACCGCGTCCGCGTCGGTGTACGTGTGCGAGCCGGGGCTGCTCTCCCTGCGCTGCGACCCCGAAGCCCGCCAGGACTCCAACTGCTGGATGACCGCGTCCAGTTCCGGGTCGGTGACCGGCCGGGAGCGGAGCACCTGCAGCAGTTCGGGCAGCAGCTGCTCGCCGCGCAGGTCGGTGAGTGCGGCTTCCGCCATGGCCCGGGTGAGCGAGGCGCGGGTGACGCCGCCCTGCTCCACCAGCTTCGCCACCCGGTCGTCGAGCAGATCGGCCCGGTGCACCGCGCCGAGGCCGAAGCCCGCGGAGGCGTACCCCTCGGCCTGCTTGTTGTTCCAGGAGACGTAGTAGTCCTGGCCGCTGGAGTGCGGGTGCGCGGCGAACGGGGTGTAGACGGCGGTATTGGTGACCGGGTCGTAGCCCTGCCATTCGTACGCCTTCTCGGCCTTGACGGGCAGGGCCGGGTCGACGCCCGCCGCGCGCACCGGGTTCATGCCGCTGTTGTAGTAGGCGGCGGTGCGGGAGTCGGCGTAGAACCAGTTGAAGGCGTAGTCGATGTTGCTCGCCGCCTGCTGGAAGGAGGCTGCGTCCTTCACGTACGCCGGGTCGTTGAGCATCTGGAAGCCGACGATCGAGTCGGCCTCGTGGCGGTAGGTGGTGCGCAGCGAGGTGTACGCGACGGGCTTGCCGCCCACTGTGGCGCGGTGGGTGACGATGCCGTACGCGGTCCGCCACACCTGCATCCGGTAGGAGCCCTTCGCCGTGGAGTCGGCGACGGTCGGTGCCCAGGAGTTGGTGCGCTCCAGCTTCTCCATCGCGGTGCAGGTGCCGTGGTGGAGGTAGTGCGTCGAGTCCTTGGTGGGCGCGGAACCGTCCGGCTCGCACAGCTCGATGGCGTACGTGTCGGTGATGTCCTGGCCGGCCGAGGTGGCGCTCCACGCGTAGTCCTGGCCGCGGCCCATCTGGACGTACATGCCGACACCGGCGAAGGCGACCCCGCGGGCGCTGATGCCGGGGCCCTGGAGCTCCTGGAGCATCATCAGCTGCGGTGCGAAGTAGCCGGTCTGCGGGCCGAAGACGGCGATCGGGTTTCCGCTCGCGGTGTGCTTGCCGGAGACCAGCAGGGCGTTGGACATGCCGCGCTTCTGGGCGCCGGAGCCGGAGCCGGGCAGCGAGCCCTCCGGGATGACGCCGTCGTCGTAGATGCCCTGGGCCTTCCTGAGCGCGGCCGGGGCCTTGACCGGGGCCTTCCTGTCGGTGCCCGCGGAGCCGGTGCGGTCGTGGACGAGCGGCTCGGGGGTGACCGAGCCCGGGTCGGGAAGGGCGGTGCCGCGCGCCTGGGCGGGCTTGCCGGCGTAGGGGAAGGAGGTGCCGTCGTGGACGGTCAGCACCGCCTCGGGGTCGTTCCGCTGCCGGAACGACTCCCAGACCTCGGTGCCCTCGGCGACCCCGTACTTCTGCTGGGCGGACAGCAGCGAGAGCGCCGCCTGCACTTCGCCGCCACCGCCGCCGCCGAACTGCCCGCCGACGACCGAGGCTATGGAGATCAGGTCGGTCAGCTTGAACGGCTGGATCTCACCGATGTTGGTGATCGCGTCGATCTTGCCGGTGAGGACGTACTCGCCGGGGAAGTAGCGGCCCTTCTTGGACTTGTCGCGGTACGCGTTGATGCCGTCGACATACGCCTGCGCGTCGGCCATGGCCTGCTCACCGCGGGAGCCCTCATGGGTCCTGATGTACGCGACCTGGGCTTCGAGATCCGCCTCGGTGTACGGGGCCTGCGGCCAGAACTGCTGCTCGAGCCCCTGGTTGGCGAGTGCGCCACCGGCGAACGAGGTCAGTTCGCCGCGCCCGATGTGCCGGAAGAGGTCCATCAGCCAGAGCCGGTCCTGCCCGGCCGCATACCCGGCGCCGAACTCGGTGCCGTAACGGGTGGTGCCCTTGATGTGCGGGACGCCTGACGCCCTGTCGCGGGTGATGGTGACGTCGTCGCGCGGCGAGGTGACGGACTCGACCTGGTCCTTCGGTACGCCGAACGAGGCGTCGTTGAAGAAGTCGGTCAGCTTCCGGTCGGTGAGTCCGGTGTAGCCGGCCACCAGGCCGTTGTAGCGGTCGAGTTGGTCGTCGCTGTGCGCGGGGTGCGTACCGAACGCCTGGTTGCCGAGGATCTCGACGAGCGTGGCGTTGCCGTTCTCGCCGGGCGGCAGGATGTCGTCGCACTGCCCCTGGCAGTAGTCGGCGACGGGGACGGGTTCCGCCGCCACGGCGCCGGACTGCGGCGAGGCTGCGAGGAGGGTGGTACCGAGGGTGAGAACCGCCGCAATGGTGGCGGCTCTGAACTTGACGGTGCGTGGGGGCATGCGTGCTCCTCCGGGTGGCCGATGCGCCGGAGGTTACTGGCGGTATGACCCGTCGGTAAGGTGAGCATCGGTCACCTTTTCCGAATCGCCACATGCCGCCGTGTGCGAGCCGGATTCGCGCCGGGTCCGGGCCCGTTCGAGCTGCGTCCGACCAGGCCGTCTCGGCCAATGGACGCGAATCGCCTTTCGATGGAGCCGAATCGGGCAGTCGTACGTCCATCCCTTGACGCCGAAGTACGAGCGACGGAGGTGGCAGTTCGATGGCCGGTTTCCGCAGTCTTGCGAGACAGGTCCGCGATCCGCGAAGTGACCTGGCGCTGCGGCGGTACTCGCTGCGCAAGTGCCTGGAGAGGTTCGCCCCCTACGGTCACCGGGCGACCTGGCACCATCTGTGTGCCCGGCACTGGATCGAGCCCGAGGACCGGGCCCCCGACCCGGTGCGGCTGGTGCACGCACTGGAGGAGCTGGAGGAGGCCCGGGCCGTCTGGCTGGGGTACGAGGCGGGGTTCGCCGAGCGCCGCAGGCGGGAGAAGCACGAAGGGCTGCGCCGGCCGGGCGCGTTCGACGACTGGCACCGGCGCACCTGGGGCGGGAACGGGGTGGCGCGCTGCGACGATCCGGCGGTCCATCCGTCCGCGCCGCTGGGCCAGGTGCTGGGCCGGCTGATCGCCGCTCTGGAGTCGGAGCCGGGCACGGCCTGCCCGGTGTGCGCGGGGACCGGGATCGCCTGGCGCCAAGAGCTCAGCCACGAGCCGTGGTCGGGGCCGGTATGCACGGGCTGCGGGATCGTGGTGCCGCAGCCCGTGCTCACGCCGGGGGCGCTGGCGAGAGCGCGGCGCATACGGGCCAGGAACCTGACGTCCGCGGCATGAGGAGCGCCCGCTCCGCCCCGGCCCGCGACTCGCCTACGGGCAGCCCGCCGACCGGCGCTCCGGCATCAGCCGGGAGCCGCTGATCGTGTCCCCGGAGATGTCGTTCGGGTTGGAGAGCACACATGTCTCCAACGACAGACAGCCGCAGCCGATGCAGTCGGTGAGATGGTCGCGCAGCCGGCCCAGCTGCTTGATCCGCTCGTCGAGTTCGGAGCGCCACGCCTCGGACAGCCGCGCCCAGTCGTCGCGGTTCGGGGTGCGCTCCTCCGGGAGCTCGGCCAGCGCGTCGCGGATCGTGGCCAGCGGTATGCCGACCCGTTGCGCCGCACGGACGAAGGCGACCCGGCGCAGCGCATCCCTGCTGTAGCGGCGCTGGTTACCACTGGTGCGGCGGCTGCTGATCAGGCCCTTGGCCTCGTAGAAGTGCAGGGCCGAAACGGCGGCGCCGCTGCGCGCGGAGAGCTGGCCGACCGTGAGTTCATGGAGTGTCTGTGGGATCTGGGGCACCCCTCGAACCCTACGTGCACTCCTCCGGGCCGGTCCGTCGTTGACAGGAACGTCACGCCCAACCATGCTGAGCAAGCGCTTAGACAGTAGCGATGAATGACGGATGCATGACGATGCACGGTCGAGAGCGGGAAGGCAGGACCAGGGACATGGCAGAGCCGAGGATCTTCACGTCCGCGCAGGAGTTGCGCGACGGGGTGGGCGAGCAGCTGGGGCACAGCGACTGGCTGGAGATCGACCAGAAGCGGGTCGATCTCTTCGCCGATGCCACCGGGGACCACCAGTGGATCCATGTGGACCCGGAGCGGGCCGCGGCCGGCCCGTTCGGCACGACGATCGCGCACGGCTATCTCACGCTCTCGCTGCTTCCGGCGCTGGTCCCGCAGATCATGCGGGTCGAAGGCATGAAGATGGGCATCAACTACGGCACCAACAAGGTCCGTTTCCCGGCCACCGTGCCGGTGGGCTCGCGACTGCGGGCGACGGCCGCCCTCCAGAGCGTCGAGGAGGCGGGTGGCGGCGTCCAGGTCACCGCCGTCGTCACGGTCGAGCGCGAGGGTGGCGACAAGCCGGTCTGCGTCGCCGAGTCGGTGTCGCGCTACTACTTCTGAGCCCGCGGAGCGGCACCCGGTCGCGCTACCGCTGGGCCGCGACCATCCGCAGGACGAGGTCGGCGTAGAGCGCGCCGACCTCGTCGGGCGTCCGGCTCCCCTGCGCGCTGAACCAGCGCGCCACATCGATGCATAGCGAGAGCACGGCCAGCGTGGTGCCCGGGATGTCGGGGACGTCGAACTCCCCCGCCTCCACGCCTTCACTGATGATCCGGCGGATCACCGCGTCACTCTTGCGCCGCAGCGCGACGATCTCGGTGCGGTGCTCCGGGCCGAGGGCATCGAGTTCGTACTGGACCACGCGGGCGGTGGTGTGCCCTTCCGCGTGCCAGCGGACGAAGGACCGCACGGCGTGGGCGAGCCGCTCGGACGCCGTGCCTTCGCTGTCCGCGGCCGTCTCCAGAAGCAGCAGGGCCCGGTCGTGACCGATCCTGCTGATCCGGTGGAGCAGCTCTTCCTTCGTCTTGTAGTGGATGTAGAGCGCGGCGGGGCTCATCCCGGCGCGGCCCGCGATGTCACGGGTGGTGGTCGCGTGGTACCCGCGCTCGGCGAAGGCATCGACGGCCGCGACGAGGAGCCGTCTGGCCGCCTCGGGCGTCACCTCGCCCCACGGCGTACTGTCGCCGCCGGTATCCTCCGCCGTGCTCATCGTCACTGACCCCTTCCATTCACCAGGACGCACACCATACCCCGAACCTGAGCAAGCGCTTAGGGGTCCGGCGGCTGAGGGCGTCAGAGCTTCTGGAAGGGGTCGTGCTCGGCGAGGATCTTCTCCAGCCGGGCCTGGTCGACCCGGCTGATGAGCTGCCCCGCCTCCTGGCGGTCCCGGATGACCTTGGCGAGGGTGAAGCAGGACGTGACGAGATAGAGGACGCCGACGGCGAGGAACCCCCGCACCCAGGCGTTCGCGTCGAGGAAGTAGATGCCGAGGGTCACCGCGCCCATCGCCACCCCGAAGGATGCGACGGCCTGTCCGTAGAAGGCCGCGGTGCTCTGCTGCTTGACCGATGTCGTCTCACTCATGAGGGACAGCATCGGCCGCTGCGGCGCCCGGCACATCCGACCCCGTACTCAGTCCGGTACTCAGACGCCCGTTCGGGTGAGACGGCTCAGAAGGCGGAGACACCCGTCAGCGCACGGCCGATGATCAGCTTCTGGATCTGGCTGGTGCCTTCGTAGAGCGTCATCACACGGGCGTCGCGCAGCAGCTTGCCGACCGGGTACTCGTCGATGTAGCCGTAGCCGCCGAAGACCTGGAGGGCGTTGTTCGCTGCGCGGACGGCGGCCTCGGAGGCGAAGAGCTTCGCCTTGGACGCCGCGGTGGCGAAGTCCTCGCCGCGGTCGATCAGGTCGGCGACCCGCCAGGTCAGCAGCCGGGCGGCGTCCACGTCCACCGCGATGTCGCTGATCAGTTCCTGGACGAGCTGGTAGCTCGCGATGGACTTGCCGAACTGCTCGCGTTCGCCCGCGTAGCCCACGGCGGCGTCGAGGGCGGCCTGCGCTATGCCGACGCAGCCGGCCGCGACCGACATCCGGCCCTTGGCGAGCGCGGACATGGCGACGGAGAAGCCCTTGCCCTCGGGGCCCAGGAGCGTGGCGGCGGGGACGCGGACGTCCTCCAGAACCACTTCGGCAGTGGCCTGGCCGCGCAGACCGAGCTTGCCGTGGATGGTGCGGCGGGTGAGGCCGGGGGTGTCGGTGGGCACCAGGAAGGCGGATATGCCCTTGTGGCCGGGGGTGTCGCCGGTGCGGGCGAAGAGCAGTACGACGTCGGCCCAGGTGCCGTTGGTGATGAACATCTTGGTGCCGTTGATGACGTACGAGTCGCCGTCGCGGACGGCCTTCGTCGTCAGGTTCCCGGCGTCCGAGCCGGTGCCGGGCTCGGTGAGGCCGAAGCAGCCGATCGCCTCGCCCGCGGTGAGCCGGGGCAGCCACTGCCGCTTCTGCTCCTCGTCGCCCCAGGTGGCGATGGTCTTGGCGACCAGACCCAGGGAGACCGAGACGATGCCGCGGACCGAGGAGTCGCCGCGGCCGAGTTCCTCGGTGACCAGACAGTACGCCAGGTGATCGCCGCCCGAGCCGCCGTACTCCTCGGGGACGGTCAGTCCGAGGAAGCCGAGGGAGCCCAGCTTCTTGACGATCGACCTGTCGACATTCTCGGCGCGGTCCCATTCGACGACATGCGGCGTGATCTCGCGGGCGACGAAGTCCTTGGCGAGCTGCCGGACGGCTTCCTGCTCCTCGCTGAGCTCCAGGTTCATCCTTCGGTTCTCCCACTTTTAATTAGCACTGCTAGTTTTCCGTTCGCAGGCCCTACTATGTGCCGCATGGCCCGACCGCGCAAGCCCCTCCTCAGCAGAGACCGCATCGTCGAGGCGGCGAGCGCGCTCGTGGACGCCGAGGGGCTCGACGCCGTCTCCACCCGCCGGCTCGCGGCCGAACTCGGGGTCAGCGGACCCTCGCTCTACAACCACTTCCGCAACAAGGACGAGATCCTGGACGCGGTCGCGGACGCCGTCTCCGCTCAGGTCGATCTGTCGATGTTCGACGAGTCCGACGGCCGCGACTGGCGAGCCGCCCTGCACGACTGGGCGGTCTCCTATCGTGCGGCGCTCGCCGAGCACCCGCACATCGTCCCGGTGCTGGCCCAGGGCCCCGGCCGCCGTCCGGCCGGGCTGCGGGTCGCCGACGCGGCCTTCGGTGCGATGGTCCGCGCCGGCTGGCCGCCCGCCCAGGCCACATACATCGGCGCACTGATGCGGTACTTCATCACCGGCTCGGCACTGGGCTCGTTCGCGCGCGGCTTCGTCGACGACGAGACGGCGTACGACCCCGCCGACTATCCGCACCTCGGCCAGGCCCATCTGCTGGCCGACCGCCGTCAGCAGGTCGACGAGGGCGCGTTCGAGACCGGGCTGCGGGCGTTGCTCGACGGCCTCGCCCTGCAGTACGAGCAGGGGCAGGCCGCGGGCACGGTTCGGCCGGCGCCGAAGCATTCCTGACGCATCCTGGGTACATGGCACGCATGGCACCCCACGACCCGGCCGCACCCCGCCTCGCCGCCCTGGCCGCCCTCCTCGCCGACGAGACCCGCGCCTCCTTCTGTCTGGCCCTGCTCGACGGCCGCGCCTGGACGGCGGGGGAGCTGGCGCGGTACGCGTCGGTGGCGCCGTCGACCGCCAGCGAACACCTGGGGAAGCTGATCGCCGGGGGCCTGCTCACCGAGGAGCGGCAGGGCCGCCACCGTTATGTGCGGCTCGCCGACGAACGGACCGCCCATCTCGTCGAGGATCTCGCCGCCCGGGCCGCACCCGGTGACGGGGAGCGGCCACAGACCCTGCGGGCGGCAAGCACGAGCAGCGCACTGGCCCGCGGACGCACCTGTTACGACCATCTCGCCGGCCGGATCGGCATCGCGATCGCGGACGCGATGACCGTGCGGGGGCTGCTGCGGCAGGACACCGGCTTCGCGCTCACCGACACGGGTCTCGGCTGGTTCGCGGAGCTGGGCATCGGGCTGGACACCGGGACGCGGCGTCCCCTCGTACGCAGCTGTCTGGACTGGACGGAGCGCAGGCCGCATCTGGCAGGGGTCGCGGGCGCCGCACTGTGCAGGCACGCCCTGGACGCCGGCTGGTGCGTGAGGATCGGGTCCGGGCGGGCGGTGAAGGCGACCGGGGACGGGGAGCGGGCGCTGCGCGAGCTGCTCGGAATCGAGCCGGAAACAATTCGGTGAGGGCCGAACCGTTCCCCGTTTAGAGTCGGGCCCATGACGACACCCATACCCGCCTCCGCCGCGCCCGCCACCGCGCCCGCGGGCCGCGACCGGCGGGCGATCGCCGCGGCCGGCACCACCGTGGTGCTGTGGGCCTCCGCCTTTGTCTCCATCCGCAGTGCCGGTGAGTCCTACTCGCCCGGTGCGCTCGCGCTCGGCCGGCTGCTCGCGGGTTCGCTGACGCTCGGCGCGATCCTTCTCGTACGCCGCGAGGGGCTGCCGTCCAGGGCGGCGTGGCCGGGCATCGTCACGTCCGGGGTGCTCTGGTTCGGGCTCTACATGGTGGTGCTCAACTGGGGCGAGCAGGAGGTCGACGCGGGCACGGCCGCCATGGTCGTGAACATCGGCCCGATCCTGATCGCACTGCTCGGCGCCCGGCTGCTGGGCGAGGGGCTGCCGCGCAGACTGCTGACAGGGATGGCCGTGTCGTTCGCGGGCGCCGCGGTGGTCGGTCTCTCCATGTCGGGACACGGGAGTTCGTCGGTGCTCGGGGTGGTCCTCTGCCTGCTGGCGGCGATGGCGTACGCGGGCGGGGTGGTCGCCCAGAAGCCGGCACTGCGGCACGGCTCGGCGCTGCAGATCACCGCGTTCGGCTGCATGGTCGGTACGGTCGCCTGTCTGCCGTTCTCCGGTGTGCTGGTCTCCGAGGCGGCCGACGCCCCGGTGTCCGCGACGCTGAACATGGTCTATCTGGGCATCTTCCCGACCGCCCTGGCCTTCACCACCTGGGCCTATGCGCTCGCCCGCACCACTGCGGGACGGATGGGCGCCACCACATATGCCGTCCCCGCGCTGGTGGTACTGATGTCGTGGCTGCTGCTCGGCGAGGTGCCCGCACTGCTCACGGTCGGCGGCGGCCTGCTCTGTCTGGCCGGGGTGGCGGTCTCCCGGAAGCGTCCGCAGACTGGACGCACCCGAAAGAGTCGGGCACAGCCGGTGGAGGGACGCCGTCATGACCCGGAGCGCCAAGGATCCGAGCAGCCGCAGGAAACGGAAGAAGAGGAGCAAGGCTGCCGACGACGCTGACCACAGGGAGGCCGCCCTCGCCTGGGCGGCACGGCACGGCGGCGCCGAGCTCGAAGCCTTCGGCGTGACCGACAGCGGGGACGACGATCCGGTCCTGGTGATGCCCGACGGGCGGGCGCGCGACGCCTGGCGCGAGGACTATCCGTACACCTACAAGCTCGGCCGGAAGGCATACGAGAAGGACAAGCGCGCGCTGCAGATCGAGCTGCTCAAGTTCCAGCACTGGGTGAAGGAGCGCAACGAGCGGCTGGTCATTCTCTTCGAGGGGCGCGACGCGGCCGGCAAGGGCGGCACCATCAACCGCTTCACCGAGCACCTCAACCCGCGTGGCGCACGGGTCGTGGCGCTGGAGAAGCCCACCGAACGCGAACGCACCCAGTGGTACTTCCAGCGGTACACGGCACATCTGCCGAGCGCCGGGGAGATCGTGCTCTTCGACCGTTCCTGGTACAACCGGGCAGGTGTGGAGCGGGTGATGGGGTTCTGCACGACGCGCGAGTACCTCGAATTCATGCACCAGGCACCGGGCTTCGAGCGGATGCTCGCCCGGGACGGCATCCACCTGGTGAAATTCTGGTTCTCCGTCTCCCGCAACGAGCAGCGCAACCGGTTCATGATCCGCCAGATCGACCCGGTGCGGCAGTGGAAGCTGAGCCCGGTCGACCTCGCCTCGCTGGACAAGTGGGACGCATACACGGAGGCCAAGGAGGTGATGCTGTTCCACACGGACACGGCGGACGCGCCCTGGACCGTGGTGAAGAGCAACGACAAGAAGCGGGCCAGGCTGGAGGCGATCCGGCATGTGCTGCACCGCTTCGACTACCCGGACAAGGACACGACGGTGGTCCGCGAGCCGGACCCGCTGATCGTGGGTCGGGCCTCCCGGCTCTTCGAGCAGGGCGAGATGGATGCCCGGCTGCTCACCACGCACCGGTCGGAGGCCGGGCCGACGGCGTGAGCCCGGGCCGGAACACCACCACGAGGGCGCGGCCGCTGCTGCCCGCGATCATGCTGTCGAAGGCCGCCGGGATGCCGTCCGGCGCGATCCGTGCGGTGACCGTCGCGCTTCCTCCCCCGCGTGAGCGGGAGGGTTTCCCGTTACGCCGGTCGGCGTCTCCCCGCGAGGTGTTGCGGGGGTCCACAGCCATCACCTCCCGTCCGGCGCGCTCCGGCTCCGGCACCGGTCGGGGAGGCACCGGTGCCGGAGCCGGAGCAGGTCCGGGAGCCGCGATCAGCCTGAACTCGCTCGTCCCGCAAGGACCTTGATGGAGACAAGGGCGATGACAGCCAGGCCGATGATGTAGGCCGCCACCGCCATCGACGTGCCCGTCGCCTCCAGCAGCAGCACCATCACGAACGGGGCGAGGCCACCACCGAACACCGCCGCGATCTGGTAGCCGAGCGAGGCTCCGGTGTAACGCATCTCGGCCGTGAACAGCTCGGCGAACAAGGCCGCCTGCGGCCCGTACATGATGCTGAGGAAACAGCTGGTGACGAAGGTGCCGACGGCCATCCAGAGCAGCGACTCGGTGTCGATGAGCAGGAACATCGGCACCGCCCACACGGCGAGCCCGGCCGCCCCGAGCGCGTAGATCCGCAGCCGCCCGATGCGGTCGGACAGCGCCGCCGACGCCGGTATCAGGACGAGCTGGGTGAGGCTGATGCAGAGCGAGACCATGAGGACGGCCTCGCGCTTCATGCCGAGCTCACGGGTCGTGTAGTCCAGGACGCCGGTGATGATGATGTAGAAGGTCGCGGTGTTCACGGCGAACGAGCCGCCCGCGAGGAAGACCGTGCCGAGGTGCTCCCGCACGATGGTGCGCAGCGGGGAGCGCGCGGAGCGGCTCGCCTCCTGCTCGGCCAGTTCCTTCTCGGCCTCGCGGAACTCGGGGGTCTCCTCGACGCGCGTGTGGATGTACCAGGCGAGGACCAGCACCAGCAGACCGACCAGGAACGGCAGCCGCCAGCCCCAGGCGGCGAACTCGCTGTCGCTGGTGAAGGCTCCTGCGGCGAGGAAGACGGTGTTGGCGGTCACCACACCGATGGGAACGCCGAGTTGGACGAGGCTTCCGTAGACGCCGCGCTTGCCCTCGGGGGCGTATTCGGTGGCCATCAGCATGGCGCCGCCCCACTGGGCGCCGACCGCGATGCCCTGGGCGACGCGCAGGGTGACGAGCAGCACCGGAGCGGCGATGCCGATCGTCTCGTACGTGGGAAGCAGGCCGATGCCCGTGGTGGCCACGCCCATCAGGGTGAGCGCGAGGACCAGCATGGGTTTGCGACCACGCTTGTCGCCGAGCTGGCCCGCGATGATGCCGCCGAGCGGACGGGCCAGGAAGCCCACGGCAAAGGTCGCGAACGCGGCGAGGACACCGGCGGAGCCGCTGCCTGCGGGGAAGTAGAGGTCTCCCAGGACCAGGGCTGCGGCGATGCCGAAAACGAAGTAGTCGTACCACTCCACCGCGGATGCGAGCGCTGCGGCGGTGGCCACCTTGCGGCGGGCCCGCGTCTCGGTGGGGGTCGGGACGGTATCGGTGGTGCCTGGGGTGGCGGATGGTGACGTGTCCATGCGTGCACACTCCGGTGGGTGCGGGGGACGGGGTGCCCGGCGGGGCTGATCCGCCGGTCCGGGGAACGTACTGACCGGACGGTATGCGGGTCAACGGGTCGCGCAGCAGCAGTTTTTACCTGCATATGACACTCGGACGGCCGCGACGAGGAGGGGCCGGGCATGCCGAAATCCCCGGCCGCCACCGAGGGCGGCCGGGGTCTCTTCCGGGCGTCGGCTAGAAGACCACCAGGGCGCGGCCGCCCTTGCCCGCGATCATGTTGTCGAAGGCCGCCGGGATGCCGTCCAGCGCGATCCGTTCGGTGACCATCATGGCGAGGTCGAACCTGCCGGCCCGGATGTGCTCGGCGAGCACGGGCAGATCGCGAGCGGGGTCGCTGTTCCCGTAGACGCAGCCGGTCAGCGAGCGGCCCCAGTGGAAGATCTCCAGGGCATTGAAGGTCACCTGCTGGTCCTTGCCGCCGATGCCGACGACGGTGGTGCGGCCGCCGCGCCGGGTGGAGTCCCAGGCGCCGCGGATGGTCGCGGGCCGGCCGACGCACTCCACGGCGACGTCCGCGCCCTGTCCGCCGGTGAGCCTGCGGATCGCGCGCGGCGTGGTGTCGGAGGCGATGACGTAGTCGGTGGCGCCGGCCCGGCGGGCGAGCTCCTCCTTCTCCGGGGAGACATCGACGGCGATGATCTTCGAGGCTCCGGCGATGCGGGCGGACTGGAGCACGGCCAGCCCGACGCCGCCGATACCGAAGACGACGACCGTCTCGCCGGCCCGGACCTGCGCACTGTGGTGGACGGCGCCGTATCCGGTGAGGACCGCGCAGCCGAGCAGGGCGGCTTCGGTCAGCGGGATGCCGTCCGGGGCGGGAAGCACACAGTTCGCGGCGACGACCGTCTCCTGGGCGAACGCCGCGACGTTCAGGCCGGGGTGGAGTTCGGTGCCGTCGGCGGTACGGGCGTGGATGTTGCCCGCACCCGTCAGGGCGTCGGCGCAGAGCCAGACCTCACCGATCCCGCAGTGGTGGCAGCTGCCGCAGGACGGCGCCCAGTTGAGCACGACGCCGTCGCCGGGCGCGACATGCGTGACGCCCTCGCCGACAGAGAGGACGGTGCCCGCTCCCTCGTGGCCGAGGACGGCGGGGACGGGCACCCGCATGGTGCCGTTGGACAGCGACAGATCGGAGTGGCAGACCCCGGCGGCGGCGAGACGGATCCTCACCTGGCCGGGTCCGGGCTCCGGGAGTTCGATGTCGGTGACCTCCAGGGGAGCTCCGACGGCGGGCAGTACGGCGGCGCGGACCACGGACCGGCTCCTTGCTGATCGGGGGTGATCGGGGGGTGGTTCAGAACTGGAGGGACTTGGTCTGGAGGTACTCGCCGAGGCCGTGTGAACCGAGCTCCCGGCCGACGCCGGACTGCTTGTAGCCGCCGAACGGGGCGAGCGGGTTGAACCGGCCGCCGTTGATGTCGACCTGCCCGGTGTCCATCCGGCGGGCGAAGGCGACGGCCTCCGCGTCGTCGGCGGCCCAGACGGCGCCCGCGAGCCCGTACACCGTGCCGTTGGCGATCCGGAGGGCGTCGTCCTCGTCCTCGTACTTCAGGATCGAGATGACCGGGCCGAAGATCTCCTCCTGGGCGATGGTCATCTCCGGGGTGACATCGGCGAACACGGTGGGGCTGACGTAGTACCCCGTCGCGAGCGGCGCCTCGGGGCCGCCGGCGACGACGCGGGCGCCCTCCTCGATGCCCTTCTCGATGTAACCGCGCACCCGGGCCCGCTGCTTCGCGTTGACGACGGGACCGACCCGCTCCCCCGGCACGTATTTGGCGACGGCCGCGGCGGCGAGAGCGACGGCTTCCTCGTACCGCTCGGCGTCGACGAGCATCCGGGTCCAGGCGCTGCACGTCTGGCCGGAGTTGGACATCACGTTGGCGACGCCGACGTTGACGGCCTTGACCAGATCGGCCGAGGGCAGGATGACGTTGGCGGACTTGCCGCCGAGCTCCAGCGCGACGCGCTTGACCGCGCCGCCCGCGGTGGCGCCGATCTGCTTCCCGACGGCGGTGGAGCCGGTGAACGAGACCAGGTCGACGTCCTCGTGCGCGGCCAGGGCCTGTCCGGCGACCGGGCCGAGACCGGTGACCAGGTTGAAGACACCGGCGGGCAGGCCGGCCTCCGCGGTCGCCTCGGCGAAGAGCTGCGCGGTCAGCGGGGTGTCCTCGGCGGGCTTGAGGACGATCGTGCAGCCTGCCGCGAGTGCGGGAGCCACCTTGGCGACGATCTGGTGCAGCGGGTAGTTCCACGGGGTGATCGCCCCGACGACACCGACGGGCTCCAGCAGGACGGTGGAGTTGCCGTGCTTCTCCTCGAAGGCGTACGAGGCGGCCAGTTCGGCGAAGGACCCGGCGACCAGGATCGGCACGCCCGCGTGGACCATCTGCGACAGCTGGAGCGGTGCGCCCAGTTCGGCGGTGATCGTGGCTGCGATCTCGTCCTGACGGGCCACCAGGACGTCGCGCAGGGCGGCGATCCGTGCGGCACGCTCGACCGGCGGGGTGGCGGCCCAGCCGGGGAACGCGGCGCGGGCGGCCCGTACCGCGGCGTCTACGTCCTCGGCGGTTCCGGCCGGCACATGGGCGATGACCTGCTCGTCCGCCGGGTTCACGACCGCGATCGTGTCCGCGCCCGCTGCGGGGCGCCACTCCCCGCCGATGTACATACCGTCGTGGGCCTTCATGGCATTTCCTCCCGGGCAGGGGTACGGGCGATGTCGTCCGCCCCCAAACTAGCGGCGTTAGTTTTTTGGCGCCAGAGACGCCCGTCACGTGCGGCCCGACCATTCCCCCGGGGTTCGTCACGCGGTTCAGTAATTCGTCAGTAACGGCCTCCTCCTAGCGTCCCGGATCAGCCCGCCCCCTCCCGTACTTCCCCTGACAACAGGAGCGCGGCGGGCTCCCCCGTACCAGCCATGGAGGAGCACTCCGATGCATCTGCCCCGATCCCCGCGGCGCAGAACCGCCGTGTGGGCTGCGGCCGCGATCACGGCCACAGCCGCACTGTCCGGCCCCGCACCCGCATTCGCACAGTCCGCGGCGGACCCGAGCCCCGTCACCGCCAAGGTCGACTCCGCCGTTCTCGACACTGTCGCGAAGGGCAAGGAGTCGACCTTCTTCGTCGTCCTCGAGAGCCAGGCGGACCTGTCCGCGGCCAAGGGCAAGAAGTCCCACGCGGCCAAGGCGAAGTCGGCGTTCGCCTCGCTGCGCAGCGAGGCGAAGAAGAGCCAGAAGCCGCTGCAGTCCTTCCTCGACAAGGAGAAGGTCGGATACGAGTCGTACTGGATCGCCAACGCGCTCAAGGTGACCGGCGGCGAGAACCTCGTCGACGCCCTGGCGAAGCGCCCTGATGTGGCGAGCATCGTCAAGGAGCACACCTACACGCTCGACACGACCGAGTCGAAGGCGACCGACGCCGCCACCGACGCGGACACCTCCGCCGCCGAGTGGGGCGTCCAGGACATCAAGGCCGACCAGGTCTGGGACCAGTACGACGACCGGGGCGAGGGCATCGTCATCGCCAACGTCGACTCGGGCGTCCAGTACGACCACCCGGCGCTCGTCGGCAACTACCGTGGCAACAACGGCGACGGCTCCTTCACGCACGACTACAACTGGTACGACCCGACGGGCCAGTGCACGACGTCGGCGCCCTGCGACAACAACGGCCACGGCACACACACCATGGGCACCATGGTCGGCGCGGGCGGCGTCGGCGTCGCGCCCGGCGCCAAGTGGATCGCCGCCAAGGGCTGTGAGTCCAGCTCCTGTTCGGACTCCTCACTGCTCGCGGCAGGCCAGTGGATCCTCGCGCCGACCGACCACACCGGCCGGAACCCGCGGCCCGATCTCGCCCCCGACATCGTCAACAACTCCTGGGGCGGCGGTGACACGACCTTCTACCAGGACATCGTCGAGGCGTGGAACGCGGCCGGGATCTTCGAGGCGTTCGCCTCCGGCAACGACGGCGACGGCGTGACCTGCTCGACCGGCCACGCGCCGGGCTCGCAGGCGCCCGCGTACGGCGTCGGCGCGTACGACGTGAACGGGAAGATCGCGAGCTTCTCCGGCTTCGGCCCGTCCAGGCTCGACGGCTCGATGAAGCCGAACATCTCGGCCCCGGGCGTCAACGTCCGCTCCACCTGGCCGGGCAACACGTACAGGGCCATATCCGGTACGTCGATGGCGACCCCGCACGTCGCGGGCGCCGTCGCCCTGCTCTGGTCGTCAGCCCCCTCCCTCATCGGCAACATCGACGAGACCCGCGCGCTGCTCAACCAGGGCGCCGTCGACGTCGACGACACGCACTGCGGCGGCACCGCCGACGCGAACAACGTATGGGGCGAGGGCAAGCTCGACATCTTCGCGTCCGTGGACAAGGCCCCGCACACGGCGGCCGTCGTCACCGGCAAGGTCTCGGACAGGGCAAGCGGCTCCGCGCTCTCCGGCGTCACCGTGAAGGCCTCCGGGTCCGCCTCGACCCGCACCGTGACGACCTCGGCGGACGGCTCCTACCGGCTGACCCTGCCGGCGGGCTCGTACGACTTCGCTCTCAGCGGGTACGGCTACGCGAACGACACCTCGTCCGGTGTCACGGTCGCCACCGGCGAGCAGGTCACCAAGGACTTCACGATGGACGCGGTCGCCTCGCACGCCGTGTCCGGCACCGTCCTGGACGTCACCGGCAAGCCCCTCGCCAAGGCCACCGTCCAGGTCACCGGCACTCCGGTCGCCTCCGTCACCACGGACGCGAGCGGACGCTTCAACCTGCCGAAGGTGGCCGAGGGTTCGTACACCCTGACCGCCGCGCCCACAGCGCCCGTGCTGTGCAACGGCGTCTACAGCGGCAAGCTGACCGTGGACGGTGACGAGTCACTGACCGCCCAGGCGCCCGCCCGTTCCGACGCCGCAGGCAACAGCTGCGCCCCGGCGACGTACTCCTGGATCGGCGGCAGCAGCAAGGTCGCGCTCAGTGGCGACGAGGACGCGAAGACGATCGCGCTGCCCTTCCCGGTGAAGCTGTACGGCGTCTCCTACTCCCACGCGAGCGTCACCACCAACGGCCTGATCAACTTCCTCGAACCGCGGCTCGGCGACTACGACAACGTCGCGCTGCCGTCGGCCGGCAAGCCCAACGGCACGGTCGCCGCCTTCTGGGACGACCTGACCCTGGACAGGAAGTCCAGCGTGCAGACCGCGACCACGGGCACGGCCGGAAGCCGCACGTTCGCGGTCGTCTGGAACAACGCCGCCTTTGCCGACAACACCTCGGCCCGTGTCTCCTTCGAGGCCGTCTTCGACGAGGCCACCGGCTCCGTCACCTTCCAGTACCAGGGCCTGTCCGCCGCCTCGCCCGAGAACGGCGCGAGCGCGACCGTCGGCATCGAGAACCAGGCCGGCACCGACGCCCTCCAGTACTCCTTCAACGAGCCGGTCCTGGGGGACCGGTCCGCCATCCGCATCGCGCAGGGGACCAAGTGATGAGAACAAACTCCCGGCGGGCGCTGCGGCTCGCCTCCGCACTGGTCGCGGCAGGTCTGGCGCTGAGCGCCGCACCGCCCGCGCTGGCCGCCGACGACGGCAACAACCTGCTCACCCTCACGGACAGCCAGGCCGAGAAGCTGGCGGACCACGCCCAGCTGAACGCCTACGCGGATGCCGACCGCGAGACCATCGACCCGCAGGGCGCGAACACCGGATCCGGCACCTCCGGACCGGGCCAGGGCACGGACTCGGGCTCCCACCTGGACGAAGGCACCGGCACGGACGCCGGTACCGACGCCGCCGTGACCATCTCCCCCAAGTCCACGGTGGAAGGCGTACGCGGCCTGGCCGCCTCCGCCCCGGCGGGCAAGGGCGGCGACTACTTCACCCTGCACAGCCTCGGCAACGTCCAGCGCAGCAAGGCCGACGGCACCGCCCTGTGGCGGCGTGACAACGCCTCGCTGTACGCGGACTGGGGGGTCAAGAACTCCCGGCCCTGGCAGGTCGAGCCCTACCCGGCGCGCATCGTGATGGGCTACAACGCGGTGAGCCCGTTCACGCCCGCCTCCGACCAGGGGTACGTGACCGGCGACCTGACCGGTGACGGCGTGGACGACGTGGTGTTCTCGGCGAGCGTGGGCGTCAACCCGTACCGCCCCTTCACCTCTCCCGGCTCCTCGCTGCCCAACGGCACGTTCGTCACGGTCCTGGACGGCAGGACCGGCAGGACGCTGTGGTCGAAGCTGTACGCGTACGCCTACAACGTGAAGCTCGTCGGCAGGACGCTCGTCGTCACGGACGCGCCGTACTACAACCTCAACTCCCCGGCCGCCGCCACCGCCACCGTCTCGGGCATCCGCTTCTCGTACGCCGACGGGGCGCTGACCCCCTCCGCCACCTGGACGTACGACACGGGCGTGCGCGCCGGTACGGCGTGGGGCGCCCTGGAGGACCTCGGCGGCGGACTGGTCGCCGCGTCGTACAACCAGCGCAAGACCGCGACCGCCGCGGGACGCGGCCACACCCTGGTGCTCGACACCGAGGACGGCGCCGTCAAGTGGCAGACGGACAGCGCCCTCTACTCGCGCCAGCTGCACCTGGACACCACGCGCGGACGACTCGTGGCCCTGGAGCAGTCCGACCCCAACGACGGCGTGAAGTACGAGCTGGACTCCTACTCCCTCGCCGACGGCAAGCGCGCCACGCTCGACACCCGGATCAACGCGCTGCCCATCGACATGACGATGGGTGATCTGCGGGGCGACCGGAAGTCCGAGTACGTGGTCAGCGAGTCCACGCTCAGCCCTACGCTGTACATCAACGCCAACACGGTCCGGGTCGTGGACGGCACGGACCCCGGCAGCCTGCTGTGGTCCTCCACCGTCAAGCGCGACGCCGACAACGGCCACGACGGGCCGAGCGCCTGGAGCCTCGACGTCGTCGACGGCAGCCTCGTCACGGCCGCCCAGGACGACACCGGCATGAACACCGCCGAGAACCCCGGCGGCGGGCAGTACGCCTCGCTCACCGTGTTCTCCGGCAGCGGCAACGTGCGCTGGCAGGAGAAGGGCATCGGCGCCTCGCCGATGTTCAACCAGGTCTACCGCGACGCGGACGGCCAGCACATCCGCACCGTCGACCAGAACCAGAACATCCGCACCTACGGGTTCGGCAACGGCAAGCAGCAGAGCCTCCTGCCGCTCCAGGGCGACCTGTCGTCCGCGCAGTCGTCCGACATCGACGGCGACAAGAAGAACGACCTGGTCGTCGGCGGCAAGTCCAACGGCGTGTGGGCCTACTCCGGGCCCTCGCTGACCGCGGGCAAGCCCAAGCTGCTGTGGAAGGCCACCGTCCCCGGCCAGGTGCACGGGATCGAAAAGGGCGACGTCAACGGCGACGGCCACGACGACTTCGTGGTGGCCGCCGACACGGCCGTCGCGGTCCTCGACGGGCGCACCGGCAAGGTCATCGAACGCATCGACGGGGACGGGCAATTCGTCCGCTCCGTGACGGTCGCCGACCTCGACGGCGACAAGCGCGCCGACATCGTCGTGCCGACGGACAAGGTGCGGGCCTACCGCGGTGACGGATCGGCGCTGTGGACGTACGGTGCGCCCGACAGCGCGGGCAGCGTCGTCTTCGGCGACCTCGCAGTGGGCGAGGGGCGGGTGTACGCGCAGTACGCGAACACCGGCTCCCTCCACAAGGAGTCACCCGCGGTCGACGGTGTCGCGCTCGACGCCAAGACGGGCACCGTACGCTGGACCGCCGCGCCGAAGGCCCCGGCCGCGAGTGTGGACGGCAAGCTGTACGGAACCGTCCTGAACCGCGGTGTCTTCACCTCGCCGGAGATCCCGTACGCCGACGGGCACGCGGTCGTCTACACCTGGGTCGCTGTCACCTCAACCACCGCCGAGGGCACGCCGGATGCTTCCAGCCTGCGCACGGTCGTCGAGATCCGTGACAGCCGCACGGGCGAGGTCCTCCACCAGGGCCTGGCCGGAGGCCTCTGGACGGTGGGGAACTTCTTCACCGGGCCCGAGGGTCTCGTCCTCGCGGGGACGGCGTCGTTCCGCACCTTCGCGGCCGGCGGCAAGGACTACTCGATCTTCACGCTGCCGACGACGAACACCGGCGGGTTCCTCACCGGTCCGGGCGGACGGCGCCTCCTCGTCGGTGGCGTCGAGGCCGGCCTCGACCTGTGGGATCCGTCCGTCCTGACGGCCGACCACAACTACCCTGCCGACGTCGGCAGGATCACCTTGATGGGCGCCAGGAACTACTTCTCCGGCGACCTGGACGGTGACGGCGTCGACGAGGTCGTGAACCTCGGCTTCGACGAGACGGGCTTCGACCGCATGACCGAGCTGCTCGGCGGCCGGTATCTGCAGCAGTTCACCGCCATCTCCCAGCTGACGGTGTCCACGCTCTCCTGACGGACACCTCAACTCCGAAGGCCCCCCGGACCTCCGTGCGGGGGGTCTGTGGCGTGTCCGAAGAAGGGAGTTAAAGTGCGCCCTTATGGGTGCGGAAGACACGAACCACAGCGCAGAGCCCATTCCCCCACTGCTGCGACTGCACCTTTTCGGCGGGTTCCGGGTGACTCGCGACCGCGGGCCCGCGCTCGCCGACAAATGGCCCCGCCCCAGCGCCCGAGCCCTCGTGAAACTCCTCGCCGTCTCCCCCGGCCACAGCCTCCACCGCGAGCAGGCCATGGAGATCTGCTGGCCGGACTCCGACACCCAGGCCGCGCTCGGCAGTCTGCGGGTCGCCCTGCACGCCGCCCGCCGCGCCATCGAGCCGGAGCTGGCCCCCCGCGCCTCCTCGTCCTATCTGACCGGCGAAGGCACCCTGCTGCGGCTCGATCCGCACACCGTGGTGATCGACGCCGATCAGGCCGAGAACCTCGCCGAACAAGCCCTGGCCGGGGGTTCGACGGAGGCGCTGACCGCCGCACTCGCCGCGTTCACCGGCGAGCTGCTGCCCGAGGACCGGTACGCGCCCTGGGCCGAGGCCCGGCGCGAGGATCTCTCCGCGATGTGCGACCGGGTACGGCTGGCGCTTGCCGAGGCCCATCTCGCGGACGGCGAGACCGAACTGGCCACCGAGGTGGCGCTGCGTGCCGTGGCCGCCACGCCGGCCGAGGAGCGTGCCCACCGGGTGCTGATCGACGCCTACCTGCGCCAGGGCCTTCGCCGGCAGGCCGTGCGTCAGTACCACCTGTGCCGGGAGGCGCTCGACGCCGAACTCGGCGTGCGGCCCGGCCCGGCGACCGAGCAGCTGTATCTGCTGGCGCTGGACGCGTCCACGGCCGTGATTCCGGCCGCCGCCGTGCCCGTTCTCCCGGCTGCGATACGCACCCCGCCCGGGCCGCCGCTGCGGGGCCGGTCCGACGAACTCGGCGTGCTGCTGGCCGCTGACGGGCCTCCGGTGCGGCTCGTCGGCGGCGAGGCCGGGGTGGGCAAGACGCGGCTGACGGCGGAGGCGGCCCGGCGGGCGGCCGAGGCCGGGACGACCGTGCTCTGGGGCGCGGGTCACGACGCCGAGGGGCACACCCCGTACGGCGTCTTCGTCGAGGCGCTGGATGCCTGGCTGGCCGACCGGCCGTCCGCCGAACGGGCCAGGATCGGCGGCGAATACCCCGAACTCGCCTCACTCCTGCCCACGTTGGGGCAGATCGGGGCGGGCACGGAGCGCAGTCCCGAAGAGCAGCGCGACCGGTTGTTCCGGGCCACGGCCGGGCTGCTCGGAGATCTGGCGGCGGCCGGACCCGTCCTGCTGGTGCTGGACGATCTGCATGCCGCCGACACGGGGTCGTACCAGCTGCTGAGCCATCTGGCCCGGCGGGCGTCGGCCACAGGAGCCGCGTGGCGTTTCGTCGTCACGTACCGCGCGGAGGAGTTCGACGGGACGGACCCACGCCGCACCGCACTGGAAGCGCTGTCCCGCCAAGGGCTCGCCCGCTCACTGGAGTTGGGACGACTGGGACGCGAGGAGTGTCTGGCCGTCGCGGAGGACGCGGGTGCCAGGACCGGTCTCGACCGGGTCTGGCAGCTCTCGCTCGGTAATCCGCTGTTCGCCCTGGAGCTCGCCCGCTCCGCTCAGGACGGCGCGGACACCGCCGGGCTGAGCGCCCCGGAGGGCGTCCGTCAACTGGTGACCGCTCGCCTTGCGCGGCTCGGGCCCGCGGCACGCCGGGTCGTCGAGGCCATCTCCGTGGCCGGCGGCGGGGCCGCACTGGGCGAGATCCTGGATGTGGCGGAGCACGGCCTGCATCCGCCGCTCTCGTCCGCCGAGGCGACCGACGCCGTGGACGCGGCGGTCGCCGCCTCGGTGGTGGCGGAACGGCCGGTGGTGGTCGGTGGCCGGCCGCTGCCCGGCCTCGCCTTCCGCCACCCGCTGGTGCGACTGACCTGTTACGACGGCCTGTCCGCCGCGCGCCGCCGACAGCTGCATTCGGCGTACGCGGAGGCGGTGCTGAGGCGGCGCCCCGACGCCGTCGACACGCTGGCCTCGCATCTGACCCGGGCCGACGACCCACGTGCCACCCAGTACCTGCGGCAGGCCGCCGAACGCGCCGCGGCCCTCTGCGCCAATGACACCGCCGACCGCTACTACGCCGAACTGACCGCCCGGCTCGACGCGATGGCCGCCGATGCGGCCCAGGCCCGGATCGACCGCGGAGCCGTCCTGCGACGGATGGCCCGGTACCAGGAGGCGGCCACCGTACTGCGCGAGGCGCTGGCGGACATGGTCCGGCGCGGCGACGAGGACGGCCAGGTGCTGGCCGCGGCCCGGCTGACCGAGGTGCTGGCGAAGCATCGCGGCACCGACGAGGGCGAGGAGCTGCTGCGTACGTACCCCCCGGGCCCGCACACCCCGCCGCCCACCACCGCGACGCACCATCTGGCAGCGGCGGTCGTGCGGTTCGTGGGCGGCCGGTACGAGGCCGCCCACGCCTCGGCCCGCAGGGCGCAGGAGGCCGCCGAGGCGGTGCGGGGCAGCGAACGCCGGGGGCTGCTGGCCAGGTCCCTGGGGAGCCAGGCGACCGCGCTCGGCCTCGCGGGCCGGTTCGCGCAGGCCCGCGCCGCGGCCGATCTGGCGCTGCCGCATGCCGAGGCGTACGGGGACCAGGAACTGCTGGTCACCATCCTCTCCGTGCTGCGGGAACACGCGCGCCGGTCCGGCCGGCTCGGCGAAGCGGTCTCCATCGGCCGGCAGGCACTGAGCCTGGCCGAGCACACCGGCGATCCGACAACGGTGTCCTTCGAGCGCGCCAATCTGGCTGAACTGCATCTGCTTCTCCGGGAGTTCGCCGAGGCACGGGAACAGGCCGAGGCGGCCGTCCGGGATGGAGAACCGAGTCCCGCCTGGTGCACCCCGTACGCTCTGGCCGCTCTGGCCCGCGTCCGGATCAGAACCGGTGAGCCCGGCGCGGCGGAGCTGCTGGCGCGGGCGGGGCGGACCGCCGAGGCGCAGCGCGACCGGCAGGCCGTGCACGAGGTGCGGACGGCGGACGCCGAACGCCTGGTGCGCGAGGGTCGCCCGCAGGAAGCCCTCACTCTGCTGGCCGACGACAGCGACCCGTCAGCGGCGCCTCTGCTGGCCTGGGCGGAACTGCTGTCGGGTCACCCGGAGCGGGCGGCGCGGCGGGCGGCGGCGGAGACGCTGCGGGCGGCGCGGGTCGGCGAGCGGCTGTCGGAGACCGAGTCCCGCACGGTGCATGCCGCCGCGCTCGCGGCGCTGGGCCGGGAGCGGGCGGCTTGCGAGGAGTTCGAGCGGGCGGCGACCCTGGCCAGGGAACTCCCCTATCCGGCTGGGGCGTTCGCGGTGGACGAGGCCGGCGGGACGGACTGGACCGCCCGTTCCGCACCCCCTGGCTGACCAGCGGTCCGCTGCCGCGGGGACGGCTGCCGTCAGGCGAGCTCCGCGGGCTCCGCGCCCGGACGCTCGAACTGGGTGCGGTACAGCTCCTCGTACCGGCCGCCGGACGCGAGGAGTTCCTCGTGGGTGCCCCGCTCCACGACCTGCCCGTTCTCCACGACGAGGATGAGATCCGCCGTCCGCACGGTGGACAGCCGGTGGGCGATCACCACCGCGGTGCGTCCCTGGAGGGCTTCGGCCAGTGCCTCCTGGACGGCCGCTTCGGAGGTGTTGTCCAGATGGGCGGTGGCCTCGTCGAGGATGACGACGCGCTGGCGGGCCAGCAGCAGCCGGGCGATGGTCAGCCGCTGGCGTTCGCCACCGGAGAGGCGGTATCCGCGTTCACCGACGACGGTGTCGAGCCCGTCGGGGAGTGAGGCGACCAGGCCGTCCAGGCGTGAGCGGCGCAGAGCGTCCCAGAGGTCTTCCTCGGTGGCTTCGGGGCGGGCGAGGAGGAGGTTGGCGCGGACCGACTCGTGGAAGAGGTGGCCGTCCTGGGTGACCATGCCGAGCGTGTCGCGCAGCGTGTCGGCGGACAGGTCGCGTACGTCGATGCCGCCGATGCGTACGGCGCCCTCGTCCGTGTCGTACAGCCGGGGCAGCAGCTGCGCGATGGTCGATTTACCCGCGCCGGACGACCCGACGAGAGCCACCGTCTGGCCGGGTTCGGCACGGAAGGAGACGCCGCGCAGCACTTCGGTGCCGCCGCGGGTGTCCAGGGTGGCGACGTCTTCGAGCGAGGCGAGGGAGACCTTGTCGGCGGAGGGGTAGCCGAAGCGTACGTCGTCGAATTCCACGGACACCGGCCCCTCCGGGACCGCCCGTGCGTCCGGCTTCTCCTCGATGAGCGGCTTGAGGTCGAGGACCTCGAAGACCCGCTCGAAGCTGACGAGCGCGCTCATCACCTCGACGCGCGCCCCGGCGAGGGCGGTCAGCGGCGCGTACAGCCGGGTCAGCAGCAGGGCGAGAGCGACCACCTCGCCGGCATCCAGCCGGCCGCGCAGTGTGTAGTACCCGCCGAGCCCGTAGACGAGGGCGAGCGCCAGCGCCGATACGAGGGTGAGCGCCGTGATGAACGCGGACTGGGCCATGGCCGTGCGGACACCGATGTCTCGCACTCTGGCCGCCCTGGCGGCAAATTCCGCGGATTCGTCGGCGGGCCTGCCGAAGAGCTTGATCAAAGTGGCGCCGGGCGCGGAGAAGCGCTCGGTCATCCGGGTTCCCATCGCCGCGTTGTGGGCGGCGGCCTCCCGCTGGAGTCTCGCCATCCGCACACCCATCCGGCGTGCGGGCAGTACGAACACCGGCAGCAGGACCAGCGCGAGTGCAGTGATCTGCCAGGAGATGCTGAGCATCACACCGAGGGTGAGAAGGAGGGTGACGACGTTGCTGACGACGCCCGACAGGGTGTTGCTGAAGGCGCGCTGGGCGCCGATGACGTCGTTGTTGAGGCGGCTGACGAGCGCGCCGGTGCGGGTGCGGGTGAAGAAAGCGATCGGCATGCGCTGCACATGGTCGAAGACTGCGGTCCGCAGATCGAGGATGAGCCCCTCACCGAGGTTGGCCGAGAGCCAGCGGCCGACCAGCCCGAGCCCGGCCTCCGCGACGGCGATCACGGCGATGAGCACGGCCAGCCGCGTGACGGTGCCCGCCTCCTTGCCGGTCACGATCGCGTTCACGACGCGGCCGGCGAGCACGGGGGTGGCGACAGCGAGCAGCGCCGTCGCCACGCTCAGTACCAGGAACAGGGCGACCCGGCGCCGGTGCGGACGGGCGAACGCGGCGATACGCCGCAGGGTGTTCCGGTCGAAGGGGCGTCGGTCCTGCTGCGCGTTCATGACGTTGTGGAGCTGCGTCCACGCGGTGGCTTCCATGCTCATGGGAAGACCGTACGACCTCCACCGGACTTGAGGTCAACGCCCAGGTTCACCAGCTGCCCGGAACCCCTGGAGGGTGCCCGCACTGCCCGCACAGTCCCGCCCGGCCCGCGCCACACTTCCGGGCGTACGGCGGGACTCTGCCGGCGTCTTCTAGACGTCGAGTCCGGGGATGTCCTTCGGCAGGGGGCAGATCCGGCGGCCGTAGTGGTCGAAGACGTACAGATGCGCGAGGTCGACCAGGAGCGGGACCTGTCCGCCGATGCGCAGCCGCATGTCGGGGCCGGTACGGACGACCAGGTCGCTGGCCGTGATCGCGGGGCGGTCGGGGGTACGGGTGGCGGGGTGCCCACGGTCGGGCTCCGGCTCGTCGAGGGCGACGACGGGGCCGCTGATGTGGCCGGTGGCGCGCTCCCTCAGCCGTTCCAGTACGCCCACCCCACCACCGGAACCACCACCGATTCCGCTGCTGCCGACGGCGCGGCGGCGACGCGGGGCGACTCTGTCGGGGCGGGCCGATTCGAGGTCGGGCACCACGGCGGGCTGCGACCCCGTATTGAGGTGGACCAGTGCCTCGTGCCCCTGGTACTCGACGTGTTCGACGATGCCGCTCAGCGCGACCTCGCCGGGGCGGGCCTGGCTGGGCGCAGCGATCCTCGCCGCCTCCGAGCGCAGTCCGACAATGATCTGGCGGCCTTGCTGGATGCGGAGCAACTGGTGGTCGGGGCTGAGCGGTTCGGGCAGTGGCAGCCGCTGGCGGCCGAGGTCGATCGACATGCGCCCTTCGAGGGGGGCGTGGACGACGGCCTGGAGGAGGTTGATGCGCGGGGTGCCGACGAACGCGGCGACGAAGACGTTCTCCGGCAGGGCGTAGACCTCACGCGGCGGGCTGACCTGCTGGAGCCGTCCGCCGCGCATCACGGCGACCCGGTCACCGAGGGACATCGCCTCGGCCTGATCATGCGTCACATAGACGGTGGTGACGCCCAACTCCCGGGTGAGCTGCGAGATTTCGGCCCGCAGGTGGTTGCGCAGCTTCGCGTCGAGATTGGAGAGCGGTTCATCCATCAGGAACACCGAGGGCCGGCGCGAGATGGCCCGGCCCATGGCGACGCGCTGGCGCTCACCGCCGGAGAGCTGACCGGGGTAGCGGTCGAGGACGCTTTCGATGCCGAGCATCCTGGCCGTGTTCTCGACGCGAGCGGTGTGGTCCTGGCCGGGGTTCTCCAGCTTCAGCGGGAAGCCGATGTTGGCCCGGTTGGTCATGGTCGGGTAGAGCGCGAAGTTCTGGAACACCATGGCCATGCCGCGCTCGCGGGGCGCTACGTGGTTGGCCGGTTCGCCATCGAGCAGCAGCTCGCCCTCGGTGATCTCCTCCAGGCCGGCGATCATGCGGAGCACGGTCGACTTGCCGCACCCCGAGGGGCCGAGCAGGACGACGAACTCGCCCGGGTCGATGGAGAGCGAGAAGCGGTCTACGGCACGCTGGGTCCGTCCGTACGCCTTGCTGACGTTGTGCAGGGAGATGGCGCGAGTCATGTGTGGGTCCGCCCGGGAGGATGGTGAGGTGGAGCGGTGGGGAGCGGCTGCAACGCGCTGAAATTAGCCCACTACCCGGGGTGCTGGGAATGACTCGTGCAAAGGTTGCGCAGTACTGGGGTGGGTGAGCCGGAAGCTTCAGGTGCGATTCTGGTTCACGGCGGGCAGTTCGGACCTGGGAACGGGTGCGGGTGCGGGAACGGCCGGGGTCGCATCGGCGGTCCGGGCGCGCCCTCCGCGCATCCCCAGCCCCGCCGCCGCGAGCAGAAGCGCACCCAGCATCACGAACGGCGCGGCGGTGCCCGCCACTCCGGCGATCACACCGGCGGACGCGGGGGCCGCGACCTGGCCGAGCCGGTTGCCGGTCAGCCGGAGCGCGAGCGCGGTGGAGCGGGCCTCCGCCGGGGCCGCCTGGACGACGGTGGTCATCGACAGGGGCTGGCCGACCCCGAGACAGAAGCCGAGCACGGCGAGCATCGTGGCCAGCGCCCAGACGGGGACCGGCAGGGCGATGCCCGCGCAGAGCAGCCCGGCCAGCAGACAGGTCGTGGTGAGCAGTGCCGTACGGCCCAGGAGGCGCAGCATCGGCGTCATCACCAGGCGGCAGGCGATGGTGGCGGCGGCCCGCAGGCTGAGCAGCAGCCCGATGGTGGCGGGGGCGATGGAGCGGTTCTCACCGACGACGGGCAGATAGGCGGTGAGGATGTCGGTCGCGGAGAGCACGGCGAGGCTGATGAAGATGCCGGCCGGAACGCCGCGGGTACGCAGGATGCGGCCGACGGGCACCTTGTCGGCCCGGGCCGCCGCGCGGGCGTCCGGCGCCGTGCGGTGTTCGATGCGCCAGAGCGAGACGAAGGACGCGGCGGCGACGGCCGACGAGACGACCAGGGCGAGTGCGCTCGTACGGGCCAGGGCTCCGTCCCGCTCGGAGATCACGTACCCCGCGGCGATCGGCCCGATGAGCTGGCCGAGCGAGGCGCCGATGGTGAAGTGGCCGAAATTTCGGTCCTGTTCGGCGGGGGCGGACTGACGGGCGACGATCGACTGGGCGCCGATCACGAAGCAGAGATGGCCGAGCCCCATCACACCGCTCCACGCCGCCATCGCCGGGAGGGAACCCGCCGTACCGCTCAGGGCGCAGCCGCCGGCGATCAGGACGACGCCCAGGGGCAGCAGGGGGGCGCACCGGCCGTGGTCCGTCCGGCGGCCGAGCGGGACGGCGGCGAAGAGCGGGAGGAGTGCGTACACCCCGGTGATCACGCCGATGGCGCGCTCGTCCGCACCGAGCGAGAGAGCCCGGTAGGAGACGGCGGGCCGCGCCATCGACACCGCCCCCTGCGCGAAGGCGAAGGCGATGACGAGGCGCAGCAGCCAGCTCCTGCCGGGCTCTTCCGTGTCTGCCATGGATCAGATGATGCCGAAGAGGAGGCCGGCGCCGAGCACCACCAGTGAGGTGAGCGCGGCCCATTTGACGGTGAACCTGGTGTGGTCGCCGAATTCGACCTTCGCCATGCCGACGAGCACATACACGGCGGGGACCAGCGGGGACGACATGTGGAGCGGCTGGCCGACCAGGGAGGCGCGGGCGATCTCCAACGGGGAGACGCCGTGGGCGGCGCCGGCCTCGGCGAGCACGGGGACGACGCCGAAGTAGAAGCCGTCGTTGGACATGAAGTAGGTGAGCGGGATGCTCAGGATGCCGGTGATGATCGCCATGTGCGGGCCCATGCCGTCCGGGATCGCGCCGACGAGCCAGTCCGCCATGTGCTCGACCATGCCGGTGCCGGAGAGCACTCCGGTGAATACGGCAGCGGCGAAGACCATGCCGGACACGTTGAGGACGTTGTCCGCGTGGGCCGCGATGCGGGCCCGCTGGTCGGGCATGTGGGGGAAGTTGACGGTGAGGGCGAGGGCCGCGCCGAGCAGGAAGAGCACCGGGATCGGCATCACTTCCATGATCATCGCGGTGAGGAGGGCGACGGTGAGCCCGGCGTTGAACCAGTAGAGCTTGGGCCGCAGGGTGGCACGGTTCGGGTCGAGACCCTTGAAGCCCTCGTCGTCGTCCGCGTCGCCGTGGGCCGCTGCCGTGGGCTCGGCGTCCGCGCCCGTACCGGCTCCACCCGAGGTCTTACGGGTACGGTCGCTGCCGCCGGCTGCGCCGCCCGCACCGACGAGGACCGTCCCGGGCTCCTGGACCACGGCCTCGTCGAGGGTGAGGAAGCCCAGCCGCTTGCGCTCGCGCCGGCCGAGGACGACCGCCAGGAGGATGACCGCGAGCAGTCCGACGCCGAGCGCCGGGATCATCGGGACGAAGATGTCGCCCGCGTCCAGCTTGAGCGCGGTGGCGGCGCGGGCGGTGGGGCCGCCCCAGGGCAAGGTGTTCATGACACCGTTGGCCGTGGCGGCGACACCGGTCATCACGACGAGGCTCATCTTGAGGCGCTTGTAGAGCGGATACATCGCCGAGACGGTGATCATGAACGTGGTGGACCCGTCGCCGTCCAGCGAGACGATCGCGGCGAGCACCGCCGTACCGATGACGATCCGCATCGGGTCGGCCTTGCAGAAGCGCAGGATGCCCCGGACGATCGGGTCGAAGAGGCCGACGTCGATCATCACACCGAAGTAGACGATGGCGAACATCAGCATCGCGGCGGTCGGGGCCAGGTTGCCCACGCCGTCGATCACGTAGTCACCGAGCTTGGCGCCCTGTCCGACGGCGACACAGAAAAGTGCGGGGATCAGGACCAGCGCCGCGATGGGCGACAGCTTCTTCATCATGATCAGGACCAGGAAGGTCGCAATCATGGCAAAGCCGAGGATTGTCAGCATGTGGGATACCTATCGTTCACCCTTGAACTCCCACCGGAGTCGGCGGTCCGGATGACGTTAGGGCGCGTCTTGCTGCGTTAACAAGACGTTGACATGTGAGCAATACGAGCAAAACCCCAGGTCAATGGCCAGGTGAGGTGCTGGGCGCCACCGCGACGGGGATGCCGTTGAGGACGGCGGTGCCGGACAGCGGGTCGAGCAGGGTGCCGTCGAGGAGCTGGTTGACGTTGACTCCGGGGACGGCGGAGGCAACAGACGTCCGGGTGCCGGGCCGGTCGTGGCCCCAGCCGTGCGGGAGGCTCACCACTCCGGCCCGGATCCCCTCGGTGATCTCCACGGGTGCGGTCAGTGCGCCGCCGGCCGCAGTGATCGTGGCGGGGGTGCCGTCCGCCAGTCCGAGCCGAGCCGCGTCGGCCGGGTGCATCTGGAGGGTGCAGACATTCGAGCCACCACCGAGCGAAGCGACGTTGTGCATCCAGCTGTTGTTGGAGCGCAGATGGCGGCGGCCGACGAGGACGAGCGAGTCGGCTCCCGGCCGGTCGGCGAGGGCGCTGCGGAGCCTCGGCAGATCGGCGGCGATCGCCGCGGGTAGGAGCTCGATGCGTCCGCTGCGGGTGGTCAGGACCTGCGGGACACGGGGCCGGAGCGGGCCGAGATCGATGCCGTGCGGGTGGGCGAGCAGCCGGTCCAGGGTGAGGCCGTCGGAGTCGGCGCCGAAGCCTTCGCCGTACGGGCCGAGGCGGAGCATCAGGTCGAGGCGGCGTTCCGGCCCGGTGCGGCCGGTGAGCGCGGCGGCCAGTTCGGCGGGGGTGCGGCCGTGCACGGGCGAGAGAGGATCGGCGACGGCCTTGGCCAGCACCCGATCAATGATCACGGTGTCCACGGCAGCCACGGCGGACCCGTCGGCTCCGCGCATCCCGGAGACGGCGAGGACGAGCCGGGCGAGGATCTCGCTCTCGTCGAGGAGGCCGTCGTCGAGCGCGACGGCAGGGCGGGTGTAGCGGACCTGGTTGCGTACGGCGAGTGCGTTGAACGCGAAGTCGAAGTGGGCGCTCTGCGACGGCGGCGGCGGCGGCAGCACCACATGGGCGTGGCGCGAGGTCTCGTTGAGGTACGGGTCGACGCTGACCATGAAGTCCAGCCCGGCCAGGGCCCGGTCCAGTCGGTCGCCGTCGGGTGCGGAGAGCACGGGGTTGGCGGCGAGGACGATCAGGGCGCGGATCCGGTCGTCCCCCGGGGTCTCGATCTCCTCGGCGAGTGCGGCGACGGGCAGTTCACCCTTGGCCTCGGGGTGCCCGGAGACCCGGCTCGTCCAGCGTCCGAGGGCGAAGCCCTTGCCGGGGGCGGCGGGCCGGGGGGCGCGGGCGGTGGCGGAGAGCGGGAAAAGGGCGCCACCGGGGCGGTCGAGGTTGCCGGTGAGGATGTTGAGGACGTCGACGAGCCAGCTGGCGAGGGTGCCGTGCGCCACGGTGCAGCTGCCGATGCGCCCGTAGACGGCGGCGGTGGGGGCGGCGGCCAGCTCCCGGGCGATCGTACGGATGGTCGCGGCGTCCACGTCACACGCCTCGGCGACCGCCTCGGGGGTGAACTCCCGTACGACGTCGGCTACTTCGTCGAGCCCTTCGAGATGGTCGGCGAGCGCACCGGGGTCGGTGAGCTTCTCCTCGAAGAGTACGTGGGTGAGTGCGGCGAGCAGGAGTGCGTCGGTGCCCGGGCGGATGGCGACATGCCGGTCGGCGAGGCGGGCGGTCCGGGTGCGGCGGGGGTCGACGACGGTGAGGGTGCCGCCGCGACGACGCAGCGCCTTGAGCCTGCCGGGGAAGTCGGGGGCCGTGCAGAGGCTGCCGTTGGATTCGAGCGGGTTGGCGCCGAGGAGCAGCAGATGGTCGGTGCGGTCGATGTCCGGCACCGGGATGGCGTTCGGGTCGCCGAAGAGCAGTCCGCTGGAGACATGTTTGGGCATCTGGTCGAGGGTGCTCGCGGTGAAGAGGGCGCGGGTGCGGAGCGTGGTGAGCAGGGCGGGCGGGTAGAGCGCGCCGGCCATGGTGTGCACGTTCGGGTTGCCGAGGACGACACCGACGGACTGTTGCCCGTGCTGCTCGGTCAGTGCGGGCAGGGCTGCCGCGATCGCATCGAACGCCTCGCTCCAACTGACCTCCTGCAGCACGCCGTCCTTGCGGACGAGGGGGGTGCGGAGCCGGTCGGGGTCTGCGTCGAGCCCGCCGAAGGACGCGCCCTTGGGGCAGATGAAGCCCCGGCTGAAGACGTCGTCCCGGTCGCCGCGGGCGCCGGTGACCCGTGTCCCCTCGATGGTGAGGGTGAGTCCGCAGGTGGCTTCGCACAGGGGGCAGATGCGCAGGGCGGTGCGGGACTCGCGGGAACTGCTGGAGTCGTGCGGCATGGGCCCTCCCCGGGGCGGCGACAGCGGTGGCGCGGAGACATGGGCAAGCACGGCCGAGCATACCGACCGGTAGGCATGGTGGGGAGGTGTTGTCGCGACGATGTTGCCGGGCAGGGGCAGGGGTCGCGTCGGATTTCCGCGAAGCGCGGTGCGGTGCCGTGCAGTGGGTTGCGCTGCCGCGGGGTGCCGTGCGGCGCCGGGTTCAGTCCAGGACCCGGGCCAGGTACGCCTGGATCAGGACGCGGGTCTCGGCAACGATGGCCTGATCGCCCGACGGCTCGGTGCGGAAGGCGAGTTGGAGGAGCGCGTCGGCGGCCTCGACGCAGACCAGGATCGTCCGGAGCAGATCTTCGTCAGGGGTGCGTCCCAGATGACCGGAGAGCAGGTGGGCGAGCCGGTCCGCGACGCGATGGTTGGCGTCGGAGGCCGGGTCGTCCACGGGGGCCGGAGCGCCGAAGTCGACGAGCGCGAAGCCGGGGACGGAGCGCTTCATCTCGAGGTATTCGTCGAGCACGGCGTTGATGGCGCTGCGCCAGTCGGCAGCCGGGATGGCGGCCAGGCGGCCGGTGATGCGCTCCGCGTAACTGTCCAGGTTGCGCCGGGCCAGGGCGTCGGCGAGGGCGCGCTTGTTGGAGAAGAACCGGTAGACGGATCCGATCGGGACTTCCGCGCGGGCCGCGACGGCCCGGGTGGAGAGCTGCTCGTAACCGGTCTCGTCGAGGAGTTCGGCACAGGCGTCGAGTATCCGGGAGAGGCGTTCGGCACTGCGCTGCTGCACGGGGGCGCGGCGGAGGTTCGTATTCGCATGGGGCACGGGCTCCATGATGCCGTGGCTCTCCTCTGCGGGAGGGGCGGGTGCGCACCTGCGGTCAGGCGAGGAGGAGGGTCAGCCCGCCGATGGTGTACGCGATCATCAGGGCCAGCAGGGGGAGTTGCCCCGCGACGGCGCGAGCGGGCGGGAAGAGGCGGACGGACCGGTCGTGGGCGGCGACGACGCCGAGGACGTGCCCGACGACGATCGCGACGACCTGGAGCGTGGCGATGCCGCCGGGGGTCAGGGGCGGTTCGGGCGGGACCGGGTTGTCAGTGCCGAGTGCCACCATGACTGTGTGTGGACACTCGGTGACGAAGAGTGTGAAGTAGTGGGCGACGAGGTAGCCGAGGGCGATCGGGACGAGCGAGTGCGCGAAGGCGGTGAGGGGGTGGCGGAGTTGACCGGAGATCAGCCGGGTGGCACCGGTGCACAGGGCATACAGGGTGGCGACGAGGGCGACGGCGGCAAGCAGTCCGAGCGTGGCCGCGGTGGTGCGGCCCAGGGGTGAGGTCTGGACGGTGGTGATCCAGGACGGGGCGTCGGAGAAGCCGTCGTAGGCGGTGGAGCCGAGCATGACGCAGACGGTGGCGACAAGACCGGGGATCTGGGGGACGGCGTCGAGTCCGTTGAACGGGGAGCGCAGGACGAGTCGGCGGTCGGCGGGCCGGCGGCCGAGGGGGGAGAGCCGGGCGAGCAGTCCTGAGTAGACCTCGAAGGCGTCGGCGTGGTCGAACCAGCGGGCGCCGTGGCGGGCGGCGCCCGCGAGGTGGACAACGCCGTGGAGCACGAAGAAGAGAAGGAGGGCGGTGGACGACGCGGGGTCGGGGGCGACGAGTTCGAGCCAGGTGAAGGCGAGGAGTCCGGCCGCGGCGGGCCACAGACCGAGACGTACCGGGAGTGGCCGGCCTGCAGCCGGGTCGCGGCCGAGTGCGCGGCAGACGAGGAGGTGGAGCGTGCGCAGGGGGTTGAGGAGTCGCCAGACGGGACCGAGGAGGAGCGAGGCGGGGACGAGCCCGACCCAGAGGAGCACATAGACGGTGCCCGCGGCCGGGTTGCGCTCCGGCCCGTTCGGGCCGAGGAGGAGGTGGAGGAGGACGAACAGGGCGGCAGCCAGGCCCACGACGCGCGCGACCGTACGGGTGGGGTGGGCGTCGGCAAGGCGCTGGAGGGCGACCGGGAGCGGGCGCCCCGCCCGGTCCCCACGGAATCGGGAGGCGGACCAGAGCAGGCCGAGGGCGAGAAACGAGACGAAGAGGGCGGCGAACGCACCGGCGAACGCATAGAAGGGGGACAGCGGCAGGTCGTGCTGGGAGCCGATGCCGTGAGCGAGGACGCTCACCGTACGACGAGCTGGGTCAGGAGCAGTGCGGACTCATGGGTCTCGACCTCGAAGAGCCCGGTGCGATCGGCAGTGAGGGTGAGCGTGGTGGTCCGTCCGGCGGGCAGGTGCGCTTCCCTGTCGTAGCCGTGGATGTGGAGGGTGTCGACGTGGTCGGTGCGGACGCGCAGCTCGATGCGCTGCCCCTTCTCGATCTCGATGCGGCCGGGGGCGGGGCTGACCTTGCCATGAGAGATGACGATCTTCAGAGTCCGGTCGGGGCGGGGCTCTGCGGGCGTACCGACGGGAGGAGTGGTGGTGAGCGGAGTGGTGGCCTGGATCGGTGTGGAGTGCACGGCCCAGGCGGTGTGATCGTCGGCGTACAGCCGGACCGTGAGGGTGCGGCCGCCGCCCGCACCGCGGACGAGCGAGTCGGGGAGGTGGTACCAGGGGCCGTAGAGCCGGGCCAGTGGGTGACCGTCGAGGAGGAGCAGGGCGTGCCCGCGTCCGAGGAGCGCCGCGCCGCCGACGCTGTCCGGGGTGAACCTGAAGTTCTGTACGGAGAGATGGACGTTCCACCCGTCCTCGGAGTCCGGCCGTACGGCGACGGTCACCGCGGGGGCGCCCTCGGCGTCGACCTGCCGGAGCCGGTGACCGGATCCGTCGTCGGCGGCAAGGAGCCGGCCGACGCTGCCGCTGGCCTGTTCATGACTGGTACCGGGTCGGTGGTGGGTGGTCGCCCGCCCGCCACAGGCACTCGCACCGCCCACGAGGGCGCCTGAGACGAGGAGGGCGACGGTGAGCCGGAGGAATGCCGTGGGCGCCGTGCCCCTGTTGAGCGCGTTGAGCCTGTTGAGCCGCAGGGGGCTGGGGGATCGCTTCATGATCCGTCCCGGTCCGGTGCGGAGCGGCCGGACCCGGAATGCGTGTCCGGACCGGAATCCGCCGATCCGGACCCCGCATCCACACCGGCTCCCGTCCCGTCGCCGCCATGTCTGTCCGCCGCATCGGCATTCGCGTCTGCGCCCGGCCCCGGGTCCGTCCTCTTCCGTACCGCCCGTTCACCGTGAAGCGCCGAGGCCACCACCGCCCACACCACCCAGATGACGCCGAGGAGGCCGCGCACCCAGGCCGGGCCGATCGGGATCCACGGGATCATCAGGACGGCCTTGTCGAAGGCGTCGAGCAGGGTCAGGACGCCCAGCACCATCGTGGTCCAGCCCAGTCCGGGCCGCTCGCCGCGCAGTACGAGCCCGATGCCGGTCCACCATGCCCCGGTCAGCAGCAACCCCACCGCGGGCAGACAGGAGGACGCAAACCCCGTCGTCGCACCGGCCACATCCAGCCCGAGGCCGATCGCGCCGAGCAGCGTGGCCGCTGTGGCGAGCCGGCTGTGCCGCAGGCGGCGCCACCACAGCACCCCGCCGACCAGCACGAGAGCCAGGGCGGCACCCAGCGCGATCTGTACCTCGATGCGCTCGATGCCGCGTGCGCCGTACCAGTCGCAGCCGGCCGGCAGCCGCCGCGCCTGCACGTTGTAGTCGGCACAGACCAACAATTGGGCGAGTTTGACCGGTTCGCCCACCAGTCGATCGGTGCGGCCGGAGACCGCGCCGCGCGCCTCCCCGCACTCGGGCAGCGAGCGCGGTGTGGACGGTCCGGTGTCCGACTGCCAGCAGTTGCCGTCGCCCTGGCCGTCCCACCACACATCGGTGCGGTTGGGCCGGGAACGGCCCGCCTTGTCCGTGCCGAGGTGGTTGCCCGCGTACCGGTTGTGGTGCGAGGTGTCGACCTGCTTCGCCAGGGCGTTCTCGCCGCGAATGAAGGCGGGGACGGCACTCAGGAAAAAGGCGGCGCGCTGCTGTCCGTAGATCCAGTTGTTCTCGTAGATGTTCCAGTTGCCGCCCGCGGTGATGATGCCGGTACCCGGCGGCATGGAGATCTGCGGGCAGACGACACCGTCCTCGTAGCCGCGCTCCACGGGCGGTTTGGCGCAGGTGCCGTCGGCGACGTACGGGTAGTAGTCGGCGTTGTTGTCGTGGATCAGGTTGCGTTCGAAGCGTGCGTGGTTCTGCGGGAGGCCGGGGTGGCCCGGGAAGGCGCTGTCCATCGAGGCGCCGCCCATGTTGTGGTCGAACTCGTTGTCGTGGACGTAAACGGAATCGCCCGCGGTGCCGGAGTAGCCGACCATGTTGTGGTGGCTCCGGCAGCCGGTGATCTCGATGGAGTAGCGCGGCACGTCGTAGCCGTATCCGTCGTTGATGTCCGACGCACTGCCGGGATAGATGCCGGAGTCGCCGTTGCCGTACGACTCGCAGTTCTTGTACAGCCCGTGGTCACTGGCGAAGGTGAGGAAGCCGTACTCGTCGTTCCACCTGGTGAGGACGTCGTCGATGACGAAGCCGTCCTGTGCCAGCACGTACAGCGAGTTGAACGTGGTGCGCTGGGCGGTGAAGTTCTTGAAGTAGATGCCGTCGGAGCCGTCCGCGCGGATCGCGTTGAGCTTCTGGTACTTGGCGTCGATGACGACGTCGGTGCGCTCCGCCCCGGTCCCCTCGATCTGGAGCTGCTTCTTGCCGAGGATCGCCACCAGGTTCTGATTGTGCGGACACTGCTTCTGCTGCGCGTACGACAGGATCTGGTAGCCGAGCTGAGAGTTGGGCGCCTTGAGCCTCGCGCACTCCCCCGTCGGCCTGGGCAGCGAGGGCTCCTCCTCGTAGAGGCCGGGCAGGATCGCGATGTTCATGCCGGGTCTGCCGACCTTGTCGACGGCCTGTTGCAGATGGCGGTAGCCGGACTTCCGGCACCGGTCGAAGAGTTCGAGGTTGCGTGCCCGGAGCTTCGCCGGAAAGCCGGATATCCGGCGTTCGAAGTCGGCCCGGTCGCTCTTGCAGACCAGCAGATCGGGTTCGCCGGCGCGGTGGACCGGGACGCTGCCGGAACCGTCGGGCAGGGTGACCGGCCGTTCCTCGTGCGCCTGGGCGGCCGGGGCCGCGAGGAGTGCGGCAGCCAGTGCCACCAGGACCACCAGAAGTCTTCGTGTCCACGACATGTGCGGGAGAGTAGAGCATTGTTCAACTTTTGGAACCCCTTGTGCGCGACGGACCAAAAATTTTCCGGCACGGCCCCGCCCGGATCCGCGGCGCGCCACCGCCCCGCACCGTTGACGTGCCTCGATCTGATTCCTACGGTGACCCATAGGATTTCTTCGGCACCGGGAGCGCGGCATGGGCGGCACCAGCGGCATCGAGCAGGCGAGGAAGACGGCGGAAGCGCTTGCGCACTCCGCCGGTTTCGGCAATGAGCACAGCTCCGAGGCGGTCCCGGGGGCGCTGCCGCACGGCCGTAACTCGCCTCAGCGAGCGCCCCTCGGGCTCTACGCCGAGCAGCTGAGCGGCTCGGCCTTCACCGAACCGCGCGCTCACAACCGCCGTTCATGGCTCTACCGGATCCGCCCCTCGGCCGCCCATCCGCCGTTCGTCCGGATCGACAACGGTGCGGTGCGCACCGCCCCCTTCGCCGAGTCCGTCCCCGACCCGAACCGGCTGCGCTGGGACCCGCTGCCCGAGCCCGCGCCCGGTACGGACTTCCTGGCAGGCCTGTGGACCCTCGGCGGCAACGGCGACGTCACCCAGCGCACGGGTATGGCGGTGCACCTCTACCACGCCAACACGGCCATGACCGACCGGGTGTTCAGCGACTCGGACGGCGAACTGCTGATCGTCCCGGAGCGTGGCGGCCTGCTGCTCCGTACCGAACTGGGCCTGCTGCGCGCCGACCCCGGCCACATCGCACTGATCCCCCGCGGCGTCCGCTTCCGCGTGGAACTCCTCGACGACTCCGCCCGTGGCTACGTCTGCGAGAACTACGGTCAGCCGTTCACCCTCCCCGACCTCGGACCGATCGGCGCCAACGGCCTCGCCAACGCACGGGACTTCCTCGCCCCCGTCGCCGCGTACGAGGACGAGGACCGCCCGGTCCAGGTGATCAACAAGTTCAGCGGCAACCTCTGGTCCGCGACGTACGACCACTCGCCGCTCGATGTGGTCGCCTGGCACGGCAACCACACCCCGTACGTCTACGACCTGCACCGCTTCAACGTCATCGGCTCCATCAGCTACGACCACCCCGACCCGTCGATCTTCACGGTGCTGACCTCGCCCTCCGACACCCCCGGTCTGGCCGGTGTGGACTTCGTCGTCTTCGCACCGCGCTGGCTGGTCGGCGAGGACACGTTCCGCCCGCCGTACTTCCACCGTAACGTGATGAGCGAGTACATGGGGCTGATCGAGGGCGCGTACGACGCGAAGACGGCCGGCAAGGGCGGCTTCGTACCGGGCGGCGGCTCGCTCCACAACATGATGTCGGCGCACGGCCCGGACCGGGAGACCTTCGACCGGGCGAGCGCGGCTGAGCTGAAGCCGCAGAAGATCGACGACGGTCTTGCCTTCATGTTCGAGACCCGCTGGCCGGTCACGGCGACCGGGCAGGCGGCAACCGCCGACCATCTGCAGCGCGGGTACGACGACGTATGGCAGGGTCTCGAACGCAACTTCCGGCCATAGGCGAAGCCCGCCCTTCCCAGCCCCCGCTCGTCGCGTCCGCAGTGTCGCAGTACGGAGAGTCCAGGTGACCCAGGTGCCCCAGGTGACGGCCTTCGCCCCCGACTCGCTGGTCCTGAACCGCAAACTGCCGCTGTGGTACCAGGTTTCGCAGTCGCTGCGCGCCTCCATACTCGGCCGCGCCCAGGACGCCTCGCTGCGGCTGCCGACCGAGGAACAGCTCGCCGCGCACTACGGCGTCAGCGTCCTCACGATGCGGCAGGCGCTCAAGGAGCTGGAGACGGAGGGGCTGATCAGCAGGCACCGGCGGCGCGGCACCTTCATCGAGCCGCGCGCCCGGCGGGTGTCGCCGGTGCGGCTGCTCGGCTCGATCGATGCGATCGTCGCCCAGCAGTCGGGCGAGCGGACCACGGTTCTCGGCCATGGTCCGCTGGCACTGACAGGCGATCTCGTGGAGTACTTCCCGGAGTGCACGGAGGTGGTCGGCTACCGGCGGCTGCGCTGCGACGGCGACAGCGGTGAGCCCACCAACTGGGCAGAGAACGCCGTGCATCCCGAGGTCGCGGCCCGGCTCGATGCCGCCGATCTCGAACGCTGGCCGATGACCAAGGTGCTGCGCGACCGAGTCGGCGTCCGGATCGCGCGGATCACGGACACGGTCGAGGCACGGCTCGCCGACCCGGCCACCGCCGAGCTGCTCCAGGTCCCGCTGCTCAGCCCGATCCTCTTCTACACGGGGGTGACGTACGACGAGAGCGGCCGGGTGGTGGATGTGGCGCAGATCCGGTACCGGGGGGACCGGTTCTCCTTCTCGGTGACGGTGGAAGCGCACTGACCCGCCACCCTCCCGCGTCACGCCGTTACGATGCCGGGGGCGGGCAGACGTGGCGACGGGGAGGACGACACGGTGGCAGCACGGGCGGGCGCCGGAGCCGGCGGGGACGACGACATCCCGTTGCTCGACGACCTCATGCCATGGTCCGTACGACCTCTGCGGACCGGGCGCCAGTGGGTGACGGCTCCGGACACCGCTTCCCTCAGAGCCCGTTGGGCGCGGCTGGTTCGCGCCGAGGGAGCCGAGCGCGAACGGCTCTTCCGGCCCACCCGTTCCCGTACCCCGCAGACTCCGGTCGCGGCGCTGCCCGGACAGTCCACCTCCACCGCCCGGTTCGCCCGGGAGTCCGGCCCGTGCCCCGAGCCGGTACGGATCCTGCACGGCCCGTTCGACGAGCAGTGGCTGATCCCCGACCACCGGCTGATCGACGCCGCCCGCCCGGAGCTGTGGCGGGTCGCCGACAGCCACCAACTTTTCGCCGTCGAGCACGGGTACGTACCGCAGGACGCCGGTCCCGCCCTCTCGGTGACGGCGCTGCTGCCCGACGGCCACTCCCCGGCGGGCCGCCCCGGCCGGATCCGACCGCTTTTCCGGCGGCCCGGTGGACTGGAACCCAATCTGGCGCCCGGTCTGCTCGGGCTGCTGCGCGCCCGGCACGGGGACGCGGTCACCGCGGAGTCCGTGCTGGCGTGGATCGTCACGGCGGCCCGCCCCTCCCCCGCCGGGTGTGTCGTACCGCTGCCCGCCGACACCGAACGATGGTGGGCCGGGGTGGAGCTGGGCCGGGAACTGTTGCGGCTGCAGCTGCGCGGCGCCCGTGGCGGGGAGCGCCCGCGGTTGCCCGGCGGGCGGCGCCCCTATGTGCGGGCCGCGGTACCGGCCGCGCCGGGCACGCTGGAGTACGACTCCGATGACGAGGCTCTCCTGCTGGGTACGGGACGCATTTCGCCGGTACCGGCGGGGGCCTGGGAGTTCCGGGTGGGCGGGGTACGGATGCTGGAGCTGTGGTTCGAGCGGCGGACGGTGGCGGACGGGGCGGACGGTCTGGAAGCGATCCGGCCCCGGGACTGGCCCCAGGAGTGGACCTCGGAGCTGCTGGAACTGGTCACCGTGCTGGCGCTGCTCGCCGAACTCCGGCCCTGCCAGCAGGCGTTGACCGACGGCACGCAGTTCACCACCGGCGACCTCCGGGCGGCCGGTGTCCTGCCGGTCGCGGCGACGGCCCGGCGGCCCGCGTCGGTGCTCGACCACCGGGAGGAGGGGCCGGACGGGCAGTTCGCGCTGCTGTGAAGGCATCGGGGCGCATCCGCGCTACCGGTCGAACGAGTCCAGTACCCGGTGCAGTGCCCGGTCGAAGACCCCGTCCAGATCGATCGGCCCGGGGTCCTCGGCGAATCCCGCCGCCATCCGCGGATACTTCCCGGTCGCGATCTGGCTGATCAGATAGCCGGTGCGCGCGGCGTGCTCCTGCTCCTCGGACCAGGGCAGCGACCGACTGCGCTCCGCCGTGGCGATCTCGTTGGCGACATAGGTGGTCACCACGCCATTGACCATGGCGATGAGTTCCATCTTCTCGCCGAACCGTGCGTCGACCCCGTCCAGGCAGCTGAGCGTGTACTCCAGATACCGCAGCGCGTTCGGGCTGAAGCCGTACACGGGTGACATGAGCCGCGGCACCCAGGTGTGGCGGTGCATCATCTCGCGGGCCTGATGGGCCAGCGCGATGAGATCGGCACGCCAGTCGCCGGACGGCTCCGGGAACTCGTACCCACCGCTGACCGCGTCGAGCATCAGCTCGTACAGGTCCTCCTTGCGGGGCACGTAGTTGTAGAGCGACATCGTGCCGCAGCCGAGCTCCGCCGCGACCTTCCGCATGGACACCGCGTCGAAGCCCTCCGCATCGGCGATACGGACGGCGGCTGCCGCGATGTCGGCGCGGCTGAACGCGGGCCTGGGGCCGCGGCCCGCACGCTCGGGGCGCGCCCAGATCACTTCGGGTACAGCGGGTCGCCCCACCATCGATCATCACCTCTCTCACCATCCTAGTTACGTACACCGTACGTAGTGCGCTACGGTGGGACACATGACAACTACGTACGCTGTACTTAGTGAAGGTCTGGAGAAGCACTACGGCGATGTCCATGCGCTGCGCGGACTCGATCTCGCTGTCGCCGAGGGCGCCGTCTGCGGAGTGTTGGGGCCGAACGGCGCGGGCAAGACCACCGCTGTCCGGGTGCTCACCACATTGACGGCCCCGGACAGCGGCAGCGCCAGGGTCGCGGGGCACGACGTGGTGCGCGAGGCGGGCTCGGTACGCGCGGCGATCGGCGTCACCGGGCAGAACGCCTCGGTCGACGGCGAGCTCACCGGCCGACAGAACCTGCGGCTCTTCGCCAAGCTCCTGCGGTTCCGCGGCGAGGCCGCGCGCATCCGCGCCGACGAACTCCTGGAACGCTTCGAGCTGACCGACGTCGCCGACCGCCCGGCCCGCACCTACTCCGGCGGCATGCACCGCCGCCTCGACCTCGCCGCCAGCCTGCTGACCCGGCCGAGGGTGCTCTTCCTGGACGAGCCGACCACCGGACTCGACCCGCACAGCCGCAACCAGATCTGGGCGGCGGTACGCGAACTGGCCGGCCGGGGCACGACCGTCCTGCTCACCACGCAGTATCTGGAGGAGGCCGATCAGCTGGCCGACGACATCGTGCTGATCGACCGGGGCCGGACCGCCCACCGCGGCACCCCCGCCGAGCTGAAGGCCCTCATCGGTTCGTACGCCGAGGTGGTCGTCCCCCGAGCATCGGCGCTGATCCCGGCGGCGGCCGTCCTCGACCAGCTCACCGGCGCCGAACCGGTGCTCGACCACGAGCGCCGCACCGTGGGCGCCGTCGCGACCGACACCACGCTCACCCTCCCCCGTATCGTCCGCGAACTCGACGCGGCCGGCGTACCGCTGATCGATGTGAGCCTGCGCCCGCCGACGCTCGACGAGGTCTTCCTCCGCCTGACCGGCCGCGGCGACGGCCGCACCTCCCCGCCCCTGAAGGAGACGGCAGCATGAGCAGCACCGTACTGGCCCAAGAGCAGCGCACCGGACCCGCCAAGAGCACCCCGATCGCCGACAGCCTGGCCGTGCTGGGCCGCCATCTGCAGCGGATCAAAGCAGCCCCGGGCGTAGTGATCCTGACCCAGACCATGCCGATCACGATGCTGCTGTTCTTCGGCTACGTGTTCGGCAGCGCCCTGGCCATGCCCGGCCAGGAGTACCGCGCGTTCCTGGTGCCGGGTCTGCTCGCGTCGACGGCGGCCAACGGCATCATGACCGGGATGTTCCAGTCCGCGCAGGACTGCCACCGCGGGGTGATGGACCGGTTCCGCACACTGCCGATGAGCCGGCCCGCCGTACCGTTCGGCCAGACCGCCGCCGATCTGCTGACCACGGCCATCGGCATGGTCCCGCTGATCCTGGTCGGACTCGCGGTCGGCTGGCGGATCGAGGGCGGCCCGCTCGCCGCCCTGGGCGCCTTCGGACTGCTGCTGCTCCTCCGGTTCGCCACGTCGTGGGTGGGCTGCTGGCTGGGCCTGCTGATCCGCAACGAGGAGGTGGCCGGCCAACTGGGCAGTGCCACCTTCATCCTGCCGCTGCTGTCCAGTGCGTACATCCCGACCGACAACCTGCCGGGCTGGCTGCGGACGGTCGCGGAGTGGAACCCGATCAGCGCCATGGCCGCAGCCACCCGCGACCTGTTCGGCAACGCATCACCGTCCGCCGACGCCGCCTGGCCGGTCGCCCACCCGGTGGCGGGCACACTCGCCTGGTCGGCGGTACTGCTCGCGGTCTTCGTACCACTGGCCGTACGGCGCCATGCGCGCGGCGGCGAGTGACCCGGGCCGGCTCCGGCGGCCCTGAGCACCGTTCCCGCCGCCGGGCAGGCGTCGCCCGGTGCCGTGGCGCCGGGGCATGCCGCGCACACGCCCGGCGCCCGCCCTCTACTTCTGTGGTGTCAGTTCCGGTCCCAGCGAGGAGAACTTCTCGTGCGACACGACCCGCTTCGGCGGCCAGGTGATGTTGTTCGGCGGCCACTTCTGTCCGGTCTTCTTCAGGAACCAGGCCGGCGGCTCGTACATCGGCGGCTCATAGCCCTCCGGCAGCGCCGTCTTCCACTCCAGCCCCTTGGTGCGTTCCGCGAACTCGGCCTTGATCGCCTTCAGCCGCTCCGGCTGCGTGAGCAGATCGACCGCGGTCGCCGCCAGGTACTTCGCCGCCGCGAGCACCGCCGCCTGACCGGGAGCGGCGGCCGCGCACGCGGCCGTGGACCAGGTGTGCATCTTGGTGCCGATCGGGGCCAGGGCCGCGCCCATCGACACGGTCGGCACATTCCAGCTGATGTCCGCGACATCGGTCGAACCGCCGCCCATGAAGACCGGGTTGGGCGGGGTGAGCGCGCCGACCTTGTCGTGCATGCCGGCGGCCGGCAGTCCGAGTGACTCCTGGAGTTCCTTCGCCAACGCGTGCGCCTCGTCGGTGAACGCGGGCGGACCGATCTGCGTCATGTTCTCGTGCAGCAGTTCGGCGAAGGACTTCGACGGCAGCTGGTTCCAGCAGGCCGAGGTGATCCGGTGTCCGACCGTGGTCTGGCTGGCCTTCGCCGCCGCTTCGGAGACCGCGATCACCTTGTCGAGCAGCACCTGCACGCGGGCCGGGCTGCCTTCGCGTACGTAGTACGAGATCTCGGCGATCTCCGGGGTGACATTGGGGATGTCTCCACCGTTGTTTATCACCCAGTGGAGCCGGCCCGACGGGGCGAGGTTCTCCTCGCGCAGGAATTCCGACATCGTCGCCATCATCACGGCGGCGTCCAGCGCGCTCTTGTTGCCGAGCGGGGTGCCGCCGTGTCCGGCGACCCCGAGGAAGGTGAACGTCACCGCCGTCATCGCGGTGGTGGTGCCCCAGCCGGTGGCGTTGGCCGTGGACGGATGCCAGTCCAGGAAGGCGTCCAGGCCGTCGTACACGCCCTTGCTGACGGCGTACGTCTTGCCGATCAGTGTCTCCTCGGCCGTCGAGCCGAAGAACTTCACGGTGACCGGAAGCCGGTGCTTCTCCGCGGCCTGGGCGACGGCTGCCGCGGCGGCCGCCGCGGCCGTTCCCAGCGCACTGTGCCCGCAACCGTGTCCGGGGCCGTAACCGGGCGCGAACGGGTCGTGGATGTACTCGCGCGGGTCGTGGTGGCCGACGCCCTTGTTCTGCGAGAGCCCGGGCAGCGCGTCGTACTCCCCGCTGAAGCCGAGGACCGGGCCGCCGCTGCCGTAGCGGAACGTGGCGGTGAACGCGGTCGGGAAGCCCGCGGTGCCGAACTCGATGTCGAAGCCCGCCTTCTCCAGGAATCCGGCCTCGGCCAGTGAGGAGTTCCATTCGCGCAGGCTGAGCTCGGCGTGGTCCCAGATCTCCGCGTTGAGCCCGGTGATCCGGCCGCTGTTGCCGTCGATCCAGCCCATCGCCGCCTGCTTGGCCGGGCTGTCCTGCGCCAGTCCCTTCGGAGCCTCGTAACCGTCGTCCGTCGCGGCGTCGGTCGCCTCGGCGGCCGCGGCCATCGCCGGGTCGGCGTCGGCCGCCATCACTGCGCTGGTCACCCCTGCCGCGCCGAGCATCTGCATGATCCGTCTCCGGCTGAGGACCGGACCGGCCGCCATGGCTGTTTCGTGCGCGTGCTCGTGCTGATCGTGCAGGTCACACATGTACGCCTCCGGGGGTGAGGTGCCGTGTACGTGCCAAACGATCAGCACCCTGGCCCGGGAAGTTTTCGACGTCAACATCTCGTGATGAAAAAGTTGTTACGTACACGGGCTCGCCCGCACCCGCCGTCGGCCCGTACGGCGCACAACGGGAGTGGCACCGACTCCGCGAACCGGCACCCGAGTTGGCGGGCAATCCGGGCGGACGTCGCCGGCCGTGCTCCCGCCGATCACGGTGCCGGGGCGGCGCGGCACCGGGGACGGGAGCCGGGAACGGGAACCGTACCGGCGCTCGGCGAGCACACCGAAGCGCTGCTGCGGGCCGCGGGGATGACGGACGAGCAGGGAGCAACGCTGCGCCGGGACGGTGTGATCGCCTGAGCGGCCCGAGCGGTCGGCCGGTTCAGTCAGGGACGGGCGACCGGTCAGGGGCCGGATCGGTGGTGACGGGCCGTCGGGTCAGTGGCGGCCGCCGAAGAGCGAGCGCCGCAGCCGCCGCAGCGGCGCGAAGAGCGAGACACGCGCGCTCCTGCTCCGGCGGGTGCGCGCGGCGTCGCGCGAGGTGAGCTCGAGCATCAGCAGCGTCGCTTCCGCACTCTCGCGCTGCGGGACGGCGGGACCGCCGAGCACTGCGAGATGGCGGTCGAGGCGCGAACTGGTCGCGCTGCTCCCACATGTGATGGCAGGCACACGCGGCCTGCTGCGCATCGCTATCTGTTCCATGTCACTCCCCACCCGTACGAGGGCACCCGGCCCGGGCAGGTTAACCCTATCCCCCCACTATGACACTCGTGTATCCCGGTCGCCGGATTGAGCACACACATACGGAGGTTGACGACCGGACTCATAATTCGCTCGATTCCAGGGCGAGTTGGACAGATCGGGAGCAGTTGCACCGCAGCGGCGGATTGTTGCGCAAGGGGGTCTGGAACGGGCCGGTCTGAGCTAGCGTGGAGAGGTTTCCGCCGTGCTGCCGCCACTCCTGCGGATGGGGGATCACCGTGAGCGAAGTGCCGGGCGACGACCGACTGATCGCGGGCCGCTACCGCCTGCTGGGCCCCCTGGGCCAGGGCGGGATGGGGGTCGTGTGGCGGGCGCGCGACGAGGTGCTGGGGCGAGAGGTCGCCGTGAAGGAGGTCCGCGCCCCGTCGGGGCTCGCCTCCTCCGACGTACAACGGCTGTACGCGCGCCTGGAGCGGGAGGCGTGGGCGGCGGCCCGGGTCTCGCACCGCAATGTGGTGACCGTCTACGACGTGGCGACCGAGGACTCCCGCCCGTGGATCGTGATGGAGCTGATCCGGGGGCTTGCACTGTCCGAAGTGCTGGACGCCGAGGGTCCGATGACCCCTCAGCGGGCCGCGCGCATCGGCGCGGAGGTGCTGGCCGCGCTGCGCAGCGCCCATGCCTCCGGGGTGCTGCACCGTGATGTGAAGCCCGGCAATGTGCTCCTCGCCAACGACGGGCGGGTGGTGCTGACGGATTTCGGTATCGCCATGGTCGAGGGGACGTCCGCACTCACCATGACGGGTGAGCTGATCGGTTCGCCGGAGTTCCTCGCACCGGAACGCGCACTGGGGCGCACGCCGGGGCCCGAGTCGGATCTATGGTCGCTCGGAGTGCTTCTGTACGCCGCGACCGAGGGCAATTCGCCGTTCCGTCAGAACACACCGCTGAACACCCTCCGGGCGGTGGTCGACGAAGAACTGCCGCCGCCCCGGCGGGCCGGCCCGCTCGCCCCGGTCGTCGAGGGGCTGTTGCGCAAGGATCCCGCCGAGCGGCTCTCCGCCGAACAGGCCGAGCACCAGCTGCGCATCATCGCGGCGGGCGGGGCGCCGCGCGTTACCGGGGCGGGTACGCCGGATCCGTACGGTCCGACGACGACGGCCGGCACCCTCACACCCCGGGCACCCCTTCCCGTACCACCACCGCCCTCCCCGGACCTGTCCACGACGGCCGAAGTCACCCCCGCCGGGCCGCCGCGCCGGGCGGTCGCACTGCTCGCCGTGGGCGTGGCGGTGCTGCTGCTGGCGGTCGGCGGGATCATCTGGACGCTCGCGGACCGGGGCGACGACGGCGACACGGGAGGTGCCACGGGCAGCGGCCCGGGTGCGACCAGCAGCGCTCCGCACACGACGCCCGCCGCACAGGAGGCGCCCGGATCCGCCGGAGCGCAGGGCGGCAGCAGCTCCACCGGCGACGGCGACACCGCGGGCAAGGCCGTAGGCGGCGCGAGCAGCCACAGCAGTACGAGCAAGCCGCCGCCGCAGACCGTGACGGTTTATCTCACCTCGGTGCGCGGCAGTTACGAGGGCAGCTGTCCTCCCCCGCACGCATCGGCGCCTGCGGTCGAGGCGACCGTCACGGTGGGGCGTACGCCGGTGGAGGTCGAGTACCGGTGGGTGCTGAAGGACGGTACGAGTTCCGATCCCGGCTGGCAGTCGCTGTCCTTCGGTTCCGGCGACGGGCGCGCGAAGCAGGTGTCGCACACAGAACTGACGTACCAGCAGGACACCACGTACCACGGAACGATCACGCTGGAGGTCAGGAGTCCGGTCGCGGTCACCTCGAACGGGGTGGAGTTCTCGGTGACCTGCCGGACGGAGACCCCGTCGAACGGGGCCTCCTACCCGGCGGAGGAGTGATCCGGGCGGTCCGCCCGGGTCAGGCGGCGGAGCTGAAGGCGGGCAGGTAGCCGCCCGACTGTCCGGCTGCGGTGGGGTGGTACGACTCACCGATGTTGAGCCAGTTGACGCTGTGCAGCCATGCGCTTCCCGAGCAGATCTCGTGCCCGGTGAACCTCCCGGCGACATCGCTGAAGGTGAAGCCGTGGTCGGCCGCGCGCTTGGCGGTTGCCGCGTTGAGGTAGTCGGACGCGCTGTTGATGGCGGAGCGCTCGGTCTCGCTCAGACCGGCGATGCAGCTGCCGCCGAGCTTGTAGAAGCGGGGGTAACCGAGGACGACCACATGGGCGGACGGCGCCTTGGACCTGATCGCCGTGTACACCGAGTTGAGCTTGCCGGGCAGGGTGGTGTCGACGTAGCTGCGGGCTGTGGCGATCCGGCTGAGGCAGGTGGACTCCGACTGGAGCACACAGGTGGTCATGACATCGGCGAAGCCTGCGTCGTTGCCGCCGATGGAGATCGAGACGAGGTCGGTCGAGGAGTTGAGCGGGGAGAGCTGTCCGGCCGTCACATCGTCGGTGCGGGCACCCGAGCAGGCGGTGAAGGCGAACGACGCGGGCGAGTTGGCGCTCGCCCAGAGGTTGGGGTAGGCCTTGGTGCTGCGCTTGCAGTCACCACTGGCACTGTCATAGCTGCCGGACCCGACCCCGGAGGAGTACGAGTCGCCGAGGGCAACGTAGTCGACGGCCAGGACGGACGATGCGGCGTTCGCGGTGGCTGCCCCGGTGAGGGCAAGTACGGCACCGAGCAGGAGCGAGGACGAGAACGCCACAAGTCTGGACATTTTCATAGAACCTCCCTTGGACCGAACCGGCAGGATCTCTGCCTACTCAGTGGTAGCAGCAGCATCGTCGGTCCGGAAGTGTCCATGCCAAGTCGATCGGATGAGCGCTTCCTGACGACCTCCTGAGGCTGCATCACACCGGAATCCGGCATCTTTCGCACCAACGGACAAAGCGGCTGCCGCGGAGTGAACGGCCCATGTGCGGGCCGGTTGACGGGAGGTGGCGAAACCTGGGTGCGTCGGGTGCCTGCGTGCCGGATCATGGGCGCCATGTCTGCCAACCCTGAGGCCGCTCTGCCGATCCGGCTCACCGTCGACGACAGCGATTCCCCTGCCGATGTCGTCGACGCGCTGTTCCTCGGCCGCTTCGCGACGGGCGAGCAGCCGTACTCGCACAGTTCCTCCCTCGACCGGGTGAAGTCCGGGGCGACGCTGCTGCCGCCCGCCGCCAAGGTGCTGCGCGCCGCCCGTGACGACGACCGCAGCGCCACACTCGCCGAGGGCGACGGCTGGACGCTCCTCATCTCGCGGTGGAACCGCGGCGCCGACGTCACCGTCACCGCGACCACCCCCGAGCTGGCGCAGCAGATCCTCGATCAGGCGACGGACGGCGCCCAGGACGAACCGGAACCGCAGCCCGAGAATGTGACGATGGGCTTCTGGTACGTCTCCCCGCGCCGCGGCCCGCACCGCACCACCCGGCAGATCGCCGCCGGCACATGGGGCGAGGTGCGCAACAACTACACGGCACCGGTGGCCGACGCCATGGACCGGCTGATGAAGGTGACCCCGGACGACATCGCGGGCCGGCTGCTCCTGCTGCACGGCCCGCCCGGCACCGGCAAGACATCGGCGCTGCGCACGCTGGCGCGGTCCTGGCGGGACTGGTGCCAGGTCGACTGCGTACTCGATCCGGAGCGGCTCTTCAACGACGTCGGCTATCTCATGGACATCGCGATCGGCGAGGACGACGGCACGACGAAGGGCCGGTGGCGGCTGCTGCTCCTGGAGGACTGCGACGAACTGATCCGCGGCGAGGCCAAGCACACGGCGGGCCAGGCGCTGTCCCGGCTGCTGAACCTCACCGACGGGCTGCTGGGCCAGGGCCGCAATGTGCTGGTGGGGGTGACGACCAATGAGGACCTGGAACGGCTCCACCCGGCGGTGGTCAGGCCGGGCCGCTGCCTGGCCCGGATCGAGGTGGGCCCACTGAGCCGCCGGGAGGCGGTGTCCTGGCTGGGTACGGAGGAGGGGCTCGGTCGGGAGGGCGCGACGCTGGCCGAGCTGTACGCACTGCGGCGCGGCACCGGGCCGGCGTCGGTACCGAAGCAGGACGCGGGGGCGGACGCGGGACTGTACCTCTGAGGTGTTGTCCTCAATCGCCGGACAGGCTTGAAATCAGGCCCGTCCGGCACTTGGGCACAACCGTTGAGCCCGTCCGGCGCCTGAGGACAACTTTCGGGCCCGTCCGGCACTCGATGGCGGAACGGCCACCGAACGGCCCCGGTTCGCCCTGTCACCCCTGGTACGCCACCCGTACCGCATCCTCCACCAGCGACGCGGCCCGGGCGCGGGACAGCCCGAGCCGCTTCGCCTGCTCCGCGTACTCCCGCGCCGCCGCTGCCGCCTTGCGGTCCGCCGTATCGCCCGCGGCGGCGATGAACGTACCGTTGCGCCCGCGGGTCTCGATCACCCCGTCCGCCTCCAGGGCCCGGTACGCCTTGGCGACGGTGTTCGCGGCGAGGCCGAGCTCCTCGGCGAAGCCGCGTACGGTCGGAAGTCTGTAGCCGACGGGAAGTTCGCCGGACCGGGCCAGTTCGGCGATCTGCGTGCGCAGTTGCTCGTACGGGGCGGTGCCGGCGTCCGGATCAAGCGCGATCTTCAAGGTCACGGACCGATTCTCCCCCACCGACGGAAATTCGGAGGCGACCGGGCCGGACCGCCGCGTACCGTCCGGCGCATGACAGTCATCGTGCGCGACTTCCTGCCCACCGATGCCGAGGCCTGGGTACGGGTGCGGCGAGCCGCACTCCCGTACATGGTGACCACACCCGAGCAGGTCGTCTTCGAGCAGGCGACCGCCCACCCCGACAAGCGGTACCGGCTGCTGATCGCCGAGGAGGACGGGGAGATCATCGGCACCGCGCAGGTCGGTATCGCCTATGACAGCCCGGAATCCGGCCAGGGCTTCTGCAACCCCTACACGCTCCCCCGGCGCGCGGGCCGCGGGGCGGGCTCGCTGCTGGTGCGCACCGCCGAGGAGTATCTGGCCGATGCGGGGGCCGTCGCCGTCTACACCTGGGTGCTCGACGAACCGGCGAACCGGGTCTTCGCCGAGAAGCGCGGCTATACGCCGAGCCGCCCGGCGCACTTCCTCCATCTCGACCTGGCGCACGGCTCCCTGCCGCCCCGTCAGGAGCTCCCGGCCGGTGTGGAGCTGCGTACGGCCGCCGACTTCGCCGACGACCCGCGGCCGCTGTTCGAGGCGGACGCCGAGTCCACGGCGGACGAGCCGAGCGACACCCCGGCCGAACTCGCGGACTACGAGGACTGGCTGCAGCACACGTGGAACAACCCCGGTCTCGACCGGGAACTCACCTCGGTCGCGGTGGTGGACGGCCAGGTGGCGGCGTTCAGCGCGGCGAACACCGACGGTCTGACCCGCTACTGGTCGGGGATGACGGGCACCCGCAGGGCGAACCGCAACCGGGGCCTGGCAAAGCTCGCCAAGAACGACTCGCTGCAGCGGGCACGCGCGGCCGGCTACACGGACGCGTACACCGGCAACGACGCGGACAACGGCCCGATGCTGGCGATCAACACATGGTTCGGCTACAAGATCTGCGCCACGGAGGTACGGCATGTACGCAGGCTCGGTTGAGGTCGCTCTGGTCAAGGCGGGCCGGACGAAGATCCGCTACCCGGCGGACGTCGTACGCGACGACGGCATCCGGGTGACGGTGACGGCCCCGTGGGCCGCGCCGGGCGTGCGCGACTTCGGCTTCGTACGGTTCGAGCCGGGCGATGTCTTCACCGAGCACTACTGGCGCGACCGGTGGTTCGCGGTGAAGGAGGTCCGTACCGGTGGGGGGACGCTGAAGGGCTGGTACTGCGACATCACCCGGCCTGCCGTGCTGCGCGACGGGGAACTGCTCGTGGAGGACCTGGATCTCGACCTGTGGGTGTCGGCGGACGGCTCCTCCGTACTGCGACTGGACGAGGACGAGTTCGAGGAGAGCGGCCTGGCCGCACGTGATCCGGCGGCTGCGGATGCCGCCCGCCGGGCGCTGGACGAGCTGGAACGCCTGGCCCTGGCGGGCGGGCTCGCGGGGCTGCTGGCACCGCCGAGCCCGTCCCGCGACACCACCTAACGCACCACCAGCTCCACCTCGAAGCCCGCCGCATCCTCCAGATACGCGGCGCAGTGCCCCTCGCCGCCCGCGTACGGATGGCGGTCCGGGAACAGCAGTCGCCAGCCGTGGTCCGGGGCCCGCGCCACCAGTGCGTCCAGCGTGGCCCGGTCCCGGACATGGAACGCCAGGTGGTTCAGACCCGGGCGGAGCCGGTCATGCGGCCCCGGGGTCAGATCGGCCGACTGCTCGATCACCAGATAGCTGTCGCCGCGCCGCCAGCTGCGGCCGCGCTCCCAGCTCTGGTACGGCACATGGCCCAGCTCGCCGAGCAGCCAGCCCCATCCCGCCTCGGCCGCCACCAGGTCGGGCACCCACAGCTCGATGTGGTGCACCCCTCCGGTGCCGGCCCCGCCCGACGGCAGCGGGACCGCGCGGCGGATGCCGTGCGGCTGGTAGGCCACGGTGTCGCCGTCCTCGTGCCAGTGGATCAGGAAGCGCTCTCCCGCCCGGTATCCGTCCAGCCCCGCACGGCAGTAAGCGACGATGTCGTCGGGCAGGCCGTCCAGCGGGAACCAGGCGAGTCCGGAGCACTTCTCCGGTTCACGGTTGTACGGCGGGCGGGCCGGGTCGTACTCCGCCTCGAAGAACCAGCCGGTCCGGGGGGCGCCGCCGGGGCCGCGGTGCTGCATGACCAGGGCGACCCGCAGCTCGTCCGGGTCCAGTTCGACACCGATCTCCTCGGCGGCCTCGCGGATCATCGCCTCGCGGACGTCCTCGCCGTCCTCCACATGTCCGGACGGGCCGTTGAACAGCCCGTCCGCGTATCCCGTACGGGCGCGGCGGGCGAGCAGGACGTCGGGGCCGCGACGGAGGATCAGATGCACATCGACGATCTCGGTGTGCCGGTGCGGTGGTTCGGCGCGGGCCAGCAGTGCGTAGCGGTCGTCGTCGACGTGCTTGCCCCACAGGTCCGGGTCGTCGGAGAGCCGCTCGTGGTGGATGCGCTCGGTGAACGGGGCGAGGAGTCCGGTCAGCTGCCCGGCGGAGAGACCCACCCCGCCCCACACCCCTTCGATCATCAGCAGCCGCCCGCCGGGCCGCAGCAGTCCGAACCAGTGCCGCAGGGCCGCCGCGGGGTCGGGCAGCAGCCACACCACATGACGGACCATGATCACGTCGAACTGCTGCTTACCGACCGGCGGTCGGGCCGCATCCCCGACCAGCACCTCGGCACCCGTCCCGACGAGCTTGGCCCGCGCCTGCTCGACCATGCGCGGCGACCGGTCGACGGCGGTGACGCGGTGGCCCTGCCCGGTGACGAGCAGGGCCAGACTTCCGGTGCCGCATCCCAGGTCGAGTACATCGGAGCGCTCACCGGGCAGCCAGCTCTCCAACCGCTGCGCCCATGCGTGCCGGACCACCGGATCGAGCAGCCCGTGGTCGGGCTCCTCGTCGAAGGAGTCGGCGGCGGAGTCCCAGTCGATCGTCGTCATGCGCCGATCGTCCCAGCCACCACCGACACAGTCGATCAGCAGGCCGACCGCTCACGGTGGTGGAAGGGGTGGCACGCGCTGCCCGCGCGCCGCTCCACCGGCTCGCCCGCGGACGGCGGGACGGAGCGGACGGCGGGACGGAGCGGACGGCGGGACGGAGCGGACGGCGGGACGGAGCGGACGGCGGGACGGAGCGGACGGCGCGGAGTGGAGGCGCCGGACCACGTCTTCTTCGATCGCTGCTGAGCGGGTCCTTGAGCCCGCCACAACAGTCCTACCGGGTGTCGCGGACCTCTCTGCGCAGGTCAGCGCCCGGTCACGGGACTCGCACGCCCACCGGGGAGCCAAAGCGGGAGCCATCGTGCGACGATCACGAGGATTCCGACATACCGTCGGCCGTCGACGCAGTCGGGACACCGAAGAGCTTGTGCAGGCCGTCGTCACGCAGGCCCCGGATTTACCAACAGCGTCCGGATCCCGGTGCGGGCCGCCCGCTTATTTTTTGCGTACACACAGGCATAGCGGGGGGCCGCCGCGGACGTCATCAAGGACAGCAAGCCCGCCGAGGAAGATCCCAGAACAACAAGAGAAGGTGACGATGGATGCCGAGGGCCAGGAAAACTTCCGGGAGTTCGTGGAGAACAGGTCGTCCGCGCTGCTGAAGACCGCCGTCCTGCTCAGCGGCGGCGACCGGCACGCAGCCGAGGATTTGCTGCAGAACGCACTGATCAAGGCCGCGGGACGCTGGCACCGCATCGACGAGCCCGAGGCGTACGTACGGCAGATCCTCTACCGGCAGCAGGTGAGTCGCTGGCGGCTGAAGTGGCCGCGGCGCGAACTGAGCGTTCCCGAGCCGCTGGAGAACCCCGCGCGCCACGGCACCGACGACGGGCCTGGCGCGGCCGACCTGCGCATCGTCATGCGCGCCGCACTGGCCCGGCTCACCGCCCGTCAGCGCACCGTCCTCGTACTGCGCTACTTCGAGGACCTGCCCGAGGCCGACGTCGCCCGTCTCCTCGGCTGCTCGGTCGGCACGGTGCGGTCCACCACGCACCGCTCCCTCGCCCGGCTGCGGCGCCTCGCCCCCGAACTGGCCGCACTCGGCCCCGCGGGCTCCGAGCAGCAGCCGTCCCGTGACTTCTCGCCTGTGGAGGTGCGTCCGTGAACGTCGACGAACTGGTGCGCGACTCGCTGCGCGAACAGGCCGCCGAACAGCCGGCACCGGGGCCGGGCTTCGCCGAGCGGGTGCTGACGGTCCGACGGCGCCGTCGGACCCGGGCGCTCGCGTCCGCCGCCGCGGCCACCGCCGCCGTGGTCGCCGTCGCGGTGGCGGTCCCGCTCCTGGACTCCGGCAAGGACGACGTGCTCCTCGCAAGCGAGATGAACCCGGGCGACGTCATCGCCCACCCGGACCAGACACCGCCGCGCGACCTGATCGCGGCGGGGGACGTCGCGCTGGCCGCGTACTACACCTGGAGCAACGTCAAGCAGACGGACGACCGCGGTGTCGCCGTCCGCACCTACCAGCTCCTCGACCAGAAGACCGGCACGTACGTGAAGACGACCAAGTGGTCCGTCATCGACGTCGCCCCCGGCATGCGGACCGCCGCCGTCCTGGAAAAGGACCTGCCCGCCAAGCGGATCGGCCTGCTCAACCTGCTCACCGGCGAGGTCGAGCGCTGGATCCCGGTCGACCGCGGCGTCGCGGGCGTCGAGTTCTCGCCAGACGGCAGCAAGCTCGTCGCGACGACGTACAACACGAACCCCGACCTGCGGTACAAGGCGGACTACGACAGCGACGGCGACGGCAAGAAGAACGACTGGATGCCGCAGTACGGTCAGTCGAACCGGACCGGCTTCTACGTCCTCGACGTGGACTCCGGCAAAGGCTCCTGGAGCGAGGTCACGTACAACAGCGACGACCTCAACGTCCGCCAGGACTTCGCCTTCAGCCACGACGGCAAGCTGGTCTACTCCGGACTCACGACGAGTCCCCACATGCAGTACTACGACTTCGTGGGCAACGAGGTCGCCAAGCCCGCGAACGAGGAGTACGTGCACTGGTTCAACGACGCGGGGCTGTCCCCGGGCGGCAAGCTCGTCGCGGGCGGCTACGCAGGTAACAACAAGAAGTCCGCATCCGAGCTCCTCGACCCCTACACCGGCAAGCGGGTCACCAAGGTGAACGGGCAGCAACTGCTTGCCTGGGTCGACGACAAGCGGCTCATCGCCTGGGACATCACGCCGGGCTCGAACGAGTTCCACAACCGGCTCGTGCTCGTCACGATCGGCAGCGACAAGGTCGTACCGCTGAGCGGTTTCCGCAAGGGGAACGACGGCGCGGCCGGACGCTGGACGCCGATCTTCGCCGAACGCTGATGAGGCGGCCGCCAGCCGCTCGTACGCCGCCGGCATCCCGTCGGCCGCCTCCCGGCCGGCGGCCCGCAGCGGTGCGCGGACCGGGCTCGCGGGCAGCCCGAGCGACCCGAGCAGCGCCTTCGCTGTGACCGTGCCGGGCAGCCCCGACGTCGTCATCAACTCGATGAGCGGTGGATGAGACCATCCTTGGGTGGCAGACGCACAGCTTCCTCCGGGGTGGACCCTTCAGCAGATCCGCGACGTATCCGGGGACCAAGAGGCTGTCGTCCTGGATCCGAACAGGGCGGTGAAGCGGGTCGCCTTCGACGGAGCCGACGAGGTGCTGCAACCAGAAATCGTGCTCGGGTTCCGCAGTCTGTGCCTCGTGAAGCCCGTCCGTGACGACGACTGGTACATGGGCAGCCTGTACGAAGACGGCAGCGTCGACTGTTGGACAGCCTACGACGACCTGTGCGAGGCACTACGCGGCCTGTAGGGGCACGGGCCGAGCGGGTCCAACTGCGCTCCCAGGGGGGACCCGGCAGCCGAGCGCTCAGAGGCTCAGGGCGCCCGGTGGGACGCCGTACGCGACCCCGTACGACGTCAGCGCCGGCAGCCCGCTGCCCTGGCGTCTACATCGACGACTGCACGATGACCAGCAACAACACGCATCCTGTCTCGGCGCAGGATGCTCGGATGGCGCTCACGGACGCGCAAGTGGAGGCGTGCGTGTTCTGCCGACCGGACACCGAGCCAGGGATCCTCGACTGAGCCCCCGCACGAGCGAGTGCGGGGGCTCGATCCATATTCGGATGGCCGGAGCACACTGGGAGTATGTCCGGACAAGCGCCCGTGATCGTTCACCCGCCGCAGCCGGACGGCGGACGGCGGGTGACGATCCGCAATGAGTACGTCGGCACGGCGTACCACCTGCTCGACGTGGTGGAGTTCCTACGCCTCGCAGGCCTGCCCGAGGCCGATACGAAGATCGACGACCCGGAGCTGCTCGAATGGTGCGGCGGGGGACCGTCCTACTGGGCTCCGGAGGCGCGCGGCTGAGGTTGGTGCGGTTGGGTATTCGTGAGCCCCCGCACGAGCGTGTGCAGAGGCTTCGCTGTACCCCTGTACATGCCCGGACGAGCCGAGAGACCCTGGTTAGGCAGGCCCATCCGGGCCTGGGGCTGTGCCGTGCAACGCTGCTCCTGCCACGGGGTGCGCAATGCGAGTGGAATTGATCAAACGCGCCGCCGACGTGCTGCTGGACGTCCCAGCCGACGCGCGCAAGGAGATCATCATGCTCATTGGCGCCGCGGCCGAGGCTCCGTTCCCGCCGCCAGGGGCGAAAGCGGCAGCGTTCGGCAATCAGTGCTGGGTCGAGTACATGGCCCGGGGCAACGTGATCGAAGTGATTGACGTCGGGTGCCTCTGCTGACGGAGCTACGCAGCGGCGCTCTGCTCGGTCCGGATGCGTCCGCACCTGGTGCAGCGGGCGACGGGGTCCGTGGACCGAGGTCTACCTCCTCAACCGTTCCCAAAATCTGAGCGGGAGCGAGTCCTGTTGCCAGGGCCCATGCTCAGTCGCGTGTCCCGAACGGTGTTGGACACGCTGGTTCCCCGCTGTGTCCGCACGGCCGGTCGCCGCCCTCGGGGGGCTGGTTCCGTTCCGTGTCCGGTGGAGTCCCTCACGCCCCCGGGCGGCCGGTTCGGTCTGGACGTTCCGATGCCCGTCACCATCGCTCCGGTGGTGGCGGGGCGGTTTCGTCCGTCGCCCTCGGCGTGAGTGCCCGACTCCCCTGACCGTGGTCGGAGTTTGGCCCTCAGAGGGTCAGGGCCGCTGGGTGGCTCCCGGGGAGCCAGCTGGGGAGCCACCCGGCACGACATCGGACGGTCTCCCCCGGACAACCACGGACGGCCCCTGCAGCATCGAGGCTGCTGACAGAGGCCCACCGGTGGACTTTCCTGAGCCCCCTCTTAGACGCTCCTTAAGCCCGCCACAACAGTCCTCATGAGCGTCTCAGCCCCTCCAGCGCAGGTCAGGGGCCTGCCAAGAAGCGCACGCGGCCGGCGGGGAGCCAAAGTGGGAGCCACGGCGCCTCGATCAGAGGTTTCCGGTGCACTGTCAGTCATCGTCAGGCTCGGCACTGAAGATGTTGTCCATGGCTTCGGCGCCTTCAGAGATCACGGGGCGCAGTTGCTTGCGGTAGACCCTCTCAGTGATGTTGGTGCCACTGTGGCCGACTACACGGGCGATTACCTCGATGGGAATGCCGTGATCTGACAGCAGGGAGACGAAGCTGGTCCGCAGCTCCCGCGTCGTCCAATTCTGCGGATTCTCGAAGCCTGCTTCCTTGAGAAGTGCTCTGAAGTTGCGCCGCACGTTGAGTGAGCTCCGCTGTTCGCCGTCCGCAGTCGGGAAGACAAGCCGCTTGTCAGTCCACAGGGCGCCGACGGCGGTGCATGCGTCTTCCTGCCGAGCCTTGTACCCCTGTAGAACAGTGGCCGCTTGCTGGGGCATAGCCAGCGATCGGCGGCTCTGCCTAGTCTTCGTATCACCGTGCCGACGCACAGACCTCCACACATCGACGTGTGGCCTCTCCCCCTCCTCCGGGTCGATGTGTACGTGGGTCCAGGCCAGCGGCCGGGCCTCTTCGGGCCGGACGCCTACGAGAAGTGATAGAACTACGTAGGCATGGATCCAACTGCCTTCCTTGGCCCGTAGGACCGCTTCCCCCTGCTCCAGCGACAGCGACTTGCTCGGGCGCCCAGAGCGGCCTTCCGGTACCTGAACCAGTTCGGCCACGTTCCGAACGACCTTGTTCCTTCGCTGTCCATGGCTGATGGAACGGCGAAGGATCGAATGGACCATTCTCAGGGACTGTGTAGCCAGAACGGTGGCCCTCTCCTCCAACCACTCGTCAAGCTCGTCCGCGTCCAGATCACGGAGCTTGGCAGCACCCAAGTAGGGCGTGATGTGCGTTTCCGCGAGCGTCCGGTAAGTGCCGATGCTGGTTTCGTCTCGCCCCTTCAGGCCCTTGTCGAGCCAGTCATTCACTGCTTGGGCAACGGTATAACTCGCTGACGTCTTCACACCGGCACCCAGGTCCTTCTTCAGGTCCCTGAGCTTGCGACGAACTTCGGTCTTCGTCTTCCCTGACACCTTCACTCGGTTTCGCTTACCTGCGGGCGTGTACCCGAGCGACACGGCGCCCACAAAACGATTCCTAGACTTGTCCCAGTAGATCGAGTCTTCTCCGTTGGCCACCTTGCGGCTGTGACCAGTCGGCTCGCTCATGCATGACCCTTCGTGAAACGCGCACGGGCCGCGTCCGTGCGGACGCGGCCCTGATGGGAGCGGTTGATGTCAGTGCGCGGAACGGGCCTCGCGTTTGAGTAGTTCGACGTAGTCCTCGATGTACTCCGTCGGGATGCGCCGGCAGCGGCCAATGCGGACGGTCCGAAGTCGTCCGAGCCGGATCTCTTCATAGGCGGTGGAGCGCTTCACTCCGAGGATCTCGGCCGCGGCTTCAACGCGGTGGAGTCGGCGCTGCGGGGTGGATGCGGTGGGTGCCGTGTCCATGGAGGTGTGTCTCCCTCGATATGCAGCCGATTGGAAGGGCTGGCCCCTCCCCCTGTCAGGTCCGCTACCTCCGCTACCTCCGCTACCGCCCTGGTCAGGGGCATGATCGAGGTAGCGGATAGGGGTAGCGGTAGCGGATAGAAGTCGGTTGAATGCCGGCATGCAGGAGAGCGACGACCATGCGAGAACCAGTGCCCGACTGACGACGTTTGGTTGTCTAGCTGGGTTGCTCGTCGCTCTCGCGATCCCTCTGTGGGTGGTCGGTGCTCTCCTCTTCGACGTCCTCTCCCGCTAGCCGCGCAGCGTCAAAACCGCTGCCGGCCCGGTGCGGTGAGCCATCGGGCCGGTAGCGGCAAGGTGGTGCGGGTAGCGGACAGGTAGCGGCTTGCCGCTACCTGGAAAGGGCCTCTGAGCTGGCCGGTAGCGGAGGTAGCGGAAGTAGCGGACTTTCAGTGGGGGGAGGGCAGTACCGCTGCCAGGCGTCGTAGAGGTCGCGGGCGTAGTAGCCCTTCATGACGCTGCCGCCGGTCTTGATGTTGCGGGCGGCGATGGGCTTGTTGTCCGCGGTCATGTACTCGCGGAGCATCTTGGCAAGTGCCCGGGAGTCGAGGGGCTTGCCGCCCATGTCGGCCCAGGGCGCTTCGTCGAGAGAGTTCAGCCGGTCGAGGATTGCGATGGTGGGCAGGCGGTCGATGCCGTTGAACACCTGGTCCCGCAGATCGGTGAGCAGCCGGATTCCGGTGGACCCTTTGTCGTCTGCCTTGGACGCGGTGACCATCTCGATGCACGCGGCCCGTGCCCGGTTGGGCCAGTCCCCGCCCGCCGCGTCGGCCACGGCGAGGAGGGGTTCCCATACGTCGGCGGGCCGGTCGGTGACCTCGTCGGGCATCTCGGGAAACGCCCCGTCGACCTTCTCCCGCACGCTGTCGGCCCATTCGGCGAGCCGGTCCCGCAACGCGTGGCCGATGCCCTCGTGGTGGCGCTGTCGGAACGAATCCACCTGCTCATTGGGAGCCCGGCGCCGCATGCGGACGATGACGGACCGGCTCAGGATCGTGTCGGGCAGGGTGCCGAGACCGGCGACGGCCACGGCGCAGAAGCTGGGAAACTCCTGCACCTGCTGGTTCGAGCCGTCCCCGACGCACCGATACATGACGCCGGAGCGCCGGTGGCCGGCGTTCAGGAAACCCCGCAGCTGTTCGTTCTCCCCTGCCTTGGGGCCGAACACTGTGTCGATCTCGTCGAAGAGGATCGTGGGCCGCGCATCCATTCCGGAGACGGCCCGGAAGAGGGCGGATGCGGAGGCGTTGACCGCGACCATCGGATACGGGGCAAGGGTTTCCACGATCTCCAGCGCCCTGCTCTTGCCGCTGGCCGGTTCCGGCGAGAGGAACGCAAGGCGGGGGGTGGCGTCGAAGCAGTCGAGCAGGTGGGCGTGTGCGTCCCACAACGTCACGGCGACGTACGCGGCTTCGAGCGGGAAGATGTTGAACCGGCGGTGGAAGGCCTCCACCTCATTGAGCAGGGCCGCACCGTCGAGGGGGCCCGTGATCTGCTGCGCGCTCATGCGGCGTTCCTCCTGTGCTCTGCGGGGGCGCGGTGCGGGCACTGCCCGACGCGTACACGGGTGGTCAGTTCTGTGACCGCCTTGCGGCCCCGTGCGCGCTCGTGGTGGCCACAGGCGCACAGCCAGTCGGCGATCGGGAACCCGCCCCGCTCCAGCCCTCGGAGATGAAGCCCGGGGCGGAAGCTGGTCACGGTGAGCGTCCGCGGGCCAGGGAGAACAGCAATGGGGACGGCCTGCCGGCCGACGACCTTCAGCGCGCTACTGCCGGATGCGGCCGGTGCCGGTTCGGCGATGCCGGGGCCGGTAGGGGTGGCAGGAAGGCTTTTCAGGTCCGGGCGTGGCTGGCGGCTCATGCGGCGGTCTCCCTCGGCCGGCAGGTCCGAATGGACCAGTTGAGGGCGCTGCGCACGGTGGAGCGGCACTCGGCAGCCGACAGTCCGGCCGACTCACCCGCGACCTGAAAAGCCTGCTCCACCTCGTGCCGGGGCAGGTCGCCCCATGCGACGAAACGGCCCACGGCGCGGGCGCTCCTGAGCAGCTGCTCGTTGCGGTCGCCCTCCGGTGCGGTGGCAACGGCCACGGTCTCGCGTTCCAGGGCGACTTCGGCGGCCCGGTTGCCGCACCGGGGCACGCGGATGCGTACCGGCTGTGCGGGCTGCGGGCCGGGCGTAAGGGCGGCCAGCAGCCATGCGGGAAGCTCAGCGACGGGGGCGGTGTCGGTGACCTCGTATGCCTGGCCGTTGATGGTGCTGCCAGGGGCGACGACGTTGCCGCCCCATACCCGGGTGTCGATCCGCTTGGCCAGCTTCCCTTTGCTGCTGGGGAGCCGAACTGTGGTGGGGGCGGTGAAGTACAGGTGCATTCCACCGCTGGGAGTCCGCACCCGGTAGGTGGTGGGAACGGCCTGTCCGGCGCGCTCGCAGAGCGCCTTGAAGGAATCCACACCGGAAGGTGTGTCCGCATCGTCTTCAGGCTTGGGCATGTCGAGGTCCACGACGACCAGCCCCGACGGGCCCGGCGCGAGACCGACGTTGAACGGCCGGACCGCCCACGCACCACGGATACGGTCGGTATCCAGGGTGGCGCGCTGCTCCCACTTCTGATGACCGGCCGCACAGCCTCCGGTGCCGGTGCAGTGTTCCTCTCCGTGCAGTGCGGGGGCTTTGCCGCCGGGGCGCAGAGGGTGGACGTACCAACCGCGATCGGCTGCCCGTAAGGCTGCGCAGAGCAGCGCAGTCTTGCGTTCATGGGTCATGCTGAATGCCTCCAGTTCTGTTGTGGCGTGCTGGACGAGGGCGGCCCCGGTTCATTGGCGTGAGATGGGGCCGCCCTCGACATAGCTACTCGCAGGTGCAGTCGGGGAACTTTCCGCTGCCGTCGGCGCCGCAGGCGCAGCAGTGCGGATACGGGTACGGCTCGGAGTCGTCGTTGGGGTCACACAGCTCGCAGTCGATGAACTCGTCGTCGTCCATGGGTCCTCCGGGGTCAGTTGTGGAAGCGGTTGGAGTTGGGGTTCTGGTCGAGCCAGTCCTCGGCGCACACCTTGTGGACCGGCTCGCGGTCGTGAGAGCGCATCGGGGTGGGCCTGCCGCAGAGCACGTAGGGCAGGTCCCTGTGCGGGTCGAAGTGCCGGTTGTCTCGCCAGTCGAGGAGGGCGGCCACGGCTGGTCATCCGTGGAAGTGGTTGCGTTTGATGACGGCCTTGCGGATGTTCACCGTTGTCGCGCCGCGCTGGTTGGTGGCGGTGAGGACCTGGACGGCGATCCAGCCGCCGAAGATGACGGCGGCCAGGATGATGAGCTGCTGGACCAGGGCCGCGAGTGCGGCGATGAACGTGGTCAGCAGGACCAGTCCGCCGCAGACGGCACCGAACCCGATCCCGCCCAGGGCGATGTTCACCGCCGCGCGGGAGACGACCGGCTTGGCCGTGACCGGTTCGGGTTGGCTGGGGGCGATGGCGTAGCCGGTGATGACCCGTCCGTCGGGCAGGACGATGGACGTCACGGCCGGCACCACGCCGGGCTGTATCGGGATGACAGGTGCGGCCGGGATGGTGGCGAGGGGGGTGGGTTGGTGGATGGTGACGGCCTGCTCGGTGAGCCGGTGGGCGGTGTTCTCGGGGTACATGCGGAATCTCTTCCTCTGCTGGGTCAGGGAGGCGGAGGCACCCCCATCGGGAGGCGCGCGGGAGGGGTGTCGGGGGTGTTGAGCTGGGGTGACTCCCTGACTCCCTGAACATCATTTGTGCAGGTCAAGGCCAGGGAGGCGGGGCAGGGAGGCGGTGAGGGAGTTCTCCCTGCCTCCCTGGCCTGCCGGGGGTGCGCTTCCCTCTACCGGGAGGCGGAAGTGGAACCGTCGGTGTCGCGGTTGGTGAGGGCGCGGGCGATGCGGTCGCGGCCGACGACCATGCGGCCGTCGGACTTGTACGGCTCGGCCCCGGTGCCGTCGAGGACCCGCTTGAGGTCGGCGTGCGTCCACTTCCCGTATGCGTCTTCGGACAGGGCGGTGAGCCGTTGCAGCACGTCCTGGGTGAAGACGCGGTTCGTGTCTCCGATGACGGTGGCGATGTCGGCGAGCGGGTCACGGTCCTCGTCGCGCTCGATGACGTGGAGGGTGGTGACGCCGTCGCGCAGGGCCCGGGCGCGGTTGGCGATCTCGACGGCCTGGTCGTCGTCGACGTAGTGGGTGCGGATGGTGATGGATGCCTGGCCGGCGGGGATCTCGATGCCGTCGCTCGCGACGACCAGCGTTCCCTTGTCCAGGCCCTGACGCAGCAGATGCGGAGCCGCCCCTCCCTCAACAGCCTTGTCACCCAAGGCCATCCGTGCCTGCGACTCCGTGCCCAGGACCAGCGAAGCGCGGGTGTGGGCGCCCTCGCGGACCAGCTTGGGCAGGTTCTGGTCCGTGGGGTCCTGCGTGCCCTCCCACAGCGTCACGTTGACCGCACGCCCCTGGTTGTGAATCTTGCGCACCGCCATGAAGTACCGGGACGTCGCCTTCGACCCGCCGTACGGCCGCTTTTCGCCGTCGACCACCGGGCACATGAACGCCACCTGTGCCTCATCCACGATCAGGACCAGCGGCGGGAACACCGTGCCGGGCGGCGCCTGGAGACGCCGCTCCATCTCGCTCACGCCACCCTCGACCATCTCCGTGGCCTGGACGACGTGGTCGTCGGTCGGGCCCTGGATGAGCACCGTGGCCAGGCCGTCGAACATGTTCCAGTCCCCAGCCCCCTTGAGGTCAGCAAGCCGGAACTCGACCGTGCGGTCCAGGGCCAGCCACAGGGCCAGGGCCCGGAGTGCTGCGGTCTTGCCCTGGTTGGACAGGCCGGTGATGAGCAGGTGGCGCTGGTAGAGGCTCAGGGCCGCTGCGTCGCCGCGCAGGTCCTGGCCCCAAGGGGCCCGTCCGGTCTTGTAGTTCGCGGTCATCGTCTGGTCGGTGACCAGCGGGGACGGGCCGATCGGCTCGTCCAACGCGCCGCTGTCCGCGATCCACAACCGGACGGTGCGGGCCGCTTCCGGGATCGTGATGAACACCTCGTGCTCGTGCCGGGACAGGTTCTCGGCGAGCTTGCGCCGCCGGTTCTGCACCTCGTTGGTGGCGACACCGGAGGGCAGGGTCACGTCCACCTCGACGCCGCATCCGGCGATCCGGATCGGGCCGAGCATGGACGCGCCGGCGTCGCCCATCTCCTTGATGGCGTTCCGTAGCGGAGCGATGCCCAGGTTGCGGAGGGCCAGGACGACGATGGACGGAGTGATCGGCTCCTCCCCGTTCCGGGCGTTGGCCGGGAGTGCCCACTGGGGTGCGGCCTGCTGGTGCTTGCCCACGGCCCACAGGCCGAGCACGGCCACCCACGGTCCGAGGGTGACCAGCGGTCCCCAGGTCACGGTGATGATGAGGACGATCCAGCGGACCAGTTCGATCACGGCCATGGTCGGCGCCGCGATGTCGGTCCAGTCTTTGTTCGCAACGGCGAGCATGATGCCCAGGATCAAGAGACCACCCGCGCCGATCCCGGCGCCGGCCGCGATGCCCTTGGCCGCGTCGAGCGGGGCGGTGAGCAGGTCCATGCGGCGGCGGTGGCGTTCCTGCCGGAACTGCCGCCCGCGCTCCTCCCACTCGGCTGCGGCGTCCATGTTTCCCGCGGCTTCGGCGGCACGGAGCAGGCGTTCGTAGCGGGAGGCGGTGCGGCCCTCCCAGGTACGGCGGGCCACGATCCTCGTGCCACCGAGGACGTAGAGGCCGTGGCGGGCAGCGGCGCGGCAGGCTGTCTTGGTGTGTTCGTGGGTGGCCATCGTGCGGACGCCCCGCGCGGAACGCTCCCACAGCGGCACAGATGCACTGTCAGCGACGGGCGCTGCTACAGCAGCCACTGGGGCGGCCTCAGGGGCGGGGGTGGTCGCTTTGAAGAGGCGGACGACGTTTTCACTCATGACGGAAGCACTCCTGACCGCCCCCGGAACCCGGGGGCGAAAGAATGGGGGAGGGTCGCCGGAAGGTCAGGCGGCGGCGGACGGGACGAGGCGGCCGGCGAGGTGCTCAGCCCCGTACGCCTCGCGCTCCTCGGCCTCCAGCAGCCGGTCGTGCTCACGGGACTGACGGCGCGAAAGGCGCTCGACCCCGAGGTCGTTGCACAGTGCGGCGATGAGCCGGTCGCGGACGCCCTTGCGGCTGGTCTGCATCGCGTGGACCAGCTCGTGCACGAGCGTGATGGCGAACGTGGCCTCGTTGGGGTGCTGGTCCACGTTGACGACGATCAGCACCCCACCGTCGGACAGCGGGATCGCGCGGGCGGCGGTCTCGCCGGCCAGCTTCTTCGCGGATCGCAGCGCACGGGACTGGACCCGCTTGTCCACGCATCCGGCAGTCTCGATCTCGGCGGCCGTGGCCACCTCGGCGAAGTACCGCTCCGAGGTGAGGACGACCTGCACGTCGGGCATCCGGCCGGCCACGGACCGCTCCACGACCCTGACGGCCTCTTCGGTCAGGTGCTTGGCGGTGCGGAGGGTGGCGCGGTAGCCGGGCAGCTTGTGTGTGCTGACGGTCAGCTTCACTACGTCTCCGTTCATCGCCGCAGCTCAGGCGGCGGACTCGGCGTCCAGGTCGGAGCAGGCAACGCACATGCCGAGCGAACGCGGGATGCAGTACCCGACATCGCGGCGGCAGTTGGGGCAGGTACGGCGCGCGGCCATCGCCGCTTCGAGAGCAGCCCGGCGGCCCGGCGTCATCGGACGGACCGGCTTGGCCAGGTCGATGCGGTAGAGGTAGGCCACCAGCGGGCCACGCCGCTTACGGGGCCGCTGAAGTTCGGCGGCCACGTCCTGACCGCCGGGCCGAAGCCCGAGGGCACGGAGCTGACGGCGAGTGGCGTACCCGTCCGGGGCCAGGCGCCACCGGTAGACGGAAACCAGCGGGTTCGCGCGATCCGAAGGCTGTCCTGACGGGAACCGGCCAGTGGGGTGTCCGTTCCCAGGTGGGGTGGCACGCGGGTTCCGCGTGGGCCGATACGGCACGATGAGATCTCCGATCGTCATAGGAGGGCTCTGGGGTGGGGTACGAACTGCAGGCAGTGATAGCCGGGGATGGCTTGCTTCGAGCCGCCTCACAGGACCTGGCTGCCGCTCGGGTGGCCCCCCTTGGGCAAGGCCTGGCCTTGATGCCGATGACCGACGAGCTCTTCGACTCCGTCACGGACGGCAGCACTGATCGACCGCTGGGATTCTGGAAACTGCCGGGAGCCTTTGACCAGGTCCTCGCGGAGTGGTCGACGGCAGGGCCGGTTGCCTATGTAGAGGCCGACTACTTCGGTGGTGCCGGCGAACAACGGGCCGCAGTCTGGGCGGAAGGAGCGCTCGATTTGGGTCCGCTCCAGACGGACAGCTCGATCTCACGAGCGCTCAGGCGGCTCGGTGCAGTGGCAGGTGCGGCCACGGACGAGTTCTCAGCCGTTGGGCTGGACCGGTACCGGTACATGGAGGACTGGGTTGACTAGGCAGCAGCTTCCGGATTCCTGCATGGATGCGCAACATGCTGGATCTCCTCACGGAATCTGCCTCTACCTGCGAGAACTCGACGCAGTCGTGTAACCACGCCGATCCGCTGTCTCACCTGGTCGCTTGCATGGATGCCTTCGGCGAAGGACCCATCGAACCCGCTGGAACTCCAATTGGCAGTGCCCCCATCACGCCACCATGCGTTTCCATGCGGCCCGCAGGCGGACCTCGGAGGCGGAGTGGCCCGCAGCCCGGAAGCGGGTGGCCATCTCCCGGTAGGACAGGGCAGGCGTCTCGCTGTGCCGGATGCGGTCGACGAGCGCGTCCAGCGCCTCATCGGTGAGCGCGCCGGCCGTCTCCAGGGCGAACGCCGAAACCGGCTCGGTCGGTCCCCAGACCGGCAGTTCCCAGCGGGGTGTGACGCCGGGTGTGACGCGGGTCGTCACGCTGGTCAGCGCCCGTCCGGTGTCCTCGCCCTCCCGCGCTTCCTCCAGCGTCGACCAGGCTCGGGAGAGGGTGTTGGCGGTCTTTGCCTGGACGTGCGCGACGCGGGCACCGGCCTGCGTCACGGCCGTCAGCCGCGTCTCCTCCGTGGCCGCCTCAGCCCGCAACCGGGCGCGGGCCACAGCCGCTTCGTCGCGGGCTTCCTGCTGGATGCCCTGGATCGCGTCCAGAGCCTCACCGGTGAGTGCGGTCCGCTCCCACAGCCCGTGGACCAGCCACAGCGCCTTGGCCGCGATCGGCAGCCACGCCACGGCCAGCCACGCGCCGGTGGACTCCTCGGCGGTCAGGGCGTGGGCGATCAGGACGCCGGTCGCGATCAGGCCGAACGACCAGCCGACGGCGGTGACCGGGGTGCTGTGGTCGCCCTGCGCGGCCAGACGCCGTTCGTAGGCGAGGGTGGCCAGCCACCCGCCGTCGATCCCGAGACCGACGACCAACGCGACGGGCCACGGCATCGCCGTGCCGAGCCACATCACGACCACGGCCAGGGTGAGCACCATGGACACCGCCGTCATCGCGACGGCGGGCAGAACGGTCTTGGCCTTCATGCCGCACCCCCGTCCAGCGGCCGGACCTTGGCCGCGGCCAGTAGTGCGACGCGCACCGGGTGCGGGTGGTACTCCGGCCCGGTGCCCTCCGTCCACTCCCAGTCGGCGCCGTCGGCGAGCGTGAACCCGAGTTCCGTCAGTGCCTCCAGGCGCTGATCGGAGGTCGGGATCTGGGAGGACGTCGGCCACGTGTAGGTGGGCCACTCACTGACCAGCCCGGTCATGGCAACGAACACCTGCCAGCACGGACCGGCCGTCACCTCCGGCATCGTGGTACCGCAGCAACGCAACGACAGGTGCGCTCCGAGGATCTGCTTACTCATGCCGCACCCCCGGACACCGTCGCGCCGACCGTGCGGTTGGCCAGGTCCCGCCGGGCCGCCATGACCCTGCGGCGGGCACGGCGGATGCGCCGGGCGTCCACCTCGGACACCGGGCGATCCAGCGTCATGATCTGCGCGTCCAGCAACTCGACTTCCGCCCGGATAACGGGCATCTCCAGCTCGATCGCGTCCAGCTCGGCGTCCGACGGCTCACCCTCAAGCGAGGCCGCCGTAACAAGGTTCTGAAGTGCAGCGATGGTCTTCATGAGTCGTTTTCTCCCTAGCAGGTGGTACGGCTCGAAAGCGGCCCCGGTGTTTGCCCACCGGGGCCGCGTGCCGTCTACGGGTCGTTCATGGCTACGAGCGACCACGGCGACCCGACACCGCCGCCCGCCAAAACAGCGGGGCGAATGCCGGGGACCGTGAGCGCTGGTGCAGGGTTCGGTTCTCGTGTTCGCTACGGCGCTGCTCGTTCCGGAGAGTTCCGAGATCCCGGAAGTTGTCGCAGTTTCGAAGGTGTGCCGTAGCGGTTCTTTAGAGCCGATGGTGTGTCCCCCACACGGAGGGGTGGGGCCCGGTTGTGACTCCGGGCCCGGTCTCGATCGGCTGATCTCCACTCGCCTCGGCCGGAACGGTCACGGCCGTCGCGCTGCGGTGGATCACGCTGTGCAGTTGTTGAGCGGTGCGACAGAAGTGCGCGTTCGCCCATCGATGCCAAAGCGACACCCATGAGGAACATGTATTACATGTTCCTCATCATGCAGAGAGGGGTTCGCGCCGTCAAGCCCGTTGGCTGAGCGATTCGGCTGTCCCTCTTGCTCGATGTGCTTCCAGACTGGCGCCGAAGCCAAAGACGATCGACCCCGCTCGTGTACGACTGGCAGACGACTTCGCTACGGTGAAGTCGTCCCAAGTCGTCCCAGCGGGGGAGAGCACGACATGGCAAACGAGAGGCTCCGCGGAGCGATCACTGAAAGCGGCCTGACGCTCGATCAAGTGGCGACTAGGTTAGGCGTGTCAGCCAAGACCGTTGAGCGATGGATCAGCGAACCGAACCGCAAGCCCTATCGCAGGTTCCAGTACGCCACGGCATCGCTACTGCAATCTGAGGTGTCGTATCTGTGGCAGGAGGAGCGCACATCTGCCGAGGTAACTGAGGCTGGAAACGCTGAACTTGTCCAGCTGTACCCGCATCGCTCCGTCGTACCGAACCGCCTATGGCCGCAACTGTATGCGCAGGCCAGGAACCACTTCGACGTACTCGTGTACTCCGGCTTCTGGCTCACTGAAGACGCCGCGTTTCACCAAGTCGTGAAAGAGAAGTCCGCAGCCGGCGTCTCCATCCGGTTCATGCTCGGAGATCCGGACTGCGCCGCCGTTGCGGCACGTGGTTCGGACGAGGGCATCGGCCCAGCCATGGCCAGCAAGATTCGGAACGCCCTGCTCAACTACGGCTCACTCTTCAGGCTCCCGGGTGTCGAGTTCCGCCTGCATTCCACAACGCTCTACAACTCGATCTATAGGGCAGACGACGAGATGCTGGCCAACGGTCACCTGTACGGCGTCGGCGCGTACATGGCCCCGGTTCTGCACCTCCAACGTGTGCCAGGGGGAGAGCTGTTCGACGCCTACGCTGAGAGCGTGGAACGCGTCTGGGAGTCCGCCCGGCCCATCTCCAAGCCCGACAACATCGGAGGTCAGGGCACATGAGCCGAATCGACCACTACAACGACCCATCCGCCCCCGAGGCGAACTCGGTCGTTCCCTCGGTCACGGCAGTCGTCCGCGATGACAGCGGACGATTACTCCTCATCCACAAGACCGACAACGATCTGTGGGCGCTGCCGGGCGGTGGCCACGATATTGGCGAGAGCGTGGCCGGCACCGTCGTCCGCGAGGTGGCGGAAGAGACCGGGATTGCTGTGAAGGTGGACAGCCTCGTAGGCCTCTACACCAACCCGCACCACGTGATCGCATACGACGACGGCGAGGTGCGCCAGCAGTTCTCGATCTGCTTCCGCGCTCACCCGGTCGGTGGTTCGCTACGTACCAGCCGTGAATCGAAAGAGGTCCGCTGGATAGATCCAGCGGACCTCAGCGGTCTCGACATCCACCCGTCCATGCGGCTGCGCATCGCGCACGGCCTGGACGACTCACGGCGTGAGCCCTACATCGGCTGATCAGCGGCCTTGACCAGCGAGAGCCGCCGCTCGACTCGCATTGCGGCTGCGTGGATTTCCGGGGCCGCCCGTTGGATGAAGCGGCCCACGATGCTGTCCGGGCCGTACCGCTTCACGATCTCGTCCAGCCGCTCGGATGGTGTCGTCTCCACGCCATCCGGCGTCGTCGTCATGTCGCAGAACACAAGGGCGTCCACCAGCTCGGGGCGCTCAAGCTCGAACTCGCTCTCAAGCTCCTCTCGGAGTCCGCGTTCCTCAGCTTCCAGGACGGCGCAGGAATGATGAGCCACAAGACGAACGACCCGCTCGTCCGCCCCCTGCCTGCGCAGGAACCGGGCGCCGTCCAACGGATGAAATCCTGTGAGGGCCAGCTCGGGCGAATACCCGATGTCGTGGAGCACCGCGGCGGCTTCCAGGAGCTCCGCGTCCTCGCCGAGAACCGAGGCAAGCGCCCGAGCCCGCTTGGCAACCCCGAGGGAGTGCGCCCACCTCCGCGGCAGCGAATCGGACAGCAGCGATTCGGAGAGCGAGTACGCCCACTCATTCAGTCCCATGGCGGCCAAGACTACGACCGGCCGGCAGAAGCCGGGAGAGCGCGCACAGTGCGCCCCTTGCCATGAACCGTGGCAAGCAATCCCGTCCCCTCCATCTGAGCAAGGCCCCGCCGCACAGCGGTGCGGGAGACACCGAACCTCTCGCAGAGCTTCGCCTCCGACGGATACGCGCTCCCCACCGTCAGCGAGTCTTCTTCGATCACGGCAATCATTCGTTCCACGAGGGTCCGCCGATCTCCACCCCGAGCCACGCGCCAGCCGGCGCCTGGTGCGGACTCCAGCGCGCCTTCCGCTTCGAGCACTTTGAGAGCGCGGCGAACCGTGTTGCGCGCGACACCGTAGGTATCCCCGAGCTCCGCCTCGGACGGCAGGTCATCGACAAGCTCGCCCTCTTCGATCCCGTTGCGTAGTGCCTCCGCGATGACCAGGTAGGTGCCGCGCGGACTGGCTTCCGACACGTGGGCTCCTCTCGCATCTCCATCACTCTGGTGCCAAGCGTCCCATGGCGCTCGGCAACGCATCAGTGCTGCTCCCGAGCCGCGTGCTCAGGCCGTTCGTCTCAGGTGGCGCCGCGGCCAGTGCAGCGCGGTAGCTGCAAAGCACGCAGATCGGCTTGTAAGCCACCGCGGTAGTACTTTCCCTAGATCATCAAGGCATCCAGCTCCGCTCCGCCGGGCGCGCTTCCCGGCTCTGGCTGCGCCCGCGCTCCTACCTTCGGCCCGCTCGGCGCTGACGCCGCAGATGCGCACATCGCTGCCTCCTCGTTCTGGCACGCTTTTGGCACAGTGGGTGAGGCGCCCACTCCGCCTTCGGGCATCGGTCCGGGGTCCAGTTGGGCACACGCCTCCTCACACGTCTCTTCCATGGCTGGCGGCCGTACCGCGACGTGAGGCTCCTGGCGGATAATAAGTGCACACTCATTCGAGAAATCCCTAAACCTGCCGCGCTGTTCGCTAGTACCGTGCACTCTGATTGGTGTCACGGGAAGGTGGGGGGATGCTGACAGAGGGATTGGTAGCCGTCGCCGCGGCGGGCGGAACCGCAGTGGTCCAGGCAGTGGGAACAGACCTTTGGACTGTTGTGCGAGGTCGCGTCGCGGCACGACTAGGTCGCGGGAGTGTAGAGCGGCAGCAGGTGGTACTTGAGCGACTGGACCGTACTGCGGCAGACCTTGTGCAAGCCGAAGTGAGCGAGTCTCAGCGCACACGTCTCGAAGCATCCTGGCAAGCCAGATTCGAGGACTTCATTGACGAGTTGCCTCCAGAGGAGCAGACCGAAGCCGTTGAGTGGATGCGCGAAATTTCCGCGCTTGGCTCACTCGCGCAAGGCGGTACGAATGCGGGTCCGCGCGGGCTGGCTGTGAGCGGAGATCTCACTGTTCGTGCTGAGACCGGTTCGATGGCAGGCGGCGTGCTGAACATCGATGGGGGCGTGAACCTCGGAAACCCCCCAAAGCCGGCGGCGAGCGAGGGCTGACCGCCTCCGGCACCTATCAGAGCCCCGAGATCGCAGCCGAGACATCCGTTGTGGCGCTTGCTGGTGGCGTTGCAGCCGGATACATAGGGCAACTCGTAACAACCCAAGACCGCAAAATGCCCGATCGGCCCATGTTGATTGGAGCTATGCCTCGGGAAGCTGACTGTTTTCAACATCGAGATCAGATCGATGAGATAAATCGAACGCTGGACAACAGTGATAATCCAAGTCGATTCCATCTGCTCGTTGGCGCAGGCGGAGTTGGTAAGACGCAGATTGCAGCTCATTACGTCAGGCAAATCCTGGCACGCAAAAGCGTCGAAGTCGTGGTTTGGTCATCAGCAAGCAGTCGCGAGTCAGTTCAGTCTGTTTATGCACAGGCTATTGGGGTCATTACTGGAGTCGATCTGGAAGATTCCGAACAAGCTGCACAACTCTTCTTGGCTTGGGCGCAAACCACTACGAAGGCGTGGGTGGTCGTCCTAGACGATGTAGACAGTCCCGCGACTCTTCGAGGGCTCTGGCCTCAACCTAATTCTTGCGGCCGAGTAGTGGTTACTACACGGCGTCGCGATGCTGCTCTTGGAGGATCGAGACGAACGCATATTCCGGTTGGTCTTTTTAGTCCGACCGAGGCTGCGAATTACCTTAAATCCAAATTGTCGGCGCATGTCCGCTCGGACGATATCGCCGAAATCTCGGCTCTGTCCGCAGAACTCGGATATCTCCCATTAGCTTTGGCTCAAGCAGCGGCATACGTTGTGGACTTCAATCTTAGTTGCGCAGACTATCGAAGCCTCCTATCGGATCGTCGCAACGCACTGTCTGAACTGCTTCCGGATTTTGAAAGCCTTCCAGACGATCACCGGGCGACCGTTGCAGCAACTTGGTCCCTATCTATCGAGCAGGCAGACCTACTCTCTCCGCGAGGGATGGCACGCCCAATGTTACGCATGGCTGCCACTCTAGACCCGAACGGAATTCCTGAAAGCGTCCTAACTGGTCGAGCGGCAACTGCATATCTAAATAAATTCATACCCGGAAAAGAAAGTATTGGCTCTGCGGGGCGCTCTGCTGGCGATGAAGTTCGAGCAATGGCTACTCTGCGCAACCTGCACCGCCTAAGCCTCTTGGAGGCGGGAGTAGGAACACCCGATCCCGTTGTTCATATTCATTCTTTGGTGCAGCGAGCAATCATTGAGGACTGCGAAGTCGTCGAACTCCAGGATGCGGCGAAAGCGGCCGCAGATGGTCTGCTCGAATTGTGGTCGGCGGATGAAGTCCACTCAGAATTTGCCCAGACGCTTCGATCTAACGCTGAGGCGCTTTATCAAAATTCCGGGTCGTTGCTATTTGATGATTCATGCCATGATGTTTTGATTCGCCTTGGGCAAAGTCTTTTGGAGGCCGGTTTCCCGACGGCGGCAGTAGCACACTTCACCGAGCTTCATTCCAAGTTGCAGTCGAGTACCCCCGGTCACTCGGATCTGATTTTTGTTCGCCTCGAGTTGGCTGGCGCATTGGAGTTTACGGATGATGTCGCTGCGGTGGCGGAGTATCGGTCAGTGGTCAACGACGCAACTGATATGTACGGGCCGGATGACAGCCTCGCTCTGCTTGCTCGCAGCTCATTAGCGGACGCGATGTGCGCCTCCGGAGATACGCATGGCTCTGTTCGGGAGTTCGAGGATTTGCTGCGCGATAGGATCCGTATCCAGGGAGCGGACCATGAGGATGCTAGAGACACCCGGCGTCGGCTTGCGGCAGCGCGTAGTGCGGATGGGGACTTTCCTGGCGCCATTGCAACATGCGAAGAACTTCTAGCTGAAGAAGTCGAGATCTACGGATCACAGCACCCTCACACACGACACACCCATCTCCACCTGGCCGAAGCGATTGGCCAGTCCGGAGACGTTGAAGGCGCTATCCGAATGCTGGAGGAGATAGTCTCTGATGTCGCCCGAACGCATGGATCAAAAAACGCAGAGACGTTCTCGAGCCGTGCCCACTTGGGGCGATGGTACCTTGCAGATGCCCGTCCGTCGAAAGCAGCTGCTATTTTCCGGGAACTCGTCGATGACGAAAAGGGGGCGCTTGGAGATGAACACCCTCAAGTGCTTGAGCATCAATGGCGCCTTGTAAATTCCCTGGGGCTGGTCGGCGATGTGGAACATGCAATTGCAGTCGGTGAGGATATTCTGAATAAGTGTGCCAACGTTTACGGCGCGCAGCATACAGAAACCCTAGATGCTCGCGGCTTGCTTGCCCATTGGAAGGGAGCTTCGGGAGACGTCGAGTCCGCCCTGGAGGAATTCGCTCATCTTGTCAAGGAGTGTGAGGAGTGTTTGGGGTCGGACCACGTTCTTACAATTGATATGCTGCAGCATTATGCAACATGGCTAGATGGGTCAGGTGATCTCCAGGCCGCTCTTCCCGTGTATCGAAGGGTGCTAGCAAGCAGGCTGCGAATCCACGGGCCTGATGACGGCCGCGTGTTGAGAGCTCGCGACGTCCTTGCGTACCATCTTCTAGAAATGGAAGACTTCGAGGGGGCGCTGGTTGCCTTTCGAGTTCTGCTTACCGAGCAAGTACGTGTACTGGGAGAAAATCATCCCGATGTGCAACACACGCGGGAGCACATCGAGGACCTTGAAGTATGAAGCGCCAGCCTCAGTCGGTGGTGCGGGTTTGGCCGGTGTCTTGCCCGGTTTGGGGTCGAGCATGATCAGGGGGCCGTGCGCTGGCCGGCATCTCGGGCAGGCTGTGATCCTTACCGGAATTTGAACGAGTGGCCCCCTGGTCTTACTCGACCCCAAACCGGGGAGGTGGCTAAAGCCGTGGGGCCGACCGCCCCCGCCCCAGCAGATTTCTCCCCACCAATGGCCCTTGCTGCCAGAGCGGGCCGAAGGCACGAGCGCCAGGCCTGGGCGGTGAGCTGGGGACCGCGTGGCGAGCGGAGCGAGGCGCCTTGACGAGGTGGGAAGACTTCTATCGCTGTCCGCGCTCTGGCTGGACGACAAGGCGAGTGTGAGTACCTCACGGACCCGTGGAACCGCTGTACAGCAGCCCAGTACCGCAACCACAGCAACCGTCCCCGTTCGCTACCGTCTTACTGGGGCCTCGTAACGGCCGGTATGGCCGTCGCTGACCGTTCCGCCTAGAGCTACGGATCAGAAGGTGTCCGAGCCCCTGCGGTGCCCGATCGACCGGTAACTGACGGGGAATTGGTTGACAGAAAGTGCACATGAGAGCGGCCTCCAACCGATTTATCGGCTCAGGGGCGGTTCATCTGCGGCAGGTGTGGGATTTGAAACCCCCGGTGACATCGCTGCCACGACGGCTTTGAAGATTGCTCAGGAGCTGACTCGCCCATTTAGACTCCACCGACCGGTACTTCCGGCTACGCTCCGGGAATGGCGACCGCGAACGCGTGGGGCGACGCCTCACTGCCCCCAATGCTGATCCAGTGTTCGTACTGCGACACACCTACCCTTGGCACACAGCGAGGGACATGGGAGCTCCTGCCGCAAGGTGAAGACGATTTTGAGCCCACGCTCTACACGCTCGTGGCATGCGACAAATGCCGCTCCCCTCAACTCCTGGTGCAGTCTGGTGGCATGACGGCTGGCGACTTCGGCTGGGGCGACCCGATTCGAGAGTGGCCGAGCGATTCGTCTGGGCCACTGAGCCCGAGTATTCCCCGCGCGATAGCACGCGAGATGCGCGAGGCGCGGGCGTGCTTCAGCGCCAAGCTCTACACCGCCACCGCAGTGATGGTTCGGCGAACCCTTGAGGGTATGTGCGTTGACCAGGGCACGGCTAAGAAGGTTCTCTTTCAGGCGCTTGGCGAGCTACGCGACGCCAATAAGATCGAAGGGCGTCTCTTTGACTGGGCCCAAGCCCTTCGTGTCCTCGGCAACCAGGGAGCGCACTTCAGCAAGGAATCAGTGAGCAGGGAGGACGCCAAGGATGCTCTGGAGCTTGCTGAAGCCCTGCTCGACTACATCTATGTCTTCACCGCCAAGTACGAAGAGTTCCAGAAGCGTCGATCAGCACCGCCTGCCGGCAGCGCAGCCAGCATGACGTGAAGCCGGTCCGGGCCCGTCGACCAGTGCCCAGACCAGCGAAGACCGAGGTCCCCAGGAGTGGCGACAAGACGAAGTAGTACCTGAGCGCGAAGGAGCCCGCTACCGACGGTTTCTCCACTGGTAGGGGGCTTGAGAGGCAGCCCGCTTGAGGGCGCCGTGTTTGGCGGAGCGGCTACGTGCGGGTGATGGGCTCGTTCGCCATGCGGGGACCCGGCATCGAAGCCCCATGTTCCGAGGCCTGTCGTCGAACGAGCGCCCGCAGTTCTGCAGGTGTGGGCCACGGCGCCGTGCGGTGGATCATGCGGTGGCAGTTTGAGCAGATGAGCGCGAGGTCAGAGAGCTTTGTTGTTCCTTCGCCTGCCTCGTGCAGCGGGACTACGTGGTGGCATTCGATGTAGCCCTCGCCGCGCTCGCCGTAGACCGCCGCGAAGTCGAACCCGCACGCCTCGCAGGCGAGCATGCCCCCTGACTTCAGCACCGCAGCGATCTTCTTCTGCCGGAGCCCCTTGTTGCGTTCCCGTGTGCGGTGCCGCCGATACAGCACGCGTCCCTCGGGTGCACTCGCCTCGTCCTCGGCATCATCGTCATCGTCCTCTGGCAGGACCGGGTCAAGGGTTCCGTGCTTCAGGCCTTCGCGCAGCAGGTGGGCAGCCTGGGCCATCTCTGCCGGCCGGTCGCGGAAGTCCTGCAGGACTTCCCGATCCAATCGACCCCCGTTGGTGCGCTTCTTCGTGTAGTCCGGGTGATGCGTCGCGATGTCGAAGGTCTTGCGTGCCGCTCCGTTGTTGTTGCGGTAGGTGGCTGCCCGTTCCTCTTCCGGGTAGGCGGCAAGCAGTTGCAGCAGATGTGAGAGCTCTGCGATCCGGGGGTCCTCCGCGGACAAGCCCTCCCATCCGTTCCGTACGACGACGTCACAGGCGAGGATCAGCTCGTCCCGTGTCCACTTCGGGTTGCGCGACGCCACGATGACGAAGCCTTCACGCTTGAGCCAGTCCACTGCGTGTCCCAGGCTGCCGCTGAGCTGCTTGTGCGTGAGGGGCGTGCCATGCTGGTGTTTGTGGGCCACTCCGGCGATGGCCTTGGCGACGTACTCCTTCCCGTTGTGCACGAGCAGGTACGTACTCGCCTCTCTGTAGCCGTAGAGGTCGAGGAACGCATCGCGTCCCAGACCGTCATACTCCTCAAGTGTCTTGAGGATGTCGTCCCGTGAGATCGCTCCCTTAGCCATGGGCGGGAGTGTATGGGGCGAGACTGACAACCGCGGTGGGCCACGTTTTCGCTCCCCTTCCCGGGCCGTCTCTGGGCCGTCGGAGGGCAGCCGACGGTGACCATCGACGACCATTGACGACCCCTCCACCTCCGCTTTGTGCTGCTGTTATGGAAATCGGCCGAGGCCACTGCAAGCCAGCACAAGTTCCTGCGCAACAAGAAGCAGCCGCGGACCTTCTTGGCGTGACGCCCGACGCTCAGCCTCTGGTGGAGTCTGGTCTGGTTCTCAGGGGAGTCTGGGCCGCTGGGTGGCTCCTGGGAGCCAGATTGGGAGCCACCCAGCACGACATCAGACGGTCTTCCCCGGACAACCACGGACAGCCCATGCAGCATCAAGGCTGCTCAGAGGGGCCCACGGGTGGGCTTTCCTGAGCCCCTTCTTAGACGCTCCTTAAGCCCGCCATAACGATCGCCGAGCACCCCTCCCAGCAGCCGTTTCCGGGCCGGCGGGCGGCTAGCTTCTCCTCCACGCAGACGTGAACCGCCGAAGGAGAGACGCACCATGACCGTGATCAGGACCGCTCGCCGCAAGGCCGCCGCAATCGTCGCGCTCGGTGTGGCGCCGCTCGCGCTGACCGGTCTGTCCGCGGCTCCGGCCGCCGCACATGGCTCGCTGACGGATCCGGTCAGCCGCGTCTCCGCCTGCTTCGCGGAGGGGCCCGAACATCCGAAGTCGGCGGCGTGCGTGGCCGCGGTCGCGGCGGGCGGGACACAGGCGCTGTACGACTGGAACGGGGTCAACATCGCCAATGCGGCGGGAAATCACCGACAGTTGATCCCGGACGGCAAGCTGTGCAGCGCGGGCAACGACAAGTTCAAGGGGCTCGATCTGCCGCGCGCCGACTGGCCGTCGACCAGGATGGCGGCGGGCAGCCACACCTTCCGCTTCCGCGCCACCGCACCGCACAAGGGCTCGTTCGAGCTGTATCTCACCAAGGCCGGTTACGACCCGACGAAGCCCCTGAAGTGGTCGGACCTGGAGTCCGAGCCGTTCGCCACGGCCTCCGAGCCGAAGCTGGAGAACGGATCGTATGTGTTCGACGGGACCGTGCCGAAGCGTTCGGGACGGCAGCTGATCTACACCGTCTGGCAGCGCTCGGACTCCCCCGAGGCGTTCTACGCCTGCTCCGACGTGGTCTTCGGGGGCGCCGACGGCGGTGGCAGTGGTTCGGTGGGCGCGGTCCCGGCGCCGACCGCGTCCGCGCCGTCCGAGCAGGAGATCGCCGGGGGCGCCGGCAAGTCGTCCGTGGAGCACGGCGGTCATGGTGACGACGACGCCGGTACGGGCGCGAAGGTCACCCGGGCGGCTCCGGCGGCCGAGGCGTCGGCCGGCCCGTCCGAGGCGAACGCACCCGAGCCGGACAGCGCCACCGGCCCCGCCCCGGCGGGCGAGAGCCTCGCCGAGACAGGTGGCGACAGCAGTACCCCGTACCTTGCGATCGGCGGTGCGGCCGCGCTCGCCGTCGGCGCGGTCGCCCTGTTCGCCTCGGTCCGTCGCCGGGCCGGCGGTGCGGCCCGACGCGGACACTGAGAGGCGGTTCAGGCCTGGCCTAGCCGAGGACGGAGGCGCAGGTGGTCGGGGTGGCGTGCGCCGGGTCCAGGGCGTTCGCCACCTCGTGGTAGGCGATCAGGTCCACGGTCCCGATCGCCACATGCTCGGACAGGTCGACCGGGCACAGGTCCTGGAGCAGGACGTTGCGTACGTTCGGCCCGTCCAGGTACTGCGTGCGGTACGGGGTCACCACCTCGTCGTACCTGGTCGCGATGACCGTGTACCGCACGCCGGGCACGGTGTCGCCGCCCGCGTTGAGCTTGGTGATGAAGGGGGATCCGGCCATCTGGTCGGCGAGGCCGGGCGTGTGGGCGTTCAGCAGGTCCTCGGCGCCCGGGAAGTACGGCAGCAGGTTGGTCAGCCCGAGGAGGGTGGTGCCGTGGTTGGAGGGGGCGAGTCCGATCAGGGCGTTCACCTTGGCGGCGCCACCGAGGAACTTCAGGTAGTAGTTGGGCATCATGCCGCCCTGGGAGTGACCGACGATGTCGGCCTTGGACGCTCCGGTGGCGGCGAGCACCTTGTCGACGAAGCTGTCGAGCTGGCCGGCTGATTCGTCGATCGGGCCGAGGCCGTTGAAGAACGGCACGCCGGGCAGCTGCCCGTAGTCGAGCGAGTAGACGCAGTAGCCCCGGCCGACCAGGTACGGGGCGAGGACGAGCCAGTTGTCGACCGAGTTCCCGAAGGTTCCGTGGACCAGGACGACGGGGCGGGGGTGGGCTGCGGAGGGTTTGCAGGAGTAGTCGTTCCAGCCACGGGAGGGGGCTGTGGCGGCGGCGGGGGTGGCGGCGGTGGCGGTCGCCGTGGGGGTGGCGAACGCTGCGACGGCGAGGAGCAGTGCGGCGAGTCTTCTCCGCGCACGTGGGGTGCGCGGCGCACGTGTCCAGGGCAGCATCGTGTGGTCTCCTTGCGGCTCAAGGGAGTTGCGATGTCACTGCGCCCTGCGGCCCGGACCACAAGTTCTGTACCGATGTTCCATGTGCTCATGCCAAATTACGCGCGAGTAAGGTAGCGGGGGAAGTTACGCGTCGGTAAAAACTGACGCAGCATCACTCTGGATCCAGGTCAATCCACATGACGACAGGTCAGGCAGCGAGTCGGCCCGGCATCACGGCCTGCGGACCGAACCTGGCCCGCAGCCGGTCCGCCACCGCCTCGATCCGCCGCGCCCGTTCGTCCACCGGGCCGAACGACAGCTGATGGGCGGCCCGTTCGCGGTCCGTGAGCCCCTCGGCGCGCAGCCCGATCCCCCGTACCCGGGCCCGCTGCAGCGCGAACGAGTCATGGATCCGGTAGGCGAGTCCGGTAAGCGCTGCGGAGTGGGCAGTGGGCTCACGGAGCGTGCGGCTGCGGGTCAGCGTCGAGTAGCCGGTCCGGTCGGCGTAGCGCACGGAGACCGCGAGTGCCCGGCACACCTGGCCGTCCCCGCGCATCCGGGCCCCCAGCTCCTCGGCGAGCGACATGAGTGCGCGGCGCTGCCGCTCCGGGTCCAGCTCGTCGCGCGGGAAGGACCGCTCGGCGGCGACCGACCGGGCGGCGGCGTTCGGCACGACCTTCGTACGGTCGATGCCGCGCGCCCGCTCCCACAGTTCGCGCCCGGTCCGTACGCCGGTGATCCGTTGCAGGGTGGCGAGCGGAGCCGCCGCGATCCGGCCGACGGAGTCGAGCCCGTATCCGCACAGGGTGCGGGCGGTCGCCGCCCCGACACCGTCCAGTGCGACGACCGGTTCGGCCGCGAGGAATGCGGCACCCCCGCCGCCGGGCACCACAGAAGTCGCCCCGGGCGCGGCCCGCCGCGCCGCCATCCGGGCGAGCATCGGGTTCTCGGCCGCCCCGATCGCGCAGTCCACCCCGTGCAGGGCGAGCGCACGGACCCGGATCACAGCCGCCAGCCCTGCCGCGTCCCGCCCGAAGTAGCGCAGCGCACCGCGCACATCGGCGAGCGCCCCGTCCGGCGGCGCCGCCTCGACGACCGGGGTGAACGCGCCGAGGAGAGCGAGCAGACCGGCGTAACCGGCACTGCCCGGAAGGCCACCGCCGACCTTGCGGAACCGCAGGTACAGGATCCCCGGCTCCTCGTGCGTATCGCTCATCCCGCACTCCCCGGGGACTGGTGCCACAGCTTCCTTCCGGTGGCGACGCCTTCGCCGGGCGGCTGGAGGTCGGACCAGGGGTTCATCTCGTATCCGGTCGGCAGGTGGATGCGGCGGCCGTTGTCGGCCGCCCGGTCGCCCGGGGGCTCCTCCTCCGCCGCGGGGCCCTCCGCCAGCCGGGCCGCGACCGCGTCGAGCCCGCCGGTACGCCGCAGTTCGGCCAGTTCCGCCAGGTTCCAGGCGGCCTCGCCGACCACGCTGAGACTCTGCGGCCCGCGCCGCTGCACCACTCCACGCACGAGCAGCAGCCAGGAGTGGAAGACGGTGTGCGCGCAGGCGGCGTGACTGTCGTCGAAGAAGGCCAGGTCGACCAGGCCCGTACCGTCGTCCAGGGTGGTGAAGATGACCCGGCGGCCGGACCGGATCGGCGGGGTCTGAGTGGCCGCCTTGGCGCCCGCGACCAGCACGGTCTCCCCGTGCCGCGCCTCGCGCAGCCGTTTGGCGGAGACCGCACCGAGCTCCTTCAGGAACGCGTGGTGATCACCCATCAGATGGCGGGAGACGTCCATGCTCAGAACGCCGAGCTCGGCGCTGAGGCGTTCCGCGTCACTGAGGTCGGGCAGGCCGATGGAGCCGGTCTTCCGGCCGTCGTCGAGCGGGAGTTGCGCGCCACCGGATCCGGACCTCGTCCCGGTTCCCCGCTGGGCACGGTGGAGCTCGGAGAGATGCAGCAGCAGATCCCGGCGGTTGGCACCGAAAGCGTCCAACGCGCCGACCTGGGCCAGCCGTTCGGCGGCCGGCTTGCCCGGCCGGGTCCGCTGCCAGAAGTCCAGCAGCGAGGTGTAGGGCTGCCCGGCCTCGATCCGGGTGACCTCGGCCTTGCTGATGCCGTGGACGTCCGAGAGCGCCAGCCGCAGCCCCCACACCTCGGACCTCTCCCCCTTACCGGACACCAGTTCGATTCGATGGGCGGCCGCCGACCGGTTCACATCCAGCGGCAGCACCGGCACACCGCGCCGCCGCGCGTCCGCGAGCAGCAGCCGCTTCGGGTACATCCCCGGGTCATGGGTGAGCAGCCCGGCGTAAAAAGCCGCCGGGTGGTGCACCTTGAGCCACGCCGACTGGTACGTCGGTACGGCGAAGGCGACCGCGTGCGCCTTGCAGAAACCGTACGAGCCGAATGCCTCGATGATCTCCCAGGTCCGGGCGATCACTTCGGTGCTGTAGCCCTTCGCCGCCGCCCGCTGCGCGAACCCGTCCTTGATCCGGCCCTGCAGCTCGGGGTCGGAGAGCCCGCGCCGCACCCGGTCGGCCTCGTCCCGGCCGCAGCCGGTCATGATGTCGACCATCTCGATGATCTGCTCGTGGAAGACGACCACGCCGTATGTCTCGCGCAGCGGTCCCTCCAAATCGGGGTGGGGGTAGCGGACGGGCGCCCGGCCGTGCCGGGCCTCGATGAACGGACGCACCATGTCGGCGGCGACCGGCCCCGGCCGGAACAGCGAGATGTCGACCACCAGATCGTGGAAGGTGGCCGGCTGCAGCCTGCCGACCAGATCGCGCTGGCCGGGCGATTCGATCTGGAAGCAGCCCAGCGTCTCGGCGGTCCTGATCAGCCGGTACGTCTCCGGGTCGCCGGGCGGCACGGCGTCCAGGTCGACCTCCTGGCCCGAGGCCCGCTTCACCTCCATGACCGCGTGCGCCATCGCCGACTGCATCCGTACGCCCAGCACATCGAGCTTGAGCAGCCCGAGGTCCTCCACATCCTCCTTGTCGAACTGCGCCATCGGGAAGCCTTCGCCGCTGGTGGGCATGACGGGCGTACGGCGCAGCAGCGAGGCGTCCGAGAGGAGCACCCCGCACGGGTGCATGGCGATGCCGCGCGGCAGGGCGTCCAGCGCCTCCACCAGCTCCCAGAACCGCCCGTATTTCTCCTTCTCCCGCGCCACCTCGCGCAGTTCGGGCAGCTCCTCCATGGCCGCGCGGGCGTCGCGGGCCCGGATGTGCGGGAAGGCCTTGGCGAGCCGGTCGGTCTCGGCCGGGTTCATGGAGAGCGCGGCGCCGACGTCCCGGATGGCATGGCGCACCCGGTAGGTCTCGGGCATGGCGACGGTTGCGACCCGCTCGGCGCCGAAGCGTTCGATGATCGCGCGGTAGACGTCGAGGCGGCGGGCGGACTCGACGTCGATGTCGATGTCGGGCAGCACGAAGCGGCGCTTGGAGAGAAAGCGCTCCATCAGCAGCCCGTGCTCGACGGGGTCGGCGTGGGCGATGCCCAGGAGGTGGTTGACCAGCGAGCCGGCCCCGGAGCCACGCGCAGCCACCCTGACCTTCATCCCCCTCACGTCATCGACGACTTGGGCGACCGTCAGGAAGTAGGAGGCGAAGCCGTGATAGTCGATGATGTCCAGCTCGTGATGCATCCGCTCCCAGTAGTCGCGCCTGCGGTCGTAGCCGCGCAGCACCATGCCCGCGGCGGCGCGGGAGGCCAGTACGCGCTGGGCGGTGCGGCGGCCCGCACCGACGAAGTGCGGCTCGGGGAAGTGAACGGTGCCGAGGCCGAGGTCGCGCTCGGGGTCGACGACGCAGGCGTCGGCGGTGCGCCGGGTCTCCGCGAGCAGCCGCGCTCCGGCATCGCGGCCGAGTCCGGCGGCGGAAGTGATCCGCTCGGCCGTCTCCCGCATCGCACGGTCGTCCTTGAGCCAGCGCTCACCGCTGTCGAGCGGCGCACGGCGCGGATCGACGGGGACGAGCCCGCGGGCGGCGTCGAGCACATCGGCGACCGGGCCCTGTCCGGCGTCGGCATACCGAACGGCATTGGTCAGCACGGCCCGTACCCCTTGTTCGGCAGCGAAGCCGACGGTACGGGCGGCGAGCCGCAGCGACCCGGGGCCGGTGCCTTCACGCCCGTGATGGACGGCTTCGAGGCGCAGGTCGTCGCCGTAGATCTCCCGCCAGGGCGCGAGCAGCACGGCGGCCCGGTCGGGGCGTCCGGCGGCCAGCGCCCTGCCGACCTCGGAGGCCGGGCCGAGCAGCACGGTGAGCCCTTCGGCGGGCAGCGCGGACCGGTCGACCAGGGGCTGCCCGGCACCGGTCCGCAGGTCGCCGGTCACGGCATGCGCGGCGGTGACGAGGCGGCACAGCTCCGCCCAGCCGCGTGCGCCGTCCCGGGCGAGGAAGGTCACCCGGGGCGCCGATTCATCGACGAAGGCGCCGCCACGGACCGGGGTCCGCAGCCGGTGCGTACGCCCGCCCTCCGGCGCGCGCTCCGCACCCTCCGCCTCCACCGCGAGCCCCACCCCGAAGAGCGGCCGCACCCCGGCCCTGTCGCAGGCCTTGGCGAAGCGGACCGTGCCTGCGAGGGTGTCGCGGTCGGTCAGCGCGAGGGCGTCCATCCCCCGCTCGGCAGCGCGCTCCGCCAGCCGCTCCGGGTGCGAGGCCCCATAGCGCAGGGAGAACCCGGAAACGGTGTGCAGATGCGTGAACCCGGGCACCCGCACCTCCTGAACCGATCCGTACTCACCACCCCCTCGCTCTCCACCATAGACCAAGTTTCGAACATGCGTACGATAATCGAGGCGCATCCACTCCTCCGCCATGCGACCCGCCCCTGCCTGCGCGAATGCCGGACTCCCCGGACCGTGAGGGCATGACTTTCGCTGACGAGGTGAGGAACGTCGCCACCGCACGGGCCGCGCTGCCGGTCGTCGGCGTCGGCACTGCAACTGCTGTTCATCGCCTCCTACGTCGGCGCGCCGGACGACGCCAAGGGAGCGGCGACCGCCCCTGGTGGCTCGGGCCCTGCCTGAGGGCAGGGTTCAGCCCAGCATCTCCTCGATGAGGCCGGCCGCCCGTGCCGTGCCGCCCTCGGACCGTGTTTCGGCGCGGAGCTGTGCCGAGCGCCGGGCGACATCCTCGTCGGCGACGAGTTCGGTGAGCGCGGTGCGCAGGGCCACGGCGGCGGCCTGTGCGGTGTCGATGCGGCGGGCCACGCCCAGGCCGACGAGCCGGTCCGCGTTCATGAACTGCTCGGCGGTCTGCGGGACAGCGATCTCCGAGCGACCGTTCCGCCCGGCGTCCGAAGATTCGCATCACAGAAGACTGTCGCCCCGTTGGCAGTGGCCCTGTTGACTCTCGCGGCCTCCGGCTGCGCGTCCGAGGAGGAGACACAGACCAAGGACGTCCTGTGTCACGCCGCCCCGGCCTCCGCCGAGGGCAGGGCTCTCCATCGCGTCCTGAGCGCGGCGGAGGAGATACGGACGACCATCCCAGCGGGCCGGCGCCACCAGTCTCAGAGGTCGCCGTCGAGCTCTTCATCCGCCCCGGGTACTGTCCGCTTGTTCGAACCGAGCCCCGAGCCAGGGGCTGCACGCGGGAGGGGCGCCATGAGTGGTGCGGAATCGGTCGACAGTATCTGGAAGCTGAGCAACGAAGATGGCGGAGAGCTCGCGGGCCGCTGGTGGAAATGGGCGCTGTCCGCCCCCGACGACCGCAGTCCGGTCAAGGACACAACAGGCGAGCACGCCGCCTGGAACCAGCCGGACGACCTCTGGTTCCTGGCCGGCACCTACGGCGGCCACGTGGTGCGGCGCTGCGCGATTCCCTCGGACCGGCCGGTCTTCTTCCCGGTGCTCAATATGCAGCACACCAGGTCGTACTCGAGGGTCCCTCGGTCCATGACGGTGGCAGAGGCCACGGCGTCGCTCAACAGCATTCCGTTGCCGCTGCAGGAGTTCTCCGCACCGTTCAGGACGGGGCTGACCCAGCGCTACGCATGGGGCATCTGGGGCGGTATCGCGTCGCTGACTCCCGGCCAGTACGTGCTGGAGATCAAGGCCAGGGCCACGAACGGCTTCTGGGTCGACACGACCTACCACCTGGAGTCAACGGCCTCCTGATCAGGGCTGCTCTGCGAGCAGTCCGACGCCGGCCTGACGCCTCGTCCGGTGCTGCTCGGCCGGAGCCTGAACTCCGGTATGACCGGTCGGGGTTCAGGGGCGACTGCCTGATACTCCACCCTGCCATCGCGGGTGGGTGCATGTGGCGCCGGTGTGACAGCCGTACGCGGGTCCAGGTGCCACGGAGCGGGCCCGGGGAGCGCGGTGCGCGGTGCGCGGCGGCACGAGCCGCGGCAGGGGATCGGTGGACGATGTCGGCGACCGGCTCGCTGCAGGTGGTCTCGCGACTACCCGCAGCGGAATGCCAGGGCCGGTACGGGCGCATATCTGACCGGCATCGAAGCCACAGGCCCTCCCGCCATCCGCGTCATGCCCGGACTCGTTCGTTGGCCGGGTCCGTCTCCGGGCCCGGCCAACGAACAGGGTCAGCGCACGTCGATGACCCGCCTGATCAGCCGATTTCCGCCCCGAACGCTGCCAGCGCCTCGGGCACCGGCTGGAAGAAGGTTTCCCCGCCCGAGGAGCAGTCGCCGCTGCCGCCGGAGGTCAGACCGATCGCGGCGTCGCCCGCGAAGAGCGAGCCGCCGCTGTCGCCCGGCTCCGCGCAGACCGTCGTCTGGATGAGGCCTTCGACGATGTCGCCGTTGCCGTAGTTCACTGTGGCGTCCAGGCCGGTGACCTGGCCGTCGTGCACCTGGGTGGTGGAACCGCTGCGGGTCACCGTCATGCCGACGGTCGCCTCGCCCGCCTTGGTGATCGGCTGGGTGGAGCCGTTGTAGAGGTCGACCTCACTGGGGTGGGGCGTGTCGGAGGTGTACTTCACCAGCCCGAAGTCGTTGCCAGGGAATTCGGAGCCCGCGTTCGTACCGATCTCCGCGCCGCCCTGCGAGTCGGACCAGCTGCTGATCGCCTCGGTGCAGTGTCCCGCGGTCAGGAAGTACGGCTCACCGTCCTTGACCACGTTGAAGCCGAGCGAGCAGCGCCCGCCGTTGCCCAAGATCGCGTCGCCGCCCGCGATGAACGGCTTGAACTCCCCGGCGGTCTTCTTGAGTTCAGCCTTGCCGTCCAGCCCGTCGACGACCGCGCCGAGTCTGTCCCAGGCCGCACCGTCGACCGTACGGTCGGCGGTGACGACCACCTTGTTGCTGACCGGGTCGACGGCCCATGAGGTGCCGGGGATCGTAGCCTTGGCAGTGAGGGTCTGCCGGACCGACTTCAGCTCGGCGAGCGAGTTCGTCACGACCCTGGCCCTGCCGCCCGCCTGCCGCACCTGCTCGGCTGCGGCCCGGTCGACCACGTTCACGATCAGGTTCTTCGACTTGGCGTCGTAGTACGAGCCGGCCGCGTCGCCGCCCAGATCCTGCCCGAGAGCGGTGGCGAGCTTTCCGGCCGCGTTCGCCGTCAGGGTCCGGGCGGTGAACTGCGGTACGTCGTCACTGGCGTTCGCACTCTGGAACGTGACTCCCGCTGCGACCAGAGCGACAACGGCCGATCCGGCCATCACCGCACGCTTCCTGGATATGCGCCGATGCTTCAACTTCGACCTCCTGTGGGGGCCGCACACAGGCAAGTGGGGTGCCTGTGTGCGGAGGATGGAGCCGCCCACTATTCCGACCGGGTCGATAGCACACAAGGTCGACTTCAGGACGCACACACGACACCACCGTTTCGCCGCGCCGTGTTCACCTTTCCGGCGTCACACCATGTCGGTTCCGATTGCGAACACCGCGTGCAACCGGCCGATCGGCAGTGGGTGAGGACTGGACCTGTCCGGTACTCGTCGTTGATTTACCTCAATTGCCATTCCGCACAAGGACTTTGATGAGCCATCATCGAATTGCAAGGAAAAGCCGGGCACTCGGTGCCCGCACGAAGTGGAGGAGGCGCGGAGTGCGCAATCGGGTGCGCGCAAGGGACGGGCGGCATCTGATGGTGGAGCGTCTGGGTGATCCGCGGGGCAGACCGGTCTTTCTGCTGCACGGAATGCCCGGCAGCCGGCTCGGTCCGGCCCCGCGCGGCATGGTGCTGTACCAGCGCAAGACACAGCTCATCACCTACGACCGGCCGGGCTACGGCGGCTCCGACAGACTCGCGGGCCGCTGCGTGGCGGACGTCGTGGAGGATGTGCGGGCCATCGCGGACTCGCTCGGGCTGGAACGGTTCGCCGTGGTGGGCCGTTCCGGCGGGGCCCCGCATGCGCTGGCCTGCGCCGCGCTGATGCCCGAGCGGGTCACCCGTACCGCCGCGCTGGTCGGGCTGGCCCCATGGGGCGCGGACGGCCTCGACTGGTTCGAGGGGATGGCCGCCTCCAATGTGCTGGCGTACTCCACGGCGGCGGCCGATCCGGCTGGACTGGCGGAGTCGTTCATCTCACGGTCCGCGGTGATCAGACAGAATCCGGTTCGGCTCATCGACGATCTGCGCCGGGAGCTGACCGACTCCGACCGGGTCATCGTCAACGACGCCGGGATCCGTTCGATGCTGCTGCGCAACTACCGTGAAGGGTTGCGCACTTCGGCGTACGGATGGATCGACGACGCGATCGCTCTCTGCACCCCGTGGGGCTTCGATCCGGCGGACATCACCGGCTCCGTGATGCTGTGGCACGGCGAAAAGGACGTGTTCTCGCCGGTCGGGCACTCCCGCTGGCTGGCCGGGAGGATCCCGGGCGCCACCGCGGTGCTGGAGCCGACAGCGGCGCACTTCGATGCGCTGTCCGTGCTCCCAGGCATCCTCAACTGGCTGTTGGAGGAGCAGGACACCACCGCCGCCGCCCTGCAGGGCTGACTCAGGCAGGGGCCCGCCATCGGCGGGCCCCTGCCTGCTCAGATCGTGATCGGTTCCAGTTCGCGCTGGAACCGGCTGTCGTCCCGGGCGATCCGGGTCAGCGGATGCTCGTCGCCGAGCTGTCGGGTCAGTTCCTCGACCGCCTCCGCCCGCACCTGCAACGCCTCGTCCTTGCGCCCCATCTCATCGAGCGTGACAGCGATGTTCGACGCCATGGCCAAGGTTTCCGGATGGTGCGCCCCGAGAGCCTCCCGGAGCTGCGCGGACACCCGCCGCTCCGTCTCCAGCACGATGTCGAGGCCACCGAGGTCCGCGGTTGCATTGGCCAGGTTCATGACGCAGAACAGCGTGTGCGGATGCTCGTGGCCGAACACCTCCCGCATCGAGGCGACCACCCGCGTCAGCAGCTTCTCGGCCTCCTCCGCCGCACCGGCCCCCGAGAGATAAACGCCGAGGTTGTTCTGGGCGGCCAGGGTGTACGGATGCTTCTCCCCCGGCACCTTCATGTACTGGTCGACGACTTCCTGTGCCGTGTCCCTGGCCTCGACCGCCTCACCGGCCGCAAACAGGTCGGCCGCCATATTGAGATCGCAGGCCAGCGATTCGGGGTTGGCCGAGGTGTACTTGGCCCGGTACCTGGCACGGGTGGCCACCGTCAGTCTGCGGGCATCCTCCAGTTGGCCCGCCCTGCGCAGCGACACAGCCAGGCTCTTCGCCGCGCTCAGCGTGCCGGGGAAGGCGCGCCCGAGGTGCGACTTGTAACTGTCGTAGGTGCGACTGAGCAGACCGACGGAGTCCTCGTATCGTCCTACGTCCCGCAGGTCGCGGGCCAGGTTCATGGCGGAGGACAGGCTGTACGGGTGGTTCGCGCCGAGCACCTCGGTGCGCCGGTCGTAGACGTCCTGATCGATCTCCCTGGCCCTGGCGTACTGCCCGACGAGGCGCAGATTCAGCGCCAGGTTGTTGGCCGCCGCCAGCGTCCTGGGGTGCGCTTCGTGGAAGATCTGACTGAACCCCTCGGTGGCTTCGGTCGCCAGCTCGATCGCCCGGCCGTACTCGCCGAGCGTGCCGAGGTCCGTCGCAAGGCTACTGGTGGTCATGTACGTGTGCGGGTGCTCCGAACCCAGTACCTCCCGCTGACGCGTGAGGGTGATTTCGTCGAGCTCCTTCGCCTCCACATAACGTCCGCGCGAGCGATAGATGTTGGAGAGATGGAAGCAGAGGTAGAGGTACTGGAGATCCCGCTCGCCGAGCATCTCCCCCCATGCCTCGCGCAGTTCGGCTCCGAGGGTGCCGGCCGTCCTGAAGTCACCGCGCTTCCACAGGTAGCGCACTCGGTCGATCAAGAGCCTGCGGGTCTCGGGTTCCTTGCAGTTGCGCGCGTCGGACGGGCCGAGGTGCGGCCAGATGGTGGCGAACCGCGGCCAGGTCAACGGGTTGTCGATCGGCTCGTCGTCATCGGGCCGGGCACCCGCCAGAATGCGGTGGACGACATGCCGGGCCTCGCGCTGCTCCTCCTCGCTGAGCTGCGCCCGGATGACGGCCTGGACGAGGCGGTGGACCTGGATGGAGTTGGAGACCTGGTCGACCTTGGCCAGGGCGAACCGGCCGATCTCCCGGATGACCCGGCCCAGCACCAGCTTCTCCTGGAGCGAGGCGTCGTACGGTTTGAGTGCCTCGATCATCTCCTTGCTGTACAGGAGGTCCCCCGAAATCGGCTCGGGGGCGAAGAAGGCGCAGAGCTGCAGCAGGCGCACGGCGGCGGGTGAGCGCTCCTTGAGGCGCTGGATGGAGATGTTCCAGGTGGCGGCGACGGGTTCCGGGTAGCCCGCGGGCTGGTTGAGGGCCAGGACCTGCGGGGCCTGCTGAGCGAGCTGTTCCAGATAGGTGTCGATCGGGGTGGCGGTCTCCGCGATCCAGGCAGCCGCCTGTTCGACGGCCAGCGGCAGGTCACCGACGGCGGTGGCCACCTGGGCGGCGTCCTCGTCACTCAGTCCCGGGGCGCGGCGCTGGAGGTGCTCGATGGACTCTTCCCGCAGGAAGACGTCGACGGGCAATGCGTCACCGTGCTGGGACCAGGTCTGGTTCCTGGAGGTGACCAGGATGTGACCGGAGCCGCCCTGAGGGAAGTAGCGCCTGAGCCGCTCGGGGTCGTCGGCGTTGTCGAAGACCAGCAGCCAGCGGTCCGACGGAACTCCGCGGCGCAGCAGGTCGACGGCCTCCTGGGAGGCCGCGGCCATGTCGTCGCCGCCCTGGGCGCCGAGCCGGACAGCGAGTTCGGCGAGGCCGGCCACCACATCGTCGGTCTGCTCGGACGATATCCACCAGACCAGGTCGTAGTCGGCCATGAAGCGGTGCACGTACTCCAGGGCCACCTGGGTCTTGCCGACGCCGCCGAGCCCGTACAGGGTCTGCGGCTGGGGCAGTACGACGGCCATCCCGCCGCCGAGCTGGTCGCGCATCCGCTCCAGGACCAGCGAGCGGCCGGTGAAGCCGGGGTTGCGGGGTGGTGCGTTCCAGATCTTCGGCACGGTACCTGGGAAGCGTGGGCCTGGAGCGACCCCGTCGACGAGCTGCACCGGGCGGTCCAGGGCACGCATCAGCGCCGAGGTGGCGTGCACCTCGTCGAGCCTGAAAAGGTCGACGGGGTTGCGGTCGATGTAGGGCGCGGAGAGGCGTACGTCCCCGACCCTGAGGGGCAGCAGCTGGCGCCTGCCGCCACCTGGGTCCTCGGCGACCGCCCTGTCCCACAGGCTCACGGCCCGCTGGGACTTGAGATAGGCGCTGGAGAGCAGGACGACGGTACGCGTGGCGGTCTCGGCCGCGGCGTGCGCCGGGTCGGCTGTGCCCCGTTCGGCGGAGACATCGCGTGGGACGACGCGGAATCCGGCCCGGGTGAGGACCGATTCGATCCAGTCGGCCCACATCCGGTTCTCCGCCACGTAGTTGAGGAAGAGATCGGCGGGCAGCGCGGGCCTGCGCCGGGTGAAGGCGTCGCGGATGCGGAGTCGTACTTCTTCTGCCACGGGGGGCATCGAGGTGATCTGCCGGTCGGTGATGACGGCGGTGAGCCGCTCGAAGGCGGAGAGCAGCGAGTTGGTCAGACCTGCCTCGTCGCCGAAGGTGGCCAGGGTCTCCTCGTACGCGTAGTAGGGGCGGTACGGAATCTCCACCGCCCCCCAGTAGGCGGTGAGTTCGTCACTGGACAGGTCTCGGGGCAGCCGGTCGAACTTCAGCCGGGCCAGGGCCCGGCCCGCGTCGGCCTTCTCCTTCTCGCCCTCGTCGATCCGCATCGGGACGGGGAAGATGGAGATGGGGCGACCGGTGTAGCGCTCGGAAATCTGCCGGGCGACGGATGCAGCGCCGTCGATGGACTGGTCGCTGAGCGTGAAGCAGTCGACGAGCAGGTCCGGCAGGTGGACGGTGCAGATGTCGGCGATGTCGCTGAGGCCGGTCCGGCTGTCGATGAGGACGTAGTCGTAGTTGGCCTTCATGTCGTCGCGCAGGGCGTCGAAGAAGTGGCCACCGCCGAGCCGGTCGTAGAAGTTGTCCCAGTCGAAGGTGGAGACGGTCGCGGAGTACTCGCGGTTCTGCCGTCCGGCGGAGACGAAGTCGAGCGTTCCGCCCTGCGGGAACTCCCAGCCGAGTGTCTCGGGCGTGAGGGAGACCGCGTGCGGCTGGATCCGGGCGTAGTCGCGATGCCAGTCGTCGGCGCGCTCGACCGGGCTGGTCGCGGCCCAGGCGTACTCGGTGATCAGATCGATGACGCCGGTGGTGGCGCCGAGGGTCGAGGGGTCGAGGAACGGGTGGAAGAACCGGTGGAGTCCCGGCGCCTCCAGGTCCCAGTCGACGGCCAGTACCCGTTTGCCGTTGGCGGCGAGTATCCAGGCGGTGTTGGCCAGGGCCATGGTGCGCCCGGTACCGCCTTTGTACGAGTAGAAAGTGACGATGCGTCCGTCACGCCCGGCCGTCATACGTCCTCCGCATCCGTCGCAGGGTCGTGCATGTCCGGTATGAACTGCGTGTTGCCCATGGGCCCCATCAGTCGTGTCCGTTCAGTGTGGCCGCCGCCCGTCGCCGGCGGATAGACCGCCGCATGGCGCAGATACTGCTGGGCCGCCGCCTCCACGACCTGCGGCAGGACTTGTCCGAAGGCGTCCATGCTCGGCACTCCTCTTGCCGCGGCACGGCAATAGGCGCGCCCTTGGCGAATCTTGGACGGCATGGTCTGTTCGAGCCTCTCGGTCAGCTCGGCCTCGGCGGCTCTGCTCTGGGGGTCCTCGCGGTTCCAGGGCACCACCATGGTCACCCATGGGCGGTTCTCGGCGTCGAAGGCGGCGAGCCTGCGGCGTCGGTCCTCGTCCATCAGCGCCCAGCGGTCGACAACCAGGATCTCCGGCCTGTTCGGCGGCCCCTTGCTCTCCGCGTGGCCGGACTCCTCGTCGAAGGAAGTGATGGTGGCCTGATAGTTGAGGGCACGCACCAGGTCCTCGGCGACATAAGCCAGAGGGCGTGCGGAGGCCGGATGGTATGGGTTCCAGTCGTGCGGGTTGTCGCCGTAGTAGTCGGCGCTACGCCCCTCGGGCAGGTCGTGCCGGGTGGGAGCCACGATGGTCACCTTCATCGGGCGGGGTGCACCGGCACCGCTGCTCAGCGAGCCGAAGGCGCTGGGGGCCAGCCGGTAGTCGACGGGACGACCCACTTCGATCCGGGCGGTGGCCGCGACGCTGACGATGCGTTTCGCGAGTTCGTAGACGGCCCGTTCGTACTCCTGGGCGAAGAGCCTGAGTTTGATCAGCCCGTAGAGTCCGTCACTGACGTAACGGTCCCCGAAATCACGGTGATTGAACTGCAACCGCTCTGCCGGCCCGGGCAGTTGGTTCGGTGGTACCGGCACCCACAGAGCGGGCACGATCGCCTCGGCGGGCTGATTGCTGCGGGCCCGGTGGGCGATGGCGCGCTGCTCGAAAGCGTGCCACTCCTTTCCGCACATCTCGCTGGCGAAGTAGCGCGGCGAGAAGAGCGGAACGAACACCCGGCAGGTGGCCAGCACGCTGCCGAGCCGTTCCGACCACCCCTCGCCGGACCGTATCTCCCGGTCCATGAACCCGGCGGAGGCACCTGCCGGGAGGTCGGTCATGGCCATCACGTGGCCGCAGAGATCCTGAAACAGTCGCTCGACCCACATATCCGGGTCCGTTCCACCGCCGTACCCCGGTGTATGCGCATAGCTCAAGAAGAAGTACGGCCGATGGTCCGCCGCTCGCGGTTGCGTTGATGCGTGCACACGACCCCCGTCCTGTGTGAGCACTCGCATCCGAGGAGTGTGGAAAGAATGCGAGCGAATTCATCATTCCGGAGCGGACCTTGCTCCACCCCCATGGCGTTCGGTCATTCACCGCTGCTTTTCAGTCATCCATCCTCGCGCCCGGACAATCGGTTTCTTGATCGAAATCAGTCTTGCAACTGTTCTTCCCGGATGTCCCGTGTGTACCGCTGATCTCCTTCCGGACTGCGGCCAACAGCTGCTTTCCGTCGATGGTCGTCTCGGCCGCCGCTTCGAGCGTGTCGAGTGCCTGCGGCACACCGTCCAGGAACCGGGGGTCGAAGAGACCGAGCCCCACTCGCTCGTAGGTCGAGGACAGCAGTCGAGAGAAGGGAACGGACTTTTCCTGCCAGGGCGTCCGATGCTCCCAGGCTCCGTCCAATGCGTACAGATCCGTGACATCCACAAGGGCCCTCAGCTTGGCCCGCCGGAACCCACGGAGCAGACCGAGCACCAGCTCCTCGGTATCCGTGCAGCCCCCGATCCCCAACGCCCCGTAGCCGTGCTGCCCCACCACGGGGTGTCCGGTGACGAGTGGAGTCAGCGCGATCAGACTGCGCGCCATCTCGGCCGCCTGATCCGGTACAACCGCAGTCAGCCGTTCCCAGGCACCGACGAGGCGCGCGCTCCACGCATCGGCCTCGGACTGCCGGAGCCGGGAAGCGACGGGCGTACCGAAGCAGTCGCGGTACGGGTCGAGATCGTCGAGCAGGAAGCCGGGCGTCCCGTCGCCACCCACGTGGCGTACCGGAAGCCAGCCCGGGGGGTCCTCCGCCGCGTTCCGTACGATCCGCTTTTCGGCGGCGTGTCCGTCCCGCCGGATCAGGAATCCGTCGTCGGTGGCGCGCACAAGGGCAATGCCATGCTCCCCCGCCCCACCGATCCGCAGCTCTCCGAGGGTGGGGAGGAAGATGCCGCCTTCCCGGTAGGCGACGGGAACGGCCCGTTCGAGTCCGGCGCACACGGCGGCAGCGGCCACGGACGACGACAGCCGCAGCGTCGCCGACCGGCCGGCACCGGGCCGGTCGTCACCCACGGCGTCCAGCGCGTCGAGCAGCCAGGTGCGGGTGTAGGGATGGGCCAGAACACCGTCCAGGCCGATGGCGCCCGCTTCCGTCCGCTCCAGAGTCTGCACCAGCTCCCAAGCCTCGGCCCACCGCTCCCCGCCTCGGCCGTCGAGGTCTGCGTGGAGCCGGGCGAGCAAGGTTCGCGTCAGGTCCTGGTGTGCGGCGATCAGCTCGTGCGGCTCCGCAACCGCGGCCGACTCGGTTTCCGCAGCTGTTCGCACCTCGATGCCGTGTACCAGTGCTTCGAGATCTGCGCAGTACACCGAGGGGTTGTCGAATCCGCTGTCCGATCGGTAGCGATGCGTGTAGAGCCCCCCGCCGCACGAACGCACGACGGGGCAACGGCGGCAGGTCTCACTGACCCCGGCCAGTCCGAGTTGCCGTGCCCGGACCCCCGGGTGCGCCGCGACCTCGTCGAAGGCGTTCGTGAAGACGTCGAACCCGGTGGAGGCCGCGCCTTCGTAGGCGCTCTTGAGCGAGTCCACCTGTTCCAGCTGCCCGTCGGTCTCGACGACGACGAGGTCGGTGGGGGCCAGACCCAGGGACTCGGTGAGACTGGGGCCGCCGCTCAGGCTGGACAGGACCGAGGAGAAGAACCGCACCGGCACCGGCCGGCCCTGTTCCCTCCAGCGGTCGAAGATCGCGAGGAGCCAGTCGGCATAGGCCGTGGGCGATCCGTCCGGACGCGGCGGGGGCTGGTCCCAGGTGGCATGCGGAAGAAGGAAGTCGATGAGCGGTGGTTCGAGTTCGGCCAGGGCGTCGAACACCGCGTGCGGATCGTTCCGGATGTCGACGGTGCACAGAAGGCCGAGGTTGAGGTGGCGGTAGCGCTCCTGGCGCAGAAGCTCGACGGCTCGGAGGACCAGGGGGTGACTGGTGCGTCCGTCGGCGAACCGGCGGTGCCGGTCGTTGGCGGTCCGGTCGCCGTCGAGCGAGATGCCGACCTTGACACCGAACTCGTCGAAGAGGTCCAGATAGCGCGGGCTGAGCTGCAGGCCGTTGGTATGGATCCGCAGATCGAGAGCGGCGATGCCGTTCAGTGCCGAGGTCAGCTCCTCGCAGACGCGGCGCAGACGCGCGGGGCCCGCCAGGAGAGGCTCCCCTCCGTGCAGGATCACTGACACGGAGGGCAGCGCATGCGTCTGAGCATGCTCAGCCAAGCGTTGAGCGGTCCAGGAAATAGCCTCATCAGAGATTGCCTTAGGGCGGGTACGCCAGCTCTGATCAGCATGTTCATAGACGTAGCAATGATCGCAGGCAAGATCGCACCTGCTGTGCACTTTGAGCACAATTTCACGGAAGGGGACCAGGGGTCCTGTCATTCCGTCAGTCTAGCTATCTTACGGCGCGACTCAGAGAGCCGAGCTGAAGGTTGACGCCTTGGTGGAACGGCCGGTTGACGTGCTGAATACCCGATCGAGCTTCCTGGTGGCTTCGGCACCACGGACGTCGATCTCGGCGAGCGGCACACGGCTCTTCGCATTGGCGAAGGATGAGTTGGATTCGTTGGTCTTCACGGCCGTCCTTGATGGGATTGTTCCGGACACTGAAACGCCTCCGGCTACTGCATAAATGCAGTGTCCGGCGGCACGACTTTACTCCGCTGACAGCGCTTGGCAAACGCCGACGTCGTACGAAACACAGCATTACGCCAGACGGAACGCGACTCGACATTCATCCGTCGGAGTGAGGAGCGAAAGCGCAGGCAGGAGCAGATGACACGAGCCAGTTCCGGAAAGCCGGGTGACCCTCCCCGCCGGCCTGTGCACAGCCCGGCGGGGTGCCCCTGCATCAAGGACGGGCGATGCGCCACCCCGATTTAGGCGAAAGGTACATGGATTTGACTTCGGGACAGATGCCCGACGCCGCGCGTTCACTTCCACTCCGTCCACCCGTTCGGCGCCACGTTCTGCCGGTTCCATCCGCGAACACCTCGCATCGACCGTCCCTGCCGAGAGGGTGGCCGGGTCCTGCCGGACCTCAGTCGAGCGGGGCACTGAGATCCGTCCTCGCCCCCTTCATGCAGTCCAGGATGCGCTCGTGGGTGTCCCCTACGACGTCGGTGACCCTGAACCGTATGTAGAACGCCTCGACGTCACGGACGAACCGTTTCGAGAAGGCACCCACCAGCACTGTGTCGTATCCTCCGGTGCTCACGAGAGGGAAGCCCGGACCGAAGTGGATGATCTGGAAGTCCTGCGCCACGACGAGCCCGGCAGCTGTCAGTTCGGCCACAGCCGCGTCCAGGTCGCCCCAACGCGCACTGGCGGAGTCGGCCTGTCCGGCCAGGACCAGGCGACAATCCCAGGCGTCGACCACGGCAAGGTGCTGCCCGCCGTTGAGCACGCCGACGCGCCACCCGGATGCGTCCCCCTTCAAATACCCCTTCTGCCACGATCCGCGCCAGCCCAGGTAGGGCCGCACTGTGCGGGCGTACTGCGCCCTGGCCAGAACTGCGCCGCCGGCGACAGCCAGCAGACTGCCCAGGGCATCCATATCGAGCAGGTGCAGGCGCCACGGCCAGGTGGACCGCGCCCCGCCCGCCATGTTGGCTCGGATCACTTCCCAGAGAAGGATCGCGGTGAGCAGTGCGAGGAGCGCGAGGGGTGTGGTGAACAGCAGTGGGCTACGCCGGATCCTCCGTTGGGCACCGACCGGCGACTGCACATCGTCCTGATTCGCATCCTGCACGTTCGCTCCCCCAGCGAGAGGCGAGCCCGAAGATCCAAGGGGCAACTCGCCTGAAATAAAAGACAGTTGCTCAACCATGCCACAGCGCTTCGGTTCGCACGAGAGCGACCGGATCCCGGCCGAGGTAGGCCGTCGTCGCCCAGGGCACCATTGCAGTGCCCGGACGCTCGATCTACTCTCGTGCCCCCGGTCGGCCTCCGCCCACGCACGCGTGCGCCCCGGGCACCGCACAGGGGCCTTCCAGCTTCCGGCCGGACCGAACAGGCCATCCGCCTGGCTGAACGAGCATGTCCAAAACTGCAGACGGGGTGAACATGACGGCGATTCCCGGACCGCTTCAGTCCATGGTCTTCAGGAGCGAGGACCTCCCGGCGCTCTTCCACCACACGGACGCCATCGCCATCGCACGCCAGCGGGAGGCGGTCAATACGACCCGCGGCCAGCTGATCCTCCTCGTGGTAGGTGCCGTACCGGCGGCCCTGCCGTGGCACGGCAGGCTCGGTGGCTCATTTCAACTGCTCGACGGAATCGCAGCGTTGGCCTATCTCGGGGTTCTGGTCACGACGTATGCCGCTTCCCGGCGCAAGGCAAAGTCGCATTGGCAACTGAACCGTTCCGCCGCCGAGTTCATCAAGTCGATGTGCTGGCGATACGCCGTGCACGGCTCTCCGTTCGACACCGGTACCCAGCACCCGGAAGCGGTGTTCGCCAACCGGCTCGAAGAGGGTCTGCAGGAGCTCAGGAAGGTCGGCTGGGTGGACCCCCGGGACGAGATGGGCGATGCCGGCGGCGGGCTCATCACGGAGTCCATGCGGGAGTTAAGGAGCAGGGCGTTCACGGTGCGCAAGGAGACCTACATACGGGACCGGCTGATCGAACAGCGGCGCTGGTACCGCAGGCGCCAGCACGTTTCGCGGCGCGGCGCGCTCGTCTGGTCGAGCGCCATCGCCGCGCTGACCACGCCGGCGCTGGCGCTCAGCCTGCTGCAGGCATTCGGGGCCGCCCGGTCCTTCGCCCTGACAGGGGCGCTCTCGGCGGCAGCGGCCGCCTGCCTCGCCTGGAACGAGATGCGTCGCCATCACCCGCTGATCTCCGCGCACTCACTGGTCGAGAAGGATCTGGAGTCGATGCAGGCCGCAATGGAGACCAGTCTGACCGAACGGCAGTGGCCCGTCGCGGTCTTCGAGACCGAGCGGATCGTCTCCCCCGAACACACCGACTGGCTGGCCCGGCACCGCATGTGACGTGACGTCGGTGAGGGGACGTCGGATCAGGCTCGCTCGACTCCGTCGCGCCAGATCACCGTCACCGGGCGGCCGAGCGTACGGGCGTACGTCACGATGTCGCCCGTGCCGCCGAAGCCGCGGGCCGGCCGGCCGTCCCACACTGCGAGCAACCGGTCGCAGTGGTCGGCGATGTAGGCGCCCGCCGCGTAGTACGCCTCGTCGGTGGAGTGCGGGAAGTCCAGCCGGACCTCCCGGGCCGCGCGGCCCTTGAGGCTTCGGTAACGGGCCAGTTCGGGCCCGTCGGCGAAGCAGGCCTCGTAGTCACCGCTGGGGATGACCACAGTCAGTTCCGCCCCGCAGGCGAGTGCCAGGTCGGCGAAGAGCTGGTCCGCTCCCACAGCCAGGCTGGAGAGGGCCTCCAGGGAGCCGTCGAAGCCGCAGAGCACCGCTCGTATCCCGGCCATCACATGGGCGTGCGCTTCCTCGGGGATGCTGCGATGTCCGGTCACTCCGATGCGTTTCACGGACTGGAACCCCCTGGGGTGTCTGCCGGGGGTCCCGGAGGGCATCCCTCCGGAAGGCACAGCATCCGCCCCCGTTGCTCCTGCGCGACCGTCCTCCCCCACATCCTCTCAAAAGCCGCGGGGTGAACGGGAGCCCCCGCCCGGAATTCGGGCGGGGGCTCTGGCGTTGCCGAACGCGGTTTCGAGAGGGTGCGTGGAGTGCCGGGCGTCAGTAGACGCTGACGCCGTATGCGCTGAGCGCCTCGGTGACCGGCTGGAAGAACGTCGTACCACCGGAGCTGCAGTTGCCGCTGCCCCCCGAGGTGAGTCCGATCGCCCTGGTGCCGGAGTAGAGCGCGCCACCCGAGTCGCCGGGCTCCGCACACACATTCGTCCGGATCATGCCGTAGACGATGTCGCCGCCGCCGTAGTTGACCGTGGCGTTGAGGGCGGTGACGGTTCCGCTGTGGATGCCGGTGGTGGAGCCGCGGCGGGTGACGGACATACCGACCGTGGCGTTGGCCGCGCTGGTGATGTCCTGGCTGCCGACGGTGCCCGGGTGGGCGACCGAGGCGTTGTCGTACCGCACGATGCCGTAGTCATTGGTCGGGAAGCTCGATCCGACCGTCGGGCCGATGCTCGTGGAGTTCGACGAGTTGGTGTACCACGGCGGGTTGCCGTCGGTGCAGTGACCGGCGGTCAGGAAGTAGTAGGTGCTGCCGCTTCGGACATTGAAGCCCAGCGAACAGCGCCAGCCGGGCGCGTAGATGGCGTCGCCGCCGGAGAGCAGCTTGTTGAATGTGCCGGACGTGCGCTCGATCCGCAGGGCGCCGGCGTTGGCTCCGGCGGACTTCTTGATCTGCTTGATCTCGGCCTGGGAGACCGTGCTGTCGACCGTGACCCGCAGGGTCTTGGTCGCCGGGTCGACGTTCCAGGCGGTTCCGGCTATGTCCGCGCCGAGCACGGCGTCGCTCGCGGCGGTGAGCTGGTTGGCGCTGAACGTCCCGGTGGAGTTGGCGTGGGCGCTGGGCACGGCGAGAGCGGCGACAGCGACAAGGCCTGCGGAGATCGCGACGACCCTGCTTCGTCTCGCCATGCCGCTGAGGGGGGTGGTGCGCTTGATCCTCACTTCTGATTCCTCCAAAGGGGAAACGGGGGTCCGCCCGTGGGGTGGTCGGACCCGTGAGGCGCAGTCGGGCGCACGGCCGTGGTCCGCATTCCGGATACGGCGTGCCCCTGACAAGCGCTGCTCGGGAGTATTCAAGGCGTCAACTTCTGGCGCAAGAGGGCCTTTTGGCCTGAGGTCGTCGCCCTGCACCTGCGGCCGGCAGGCGCCGGACACGCGGCAGGCCCCGGCAGCTCGCGAGCTGCCGGGGCCTGGCCGGATGAAATACGAGGGTGTGTCGCCGGTACGTCAGCGGTACGTCAGTTGTCGATCCGGTTCCGCTCCCCCGCCTCGACGGCTACGGAAAGGGTGTTGCCCGAGGGCGGAAAGGGGCAGATGAAGTGATCGGCGAAGGCGCACGGCGGCAGCAGGGCGCGGTTGAGGTCGACCGTCACACTGCCGTCCTCGGCCGGCGCCCCGGGCCGCAGGAAGCGGAAGCGGAAACTGCTGTTCCCGCTGGTGGCGTCGGCGAAAACCGCCCAGAGCGAGCCGTCCTGCTCGACCGTGACCTGGAGGGTGTGCTCCGTTCCGTCCACCTCGAAGGCGATCTCACCGCCGAGGCCGAGTCCTCGCTCGATTCCGTCGGCGTTCTCGACCCGGACCGAGCGGGTGGCGCCGTACGGACGGAAGGTGCCCGTCAGCGCCCAGCGGGCGTCGTACGACGTCGCCTCGATGGCCCGGAAGGCTTTCCGCGCCGCGGAGTCCGGGTCGAAGTCCCGTACCGCCCACAGCCCTTCGCGGCTCAGCACGACCAGCCGCCGCTCGCCGTGTGCGACGCGGGAGGTTTCGATCGCACCACCGTCCACGGTGAGCCGCACCTCACCGGTGAAGGGCTTCCCGTCGACGGTGAGCCCGTCCTCGGCGGCGGCTGTGAGCACCACCTCGTCGCCGTCCTCCCGCCACTGCCCGGGGACGGCCGGAATTTGACCCTCCGGGTGGTCGGACAGCCAGTACGTGCCGGTGAGGGAGAGCGGTCCGTACGGTGCCGAGACCGTGGCGGTGCGCTCCTCGTGCCAGCGGATCCACTCCTGCTCCGCCTGTCCCACTTGTTGCGCCTGCTGCGTGTCCATGCTCATGCGATCAATCCTTCCCTACTGGATCGGCCAGCCCGAGATGGGACCGGAGAGTGAGACCGGTGTATTCGGAGCGGAAGGCTCCGCGTTCCTGGAGCAGCGGGACGACCCGGTCGACGAAGTCGTCGAGGCCGCCCGGGGTGAGATGCGGTACGAGGATGAAGCCGTCGGCCGCGTCGGTCGAGACGAACTCGACGAGCTCCGAGGCGACCGTCTCCGGGCTGCCGATGAACGACTGGCGCCCCGTCGTCTCGATGACCGTCTGCCGGATGGACAACCCCTTGGCCTCGGACAGCGCGCGCCAGCGAGCCGCGACGGCAATGGGGCCTCCCCCGGTCGAGCGAAGCCGAGAGCTTGGGGACGGGTCACCGATCCTGACCCGGCCCTGGACCAGCCCGGAATCGGGGTCCGGGTCGATCTCGGGGAGCGGCCCGTCCGGATCGTACGAGGAGAGGTCGCGGCCCCAGACCTGTTCCAGGGCGAGGATCGCGTTCTGCGGGGAGATCTGCTGGCGGCGGATCTCGGCCGCCCGCTCCTGGGCCTCGGCGTCGCTGTTGCCGAGGACGAAGGTGACCCCAGGCATGATCTTCAGATCGTCGGGTTGCCGACCGTACTTCGCCAGCCGCGCCTTGATGTCGGAGTAGAAGGTGCGGCCTGCCTCCAGGGTGCCGTGCCGGGTGAAGATGACGTCGGCGGCGGACGCGGCGAACTCTCGGCCCTCCGGGGAGTCCCCGGCCTGGATGACGACCGGGTGGCCCTGCGGGGAGCGCGGGACGGTGAACTCGCCCTCGATGGTGAAGTGCCGCCCCTGGTGACGGAAGGGGCGCGGGGTTCCGTCGGGGGTCCAGGTGTCCCACAGTTCGCGGGCCGTGGCGACGAACTCTGCGGCCCGGGTGTAGGGGGTCCCCCCTGTTCGAGCGAAGCCGAGAACTTGGGGGAGGTCGGCCCGGTCGAGATAGCCGCCGCGCCGGAAGTTCTCCCCGGTGAAGGCGTCGGAGGAGGTGACGACGTTCCAGGCGGCCCGGCCGTCGCTGAGGTGGTCGAGGGTGGCGAGCCGCCGGGCCAGTTCGTACGGCTCGTTGAAGGTCGTGTTGACGGTGGCGGCGAGGCCGAGCCGGTCGGTGACGGCGGCCAGAGCGCTGAGCACCGTGAGGGACTCGGGTCGGCCGACCACGTCCAGATCGTGGATCCGCCCGTTGTGCTCGCGCAGCCGGAGCCCCTCCGCGAGGAAGAAGAAGTCGAACCTGCCGCGCTCCGCCGTGCGGGCGAGGTGCTCGAACGAGGAGAACTCGATCTGGCTCTTCGAGCGGGGATCGGTCCAGACGGTGGTGTTGTTCACGCCGGGGAAGTGGGCGGCGAGATGTATCTGCTTCCGCGTCGGTGCGGTCATGCTCGTCTCTCCGCAAGGGCGTATCGGTTCGCCGGGCGCGCCAGTCCCAGGTGCTCGCGGAGCGTGCCTCCCGGGTAGAAGGTGCGGAACAGGCTGCGGTGCTGAAGCAGGGCGACGGTTCCGTTGACGATCCGTTCGAGATCGCGCTCCGGTGTGATGGGCGTGAGGTGGAAGCCGTCGACGGCTCCGGCCCGGTGCCACTGGGCGATCAGTTCGGCGAGGTCGACCGGGCCGCCCCGGTAGTAAGAGCCCCCGGCGGCGAGCGGCGGTCCGCTCTCCAGACCGGGTTCCGGTGCGGTCTCGGCGTCGCCGAGGTCGACGGTGAGCGCCACCAGCACCCGCAGGGTGTCGGGGTCGCGGCCGTACGCCGCGGCGCGGCGCCGTACGTCCGCCCGGATGCCCGCGGCCTGCTCGGGCCCGGTGGCCCGTACGAGTACGACATCGGCGTGGCGCGCGGCGGCCTCCTGGCTCGGCCCGCCCGTCCCGTCGATCACGGTGACCGGGTGGCCCTGCGGGGGCCTGGGCACGATGGCCGGTCCGCGGACGGTGAACGTCGCGCCCTCGAAGTCGACGTAGTGCAGTTTGTCGCGGTCGATGAAGCGGCCGGTGGCGACATCCCGGATCTCCGCGTCGTCCTCCCAGCTGTCCCACAGCCGGGCGCCGACATCGGCGGTCTCGCCCGCCTCGCGCCACAGCTCGGCGGCGGGCGCGGCGGACCGCCGGCCGAACAGCCGGGCCTCGGCCTCGGTCGTCGACACCTCGGCGCTCCAGCCCGCCCGGCCGCGGCTCACCCAGTCCAGGGTGGCCACGGCGGACGAGACATGGAACGGCTCGGTGTGGGTGGTGGTGACGGTCGGCACCAGCCCGACCCTGCGGGTGGCGGGCGCGACCCGGGAGAGCACGGCGAGCGCGTCGAGCCCGGGGCGGGCGAACGAGTCGCCGAGGGTCACGAAGTCGAGTGTCCCGCGCTCGGCGAGCCGGGCGAGCTCGACGTAGTGCCGGGCGTCGTAGTGGGGCGGGCCGCCGATCTCGGCGGCCAGATGAAGAGCGGTGGTGGCAGACATTGCTGTGCGTACCTCTCGGGCTCAGTTCTTGGGCTTGGGAAGGCCGGGCGGGTTGATCTCGGACTTCTCGACGGCCTCGTTGGAGAGCCCCCAGCGCCCCAGCACCTTGGCGTACGAGCCGTCCTCGATGATGTGGTCGATGGCGGCCGCGTACGCCTCGACCAGGCCGCTGTCCTTCTTCGTGGTGGCGGCGATCTTCCCCTGGAGCCCGTCGCCGCCGCCCGACAGCGTGCCGACGACCTCGGACTGGCCCGCCGACGCCACGTGGTAGTTCACCGACGGGCTGGGGCCGAGATAGCCGTCGATCCGGCCGGACTGCAGGGCCAGGTAGTAGTCGGTGTCCTTCTGGAAGTACTTGATGTCCACCGGCTTGCGCCCGGCCTCGACGTTCTGCTCGCTCCAGTCGACGAGGATCTTCTCCTGGTTGGTGCCGGATGCGACGGCGATGGTCTTCCCCGCCACGTCCTTGGGGTCCTTCACCTTCCAGCCGGATCCCTTCTTGGCCTCGAAGGCGATGTTGTCGAGCCGGTAGGTCGCGAAGTCGTACTTCTCCTTGCGTTCCTCGGTGACCGTGACGTTCGACAGGACGCCGTCGAACTTGGAGCTGTCGAGGCCGACGAAGAGGTTCTCCCAGGAGACCTCCTCGAACTCGGGCTTCAGCCCGAGCGTGTCGGCGATCAGAGTCGCTATGTCGATCTCGGATCCGATCCGGGTCTTGTCGTCGGTGGCGTAGAAACCGAGCGGCGGCGAGGCGTCGGCGCTCGCGCCCAGCCGCAGCGTGCCGCGTTCGCGGACGGCTGCCGGCACCTTCGCCGCGATGACGTCGACCTTCTTCTCCCGGATCCGGTGCTGGTCGGGCCCGATATTGATGCCGGTGCCCCGCTGCCCCTTCGGGTTGATCTCGTCGGTGGCGGCGTCGCTCGTACCGCAGGCCGTGAGGAGTCCGGCGGCGGTGAGGGTGGCGAGCGAGGCGGCGAGGGTACGGCGGACGGACACGTGGGCGCTCCTTGCAGACAGTGCGGAAGGGGTGGAAAGGGACATGGGAGGGTCACAGGACCTTGGAGAGGAAGGCGCGGGTGCGCGGATGGTCCGGACGGTCGAGTACGTCGGCAGGGGCGCCCTGCTCGACGATCCGTCCCTCGTCCATGAAGACGACGGTGTCGGCGACCTCGCGGGCGAAGCCGATCTCGTGCGTGACGACGATCATCGTGGTGCCGCCGTGTGCCAAGTCCTTGATGACGTCGAGGACTTCGCCGACCAGCTCGGGGTCGAGCGCCGAGGTCGGCTCGTCGAAGAGCAGCAGCTTCGGTTCGAGAGCGAGCGCGCGGGCGATGGCCACGCGTTGCTGTTGCCCGCCGGAGAGCTGCTTCGGGTACGCCCCCGCCTTGTCGGCGAGTCCGACCCGGGTGAGGAGCTTCTCGGCGGCGGCGACCGCGTCCTTGCGGGGGCGGCGCAGGGCGGAGACCGGCGCCTCGATGATGTTCTCCAGGACCGTGAGGTGCGGGAAGAGGTTGAAGTTCTGGAAGACGAAGCCGATCCGGGTGCGCTGGCGCAGGACCTCGCGCTCGCGGAGCTCGTACAGTTTGTTGCCGTCCCTGCGGTAGCCGACCAGGGTGCCGTCGACGCTGATCCAGCCGTTGTCGACCTTCTCCAGGTGGTTGATGGTGCGCAGCAGGGTGGACTTGCCGGACCCGGAAGGGCCGAGGACGACGGTCACCTCTCCGGCGCCTACGGACAGATCGATGCCGCGCAGGACTTCGAGGGTGCCGAAGCTCTTGTGCACGGCGCGGATCTCGACCATGGCGTCCGGGACGGCATCCGTGGAATCGGTGATGGTGGCGCTCATCGCGCGGCCCCCTTGGCGTAGTGACGTTCGACGTAGTACTGGAGGACGGAGAGCACGGTGGTCAGGAGGATGTACCAGACGGTGGCGACCATCAGCAGCGGCACGACCCTGCCGTTGCGCCCGTAGACGACTTGGACCTGGTAGAAGAGTTCGCCGATCGCCATCACGGAGACGATCGAGGTGCCCTTGAAGAGCGAGATGATCTCGTTGGCTGCGTTCGGCAGGATGGAACGCATCGCCTGCGGCAGCACGATCCGCCACAGCTGCCGGTGCCGGGCAATCCCGAGCGCGGCGGCCGCCTCCAACTGGCCGCTGTCCACGGCGAGTACGCCGCCGCGGACGATCTCCGCCGCGTAGGCCGCCTGATGCAGTGCGAGCCCGAGGACGGCCGCACTCATCGCGCCGACGAGGTTCATCGTGTCGAAGGAGAAGAAGCCGGGCCCGAACGGGATGCCGAACTGCAACTCCTTGTAGAGGTAGGCGAGGTTGAACCAGAAGAGCAGCTGGACGATGAGTGGTATGGAGCGGAACGCCCAGATGTACGCGTAGGCGACCGCGCCGAGGAACGGGCTGGCCGACAGTCGCATGAAGGCGAGCACGATGCCGAGCGCGAAGCCGAGCACCGTGCCGTAGAAGGTCAGTTGGAGGGTGATCCAGACGGCCTTGAGGATGGTCTCGGCGGTGAAGAAGCGGGCGAAGACGTCCCACTCCCAGCCGGGGTTGGTGACCAGACCGTGCAGGAACTGGGCGAGCAGGACGGCGGTGGCGACGACGGCGGCCCAGCGCCAGGGGTGGCGCACGGGGACGACGGTGAGCGCGCCGTAGTCGATGGCGGAAGCGCCTTCGGCCTGGGGCCCGGTCGTTTTGTCGAGAGGTGGATCGCTGGTGAGCGACATGTGGATTCCTTGGGATACGAGCCATGGGGGTAAGGAAGTGCGGAGGTGGGACGGCACCGCGGTCAGGCGCTGAGGCGGTCGCTGCCGTCCGTTCCGTCGCTGCGGTCGCCGCCGTCGCTACAGAGCAGGTCGCGGAGGAACGCCAGAGCCGTCCGTGCGGTGGCGTCGTTCTGCCGGAACGCCGGACCGCCGGTGCGCGGCCGCGTGAAGGCCCCGCTCACCCGTGCGGTGGTGTGCGGGCCGAGGGCGAAGCGCCGGGGGTGCGGGCGGCCGTCACGGCCCAGGATCCGGCCGTCGTCGGGGTCGACGGAGAGCAGTCCGGTGGCGGTGGCGGCGGCTCCGTCCTCGTACAGCGCCTGAAGGATCGGGCTGCGGGTGCGCTCCAGTGACGGATCCGGCAGCCGGGCCTCGACCAGTGCGCGGGCCTCGATCCACTGCCCCGGCACGGTGGCGCTGCCGGCCCGGAAGATGCCCCGTTCCTCGTCCGTCTCGACGGTCATCCCCGCGCCGAGGAAGCGGACGACCCCGGCCCTGGAGAGGGCGAGCAGCTGGTGCAGCCGCGGTCCCGGCGGGCCGGACGCAAGATAGCTGAAGAAGCCGTGCCACCAGCCGCCGATGTCGCCGAGCCGCATCAACTGCCCGTAGACGGACAGCAGTCCGAGGAAGACGGCGAGGTCCTCGCTGTGGGCGGGGTCGTGGCGGCGGTCGAGGTCGGCGGTGATGTAGTCGCGCAGCCCGGCCTGGAGTGCGTCGTACGACGGGTGGCGCACGCCGTCCAGCGGGTGGTCGAGCGCTTCGAGGTCGAGCCGGTCGGCGGGATCCGGGACGGCGGCGACGACGAGGGCGCGCAGTTCCTGACTGCCCGGGTCGGCGGCCGCGTACTTCTCCTCGAAGACCTGCCAGTCGACCGTCGTGCGCTCGGCGTGGACGGTGAAGAGCCGGTGGTAGTGGGCGTATCCGAGCTCCTTGTCGACAAGTGGCCACACATCGCGCCGGAAGTCGAGCGGGCCGGGCCGGCTCAGCAGCTCTTCGGTCCGGTCCGGGCCGAGGAACCGCGGCAGCGGCGGCCGTTCGCCCTGCCAGCCGTAGCCGATCTTGGAGTGGTACGGGACACCGCGCCGCGATCCGATGTGCAGCACGGGCTCCTTGCCGGAGGGCAGGTACTCGCCGTTCTCGTACCGTCCGCCGCGTCCCTCGGTCAGCAGCACCATCAGATCGATGAAGGCGAGCCCGAAGCCCCGGACGATGACCGGTTCACCGGCGGGCAGGGCGGTCAGGTCACTGTCGGCGGTGAAGTCGGGTGGCAGGTGGACCAGCCCGTGCCGGTCCGCAAACTCGGTCAACTCGACCTGTTCGGAAGTGGGTTCGGCATCGAGGTGACCGATGGTGAGCACGACGAGGTCGGCGGTCAGCGGTTCGTCGCGGCCCTCCAGCCAGACGTGCTGACGGCCGTCGCGCTGCCCGGTGACACACAGGGCGTGCCCACGGTGCTCATGCACGATGATGCCCGCCGGGAGTGCGGCCACCGCCTGTTCGTACACCCATCCCAGATAGGCGCTCTGCAGCCGTCTGCTCGGGAAGTCCTGGCCTCCCAACGCCTTTATCTGGGCGAGGAGTTCCGGTTCGACCCCGGGGGTGACTCGGCCGTCGCGGACGTCGGCCGCCCAGGTGTGCAGTGCGGGCCCCGGACGTATCGGCCCCTCCTGCTGGACCGTGTCGTCGGTGAACATGGTGACGTCCTCGGCCATGGAGTTCATCCAGAGCAGCGGGGACTGGTCGTGCCGCCAGATACGGCCGCCGCCGGGCGGGTGCGGGTCGACGAGATGGATGTCCAGCCGCCGGCCCTCGTACAGCTCGGGGGCGTTGGCGGCGATGCGCTCGACGAGGCCGGTGCCGCGCGGCCCGGCGCCGACGATGACAAGGGTCGGCCCGACGTTCACCGGGCACCCGCCGTGCCACGGGCGTAGTGCCGTTCGATGTAGTGCTGGCCGACGCTGAGCAGCGAGGTGACCACCACGTACCAGAGAGTGGCGACGAGCAGCAGCGGGATCACCTGGTAGGTGCGGTGGTACACGAGCTGCGCCGAATAGAGCAGGTCCTGCACGGCGATGATGCTGACGATCGAGGTGCCCTTGAGCGTGCCGATCAGCATGTTCCCGGCGGGCGGGACGATGGAGCGCATCGCCTGCGGCAGCACGATCCGGCGGAACCGGCGCCAGGCGCCGAGGCCCAGCGACTGTGCGGCCTCGATCTGCCCGCGCTCGACGGACAGGATGCCGCCGCGGACCACTTCGGCCGCGTACGCGGCCTCATGCAGGGTGAGGCCGATGACGGCGACCGTGACGGGCCCGAGGAGGTTCGCCGTACGGACGCCGAGGATCTCCGGGTAGAGCGCGCCGATGTTGAACCAGAAGAGCAGCTGGACCAGGATCGGGGTGGACCTGAACAGCCATACGTAGCCCCAACTGACCGCCTGCAGAACGCGGTTGACGGAGAGCCTGAGTACGGCCAGCACTGCGCCGAGGGCGAAGCCGAGCGCCATGACGAGGGCGGTGAGCCAGAGGGTGAGGCCGAGGCCGCGCAGGACGGAGTCGGTGGTGAAGTAGTCGCCGACGACGTCCCACTGGAAGGCGTCGTTGCGGATGACGGAGTTCAGCGCCGGGGCGAGCAGCAGCAGGACCACAACGGCCGCTGCCCACTGGCCTGTTCGGCGCGCAGGGACGATCCGCAGGTGGTCGGCGTCATTGTCCTTGCCGCTGTTCTCGGAGAGCGGGGCCGGGCGTGATTGAAGAAAGGCATCTGTCTGCGCAGACATGCGAAGGCTCCGTGGATGCAGAGATCGAACACGGGACGTGCCTTCACGAAAGAACACAACGCGGACCGGGCCCCTCAGCGCGATCCGCTTCCGAGGTAAGCGCTGTTCACAACATATTGTCAAGCCTGTCCACACTGTGAGTCATACGTCTCAGGTCAGTTGACGGACCGGTGGATCGCCTGCTCCACTTGGGCCATGCATTCGCAGCAGTGGCTGGTCAAGCGCTCCCACATCGACTTCGGTCGCGTGTGGTCCTCCTCCTGTTGAGCTGACCCCCTGCGGTTTCTCGCGTCCGTGCCTCGCGCCGTGTCCGGCGCCTGAGCACCGTTCCCTGCGCGTCTTCACGTACACAACATCGCTGCACCCTCCCCTCAGGTTGTTCGCCGTTCCGAGCTTCTTCCGCTCTTCCTTCGCCCCGCCCGTGGCCGTGCTGCCGTGGCGCGCCGCCCGGCGCTGCCCGGCTGCCCGCGCACGGTCGACGAACCTGGAGAACCACACCTCATGCCCCGTACCCGGCACACCGCCGCCTTCGCGCTGATCACCGTCGCCGCATTCGCTCTCACCGCGTGCGGGTCCGGCGATCCGGCAGCCTCTCCGGCCGGCGCGGCCGGCCCGGCCACCTCCGCCAAGGGAAGGATTCCGACGCAGGACGTCGTGTCGTCGGTGAGGAGGAACAAGGCCGCGGCCGCGTTGCTGCCCGCCGAGGTCCGGGCCTCCGGCACGCTGACCATCGCCTCCAGCGTCGGCACGCCGCCCGGCGCCACCTATCTGCCGGACGGGAAGACCGTGGCCGGCACCGATATCGACGTCGCGGACGCCGTGGCCAGGGCGCTGGGGCTGAAGCTGAAGCGCGAGGTGGCCGCCTTCGAGGCGATCCTGCCTGCGCTGGGCAGCGGGAAGTACGACCTGGGGACGGGAAACTTCGGGGTCACCGACGAACGCCGCCGGACGATCGACTTTGTCACGTACCTCAATGACGGGCAGGGCTTCGCGGTCCGCGACGACAGCAGGCCGGCGAAGGTCACCGATCTCACCCAGCTCTGCGGCCTGACCGTGGGCACCGCCGCTGGCACCACCTTCGAGGTGACGCTGGAGGAGAACAAGCACCGGTGCGCCGAGGCGGGCAAGAAGCCGTACGACGTGAAGACCTACTCCGACCCGGCGGGGGTCTGGGGCTCGCTCCAGCAGGGCCGCAGCGACGTGGTGATGTCGACCATCAACGGGTTGCGCTATGCGGTGGACCAGCAGGAGGGCGTGCGCTTTCTCAATGAGTTCAAGCGACTCGATGTCGGCTTCGCCTTCAAGAAGGGCACCCCGCTGGCGCCCGCCTTCCGGGCGGCGGTCAACGGGCTCAAGGCGGACGGGACGTACGACCGCATCCTGAAGAAGTGGGGCATCGGCGCGTCGGCGATCGAGTCCTCGCAGATCTCGCCGCCCGAGATCAAGTGACCCGGGGCCGCTGAGCCGGCCCGAGGCGTGGCTCAGCAGTCGCACCCGCAGTCGCAACAGTCGCAGGAGCTGCAGCAGTCCCCGCAGTTGGTGCAGCAGTCGCACGCATCGCAGCAGTCTGTGCAGTCGCACTGGCTGCACAGCCCCTCGCGCCGCTGCCGGCTCCACGGGTCCTCGAAGGTCCCGCAGCACATCTGGCAGGTGCAGGCGAGGCCCGCCCACACCAGGCAGCCCGTGATCAGCCCACGCCGGTCGCGCGGCGGCTCCGGCGGGGGCTGAGGCGGGCCGAACGGGCTGCCGGGGTTGTTCGGCGCGTACGGATTGCCCGGCGGCGGCCCGAAGGATCCGGTCTGCCGCAGCCCCGCCGCATCGCCCGGCGCCTTCGGGGAGGACTCCGTCTGCTGCCTGTCCGTCAGTACCCCGCCGCCGCGACAGGCATCCGCCTGGTGCGAGCACGTCTGCGTGGCGAAGGCCCGGTCCACCGAACGCCGCAGTTCGTGCACGAGCAGCACATGTGTCAGCTTGTCGTCGGTGAATTCGGCGTCGCGCAGCGCCAGCCGTACGCCACGCAGCGCGTCGTCGCACAACCGCCGGGCCTCGGCGCGCGAGGTGCCGGTGGCGGTGAGCGGGTTCCAGGCACCCGACGCGGCGTCAGCTTCCTGATCCTCCACGGCATCCAGCAGATGCGCGAGCCGCCCGAAGAGCCGGCCGGCCTCGGCGAGGGGTTCGGCGTTCTGCGGTCGGCCCGCGAGTGCGGCGGTGTGGGCGAAGGCCGCCGCGGTGGCCGTCTCGGTGGGCTCGGTGACCGTCAGCAGCGGAGTGCCCGGTCCGGCGAACCATTCGATGCCGGTCTGCCGGTCGACGGCGTCCACGAGGACGGCGGTGTCGAACCCCAGCTCCGCGCCGGTACGCGCGCCGGCCCGGTCCCAGCCCGCGGCGACCCGGCGGGCGGCCGCTGCGACCGGGCGGCGCCCCAACAGCCCGTCCCGGTCCGCTATGTGGTCCCGTACCTTCGCCGAGGCGAGCACCAGCGAGACGGCGGCTGCCAGTCTGGCCCCCTCGCCGCGGGCGACCGGAGCGGTCCGCATGGAGCGCAGTGGACAGGGCCCCGCGGTGCGTCGCCATCCGGCGGTGCGCTCCGCCTGAGCCTCCGTCAGAACCGAGACGATCAGGCCGTCATAGTTCGTGACGATCCGGGCGAACTGCCCGTGGTCCGAGCGAAGTGCGAGGCAGAGCCCGCACAGATGGGCCATCCACTCGGTCTTGAGGCCCTCCGACAACCGATGGGCGCAGGGCCTGACTATTCCGAACACGACGATCCCCCGAGAGTCGCTCCGTTGTGCGCCGCACTCGTGCGCGTGCGCGACGGGCATCGTATCGAGCGAACCGTTCACCCGTACGCACCCCACGTCACCCGTACGGACCGGGACATCATATTTTCTTTTCACCAGGGGTCCCATGCAGGAGGAACCTTGACGAATCGCCACATCTTCTGCACCAGTAACGTCACGAATCCCCTGCGCGCCGACTATCCACTTGGCGCACGATCCGCATCATGGTCGACCATAGGGATACGAATGAGATGCGGAACACCAAGGAACCGCGGTGAGAGGAGGCGTCCATGGGATCGGTGCGCAAGGCGAGTGCCTGGCTGGGCCTCGTAGAGGACAACGACGAGCGTTACTACGAAGACGACGACGAGTACGCCGAGGGTGCACGGACCGGGACCGGCAATGCCTGGGTGACCGACCCACGGGTGCAGGTGGTCTCCGAGGCGGCCGAGGAGACGGGCCGGCGGATCGCCACAGTCACCCCCGACAGCTTCCGGGACGCCCGCGGCATCGGCGAGCTCTTCCGGGACGGCGTCCCGGTGATCATGAACCTCACGGCCATGGACCCCTCGGACGCGAAGCGTGTCGTGGACTTCGCCGCAGGACTGATCTTCGGGCTGCGCGGGTCGATCGACCGCGTAGCCACCCGCGTCTTCCTGCTGACCCCGGCCGACACCCACGTGGTCAGCGGCGAAGCCGCCGGCCGACCGGCCGACGGCTTCTTCAACCAGAGCTGAGCAGGGCGCTCGCCGGATCGGTCCGGCCGGCGTCCCGTTCTACCGGAATGCGTCCAGACCGGTGAGCGCCTTGCCCAGCACCAGCTGGTGCATCTCCACGGTTCCCTCGTAGGTGAGCACCGACTCCAGATTCGTCGCATGCCGCATCACCGGGTATTCGAGCGAGATCCCGTTGGCGCCGAGAATTGTGCGTGAGGTGCGGCAGATCTCGATCGCTTCCCGCACATTGTTGAGCTTTCCGAAACTGACCTGTTCCGGGCGGAGCCTGCCCGCGTCCATCCGACGGCCCAGATGGTGGGCGAGCAGGATGCCCTTGTGCAGTTCGACGGCCATGTCCGCGAGCTTGGCCTGAGTGAGCTGGAAGCCGCCGATCGGCCTCCCGAACTGTTCCCGGGTCTTCGCGTAGTCGACTGCTGCCTCGAAGCTGGCTCGTGCGGCACCCATGGCTCCCCAGACGATGCCGTAGCGGGCGTGGCTGAGGCAGCCGAGCGGGCCGCGCAGGCCGGTGACCCCGGGGAGTACGGCATCGGCGGGCAGCCGTACCTCGTCGAGTAGCAGTTCACTGGTGACGGAGGCGCGCAGCGACCACTTGTGCTTGATCTCGGGTGCCGAGAAGCCGGGGGTATCGGTCGGCACGACGAAGCCGCGGATGCCCTCGTCGGTCTGTGCCCAGACGACGGCCACCCCGGCCACCGAGCCATTGGTGATCCACATCTTGCGGCCGCTGAGGACCCAGTCTCCCCCGCTCCCGGCTTCGCCCGGGCGGGAGGTGCCCCCTGGTTCGCGCTTGGCGTACGTCCGCATCCCCGCCGGGTCGGAGCCATGGTCCGGCTCGGTGAGCCCGAAGCAGCCGATGATCTCGCCGGCTGCCATCCCGGGCAGCCACTGCTCCTTCTGCTCCTCCGAGCCGAAGCGGTGGATGGCGTACATGGCGAGGGAGCCCTGGACGGAGACGAGCGAGCGGATCCCGGAGTCCGCCGCTTCGAGCTCCAGGCAGGCCAGTCCGTACTGGACGGCGGTGGCACCCGCGCAGCCGTACCCCTGGAGGGACATGCCGAGGGCGCCGATCGAACCGAGTTCGCGGGCCAGCTCACGGATGCCGGGGAGCTCGCCGTTCTCGTACCACTCGGCGATGTGCGGCATGACCCGGTCGGTGGCCCAGGCACGGACGGTGGAACGGATCGCGAGGTCCTCGGGGCCGAGCAGATCGTCGATGCCGATCGGGTCGGCGGGGTCGAAGGGCGGCAGCTTCGACGGCTTCGCGGACTCAGCGGACTCGGTGGTGGACATGAGAGTGCCTCCGGCGGCTCGCACGGTACTAAAACTAGCAGTGTTAGTTATGGCGTCGTGCTGACGTTACGGCTCAGTGTGCCGCTCGTCCAGAGCCGGTGGCCTCGGCAGGTTGCCGCCGGACAGGCAGCGAACGGGGCCGGTTCGGACGGTCCTGTCCAGGGGCTCCCGGGGCACCGTGGAACGCCCGGGCCTCACGGAACTCGCGGTCCTCCCGCACATCGCGCGGATCGCAGAGAACCCGCGGCGGGCACTCCATCACCCGCGGCAGCCGCAGCGCGGCGAGCGCGCCGAGCAGCAGCAGTCCCGCGCTGACCAGCAGCGTGACGTGCAGACCGTTGACGAAGGCGTGCCGGGCGGTGCTCCGCAGCACCTCGCCCAGCGGACCGCCCAGCTGGGACGCCACCTGATAGGCCTCGCCCAGCGAGTGGGAGGCAGCGGTGGAGGCCTCGGCGGGAACGCCCGCCTCGGAGAGCCTGGCCAGCCCGGGGGTGTAGGCGGCGTTCATCACGCTGCCGAGCAGCGCGATCCCCATACCTGCTCCCAGCTGGTACGAGGTCTCGCCGATGGCCGCCGCACCACCGGCCCGGTCGGCGGGGGCCTCGCTGAGCATCGATTCGTACGCACCGAAGAGCGTGGACTGGAGCCCGAAGCCGAGCACGACAAACGCAACGGTCAGCAGACCGGGCCGGTCGTGCTGCCCCATCAGGGTCAGGATCAGCACCGAGGCCGCCGTGAGCACGAAGCCCCAGCCGACCATCCGGCGCGGGCCGATCCGGCGCAGGGTGTACGAGCCGGTGGCGCCCGCGGCCATCGCGGCGAAGGTGAGCGGCAGCAGCCGCAGACCGGTCTCCAGCGGGCTGAGGCCCAGGACCAGCTGGAGGTACTGGACGGCGATCAGTTCGAGACCGACCAGCGCCAGCATGGCGAGGACGATGCAGCCGACCGCGGTGGAGAAGGCGGGTCTGGCGAACATCCCCATGTCGACCAGTGGATGCGTACGGCGCTTCTGCCGCCGTACGAACGCGACGATCAGCGCCCCGCCCAGGAACAGGGGTACGAGAGTGGCGAGGACGAAAATGCCCTCGCCGGTACCCGCGCGCTTCACACCGAGGACCACACCGAGTACTCCGGCCGCGGCCATCAGCGCACCGAACACGTCCCAGGGGCCGTCATTGCTGCCCCGCGATTCGGGCAGCAGCAGCCGGCCGACCGGAAGTATCAGGGCCATCAGCGGGATGTTGATCAGAAAGACCGAGCCCCACCAGAAGTGCTCGACGAGGAAGCCGCCGATGACCGGTCCGATGGCCGCGCCGACAGCGGCGACCGCGGTCCACACCCCGATGGCGACGGCCCGCTCACGCCGGTCGGGAAAGACCTGACGGAGGATCGACAGCGTCGCCGGCATGATCATCGCGCCGCCGACCCCGAGCAGGGCGCGCGCCGCTATGAGTACGCCCGGACTGTCGGCCATCGCGGCAACCGCGGAGGCGACCGCGAAGAGGGCGTAGCCGAGCAGCAGTATGCGGCGGCGGCCGACCCGGTCGCCGAGGGTGCCGAAGAGGATCAGCAGTGAGGCGCAGACCAGTGGATAGGCGTCCACGATCCAGAGCAGACCGACGGCGCTCGGCCGCAGGTCCTCGGTGACGGCGGGGACGGCGACGTGCAGCACGGTCGCGTCGAGCGCCACGAGCAACAGACTGAGGCAGAGGACGACCAGGACGACCCATCGGTTGGCACCGTCGGCGGCTGCGCGCAGCCGGAGTCGGGCTGTGGTCGTCCCGGACATGCATGTACCTCCCAAAAGGCCTCGCGCTCGGCAGGCCAACCGGGGATGCAGCGTCTGCTGCCCCTCCAGGCCCGGCATCGACGGGCGAGTGATCCGTCAGCGTACGCGAGTTCGGCGCGGCCACACGTGGTCCATCTCATACCTCGGCGGACCACGGAGTGTGGCGTGCGCCACGTCTGACCCCGCATCCGGCCCCGGCCGGACGGCGCCCCGCGCCGCCGAGGATGCACACCGGACCCGCCCCGTGACGGGCCCGGCACCGTCCGTTCACCCGGGCGTGACGGCCGGAGAAAATGCATAAGGCATCGATCTTTGTTATTCACGGTTACCCAAACACCCTTCCGAAATGAGTGCGGGAAAATAGATCGGAAGGTCGCCGGGATTCACCGATCGGTCAGGAAAAGATGCCCGGCTGAGACATAGTCCACATCACATCGTCATCACAAAGCGGCCGGATCGACCGGAACGCGCACTCACTCGCTGTAACGTCGATTGGGTGCGTACCGACATCTTTGCCCGGCTGGACCGGGAGCCGGAACCGCCGAAGATAGAGCCACCGCGGATGAGCCGTCACCGCATCGCTCTCTTCGGCGGGACGTTGGCGTTCCATCTCGCCATCGTCTTTGCCGTACTGATCGGCTCCTGGCTGGTGACCCTGGACTGGAAGGTCATGCTGTTCCGGCCCTACCAGCAGTGGCCAGGAATCCATGCCTTCCTCGACTACTACGTCGTGCTGGGCCAGCGAGGCCCCACGGCCGTGATGGTCGCCTGCTGGCTCGGCTGGCGCTCCTGGCGGCAGCACACACTGCGGCCCCTGCTGACGCTGGGCGCCTCACTGCTGCTGCTCAACCTGACGGTGGGTGCGGTCAAGCTCGGCCTGGGCCGGCTCGGCCCGCACTACGCGACCCAGATCGGCTCCGCGGAGCTCTTCGCCGGCGGCGATATATTCCCGTCCGGGCACACCGCCAACGCGGTCGTGACCTGGGGAATCCTCGCCTACCTGGCCACCACCCCGAGAACCAGACGCTATCTGTCGGCCCTGTCGGCAGTGGTCTCGCTCGGGGTCGGGCTCACGACCGTCTATCTCGGCACGCACTGGCTCAGCGATGTGCTGCTGGGCTGGACCGCGGGACTGCTGATCCTGCTGGGTCTGCCGTGGGTCGAGCCGCTGATCACCCGCGCCGAGGACTGGATCTTCGCGGTGCGCGAGCAGTGGCGCGCGCGCGGCAGGGCAGTGCCTTCGGTGCCTGTCGCGGCCGGCGGCCCCCGGACCGTGCCGCTGCCGCAGCGGCATGGTGCTGACGCCATGGACGAGGACCCGGCGCTCGAACCGGTCGCCGCGGGAAGCCGCGCGGGGGCCGCGGCCCCGGCAGCGGGTACCCGGCCACGGGCTCACACGGTGCGCTCGGAGCGGACGCCCATCACCCCGGCCGGCAGCCGCCGCCCGCCGCACGCGGACCGTACGCCGCGCGGCGGCACCAGCCCTGCCCGCCCGATGAGCGGTGGCTGACGGACCGAACCCCCACGATTCGGGGACGGTACGCACAGCCTCACCCCGCACAGGCAAGGCCCCGACCTCGGTCGGGGCCTTGCTCGTGTCGCGGGCCGGTCGCAGCCGTCCGGCGGCGGTGCGGTCTCAGCCCACCCAGCAGCGGGTCACGACGGCGCCGTCGACTTCGAAATTGATCCGTCCGGCCCGGTACTCCATGGTGATGATCGCGCCCGGCGGCAGGGATCTGACGCTGCTCCAGCCACGCGCGCGGGCCCTCCGCTCGGCGGCTTCGGCGGCGAGACCGACGTACGCGCCAGGTGTGTCGTCAGGCTGTGCGGGAGGAGTCGGTATAGGTGCCATGTCTCTCACCGTAGGCGGCCCCGGACGGGTTCGGAAGCCTGGCTCCGGCGGCGGCGCGGCATCCTCACGTACGCCACCGGTCACGCTTGTGTCACAGGATCACTACACACGTTTACTCGAACTGCTTCACTCGAACGTGCGGTCCGTAAGTCGACGCACAGTAATCGCAGAAGCCGAAGAATGATCTCGGAACGGGCAGAGAAATCAAACGAATTACGGCATCCCAGGCAGTCGAAATTCCCGTCCCGGGCGGTGTCCGGAAAATGAACCGATCACCAGGAATTCACGCTTCCTTATGACGGCCTTATCTTTTGGACACGATATCCACACCATCGGACCGGGACGGCCGCCCACATCCACCCGTATACCGGACACAGCGAGTTGACAGACGAAAGAGCACGGCACGGTTCAGTCGAGCGCCCGGGACAGCCGGTCCCGGGCGGTCCTGATCACGTCGGTGAGCTCCTGCGGCTCGACGACTTCGAAGTCGAAACCCATGAGCATCACGTGGATCACCAGAACGTCCAGACCGGCCGCCCCGGTGCGCAGCAGGCAGCTGTCCTCGTCGATCCGCTCCAGCACACCCGAGGACGGCGAGATCCGCTCGGCCGCCCGCTCGACGGGCACCTTCAGCCGGATCACGGCACGCGCCGCGTACGCGGCGGTGGAAACGCCCTTGGAGACATACGCGGCCAGGTCGTCGGCGGGCGGGCGGCGCGGGGCGAAGCGGGGACCGTGCGGCGGCGTGGGGGTGATCCGGTCCGCCCGGAAGGTACGCCAGTCCGCGCGGTCCAGGTCCCAGGCGACGAGATACCAGCGGCGCTCTGTGCACACCAGCCGGTGGGGTTCGACGGTCCGGCGCGATACGGAGCCGTCGTGGGCGCGGTACGCGAAGCGCAGCCGCTCGCTGTCCCGGCAGGCCCCGGCCAGCTCGGTGAGGACCCCCGGATCGACGGTCGACGCGTCGGGTCCGCGCAGCATGGGCACGGTGAAGGCGCCCAGCGCGCTCACTCGCCGGCGCAGCCGGTTCGGCAGTACCTGCTCGAGCTTGGCGAGTGCGCGTACGGAGGTCTCCCCGATGCCCTCCACGCCGTTGCCGGCCGCCGTGCGCAGCCCGACCGCGACCGCGACGGCCTCCTCGTCGTCGAGGAGCAACGGCGGCAGCTCGGCCCCGGCACCGAGCTGATAGCCGCCGCCGGTGCCAGGGCTTGCGTTGACCGGGTAGCCGAGCTCCCGCAGCTTGTCGACGTCGCGCCGGACGGTCCGGGGGGTGACGCCGAGCCGGTCGGCGAGCTCGGCGCCGGACCAGTCCCGGTGGGCCTGCAGCAGTGAGAGCAGGCGCAGCAGTCGTGCCGAGGTCTCCAACATGGGACGAGTCTGCCAGCGGTTGCGGACAGCTGGCGTCCGCAATCCGGATCGGCCTGCTGCGGGGCCCGGCCCCCGAGAACCGGCTGCGCCTTACCCAACGCGTAGACGACTTTCAGCCACTGGATACGTTCCCTGTTTTCCTGATTTGTCGACCTGCCGTCGCACCCTCCCCTCCCTCGGCCGGTCTCGCCGATGCGGGTTCGATCAGCGGGTATTGACCGGGAGCAAACCCATCGGTCCCCCGATTCACGCTCTGCGCCGGATGGTTCGATTCCGTTCCTTTTCCCGCGTGACCCCGGCCGCAGCTCACCCGTTGTCTGTTCATGAGCCGGGAACCGCCCGGCGCACGCACCGAGTTCGAGGAGCCACCCGTGCCGCGCATGCTCGACGTCAGCGAGGACGTACGCGCCGAGATCGGCGATGCCGAAGCCGATCGGCTGCTCGTCGGCGACAATGCCCCAGGCAGCTACGACTGCACCTCCTGCCGCACCCCGGGCGACTCGGAGCAGGAGCGCACCAGCACGGTGCTGTTCGTCGGCGACGAGACCGCCGTGCTCGCCTTCGCCCACGCGACCTGCATCCCCTCCCAGGTCGTCCAGGTCTCCGAGGAACAGCTGCAGGGCGCCGTGCGCAGCATCACCGGCAGCGAGCCGGAGACCCCCGAGGGCCTCATGCCCGAGCAGGCCGTCCTGGGCATCACCAGCGGACTCGTCCTGATCGATGACGAGCTCCACCCGGCGCTGGTCGTCGAGCCGACCGGCGCGATCACCCGCCCCGGCGGGTACGGCAGCGGGGGCGACGAGTTCCTGCAGCTCCTGCTGGAACAGGGCTTCCACCCGGTCCACCGGATGGACCAGGTGCCCGCCGTGCTGCACGGCTGGTCGATCCTGCTCGCCATGGGCCAGCTGCACGCCGTGCTCCAGCCGGGGACGGGCGGCGGTGCCCCGGTCGCCTGGTGGCAGGCCCATGCGCCGCTGCAGGTCACCGACGGCTGGCGGGCCGCGGCCAACAAGTCTCGGACCGTGCTCGTCTTCGCCGCTCCGGTCGGATCGATCGGCCAGCAGCCCCGCGAGGACCTGCTGCGCGACGCCCTGGAGAAGGCCGCGGCAAGCGGCCTCCTGGTCGCGGCCGCGATGCCGCTGGCCGGGACCTGATCATGTCCGTACGCTCCTCGCACCCCCGACGAACAGCTATTTCTCCGCCGGGCCCGCATCCGACGGCCGATGGGGTCGTTGGCACATACGTGCACTCATACGACCCCTCCCACCAGCGCCCGAGCCCGATCCCTGCCATGCGTCCGTCGCAGGACCGCTCGGGCGGCCAGTCCCACACCCCGATCTACGACGCGCTGTACTTCGAGTACCGCCGGTCGTTCCGGGCGCTGCCAGGTGATCGGAGCGGCGAGGAGAACCTGGGCTTCGTGGCGTTCGGGACCGGTATGTTCGGCAGCCGGGCCCCGCTGAGCAGCCACTCCAGCCACTCGGGCCACTACGGCCCGGGCACGCACACCGGAAGCCTCGGTTCCTGGCAGCGGGTCGGCCGGCACGCCGGGCGCCCCCAGCCGGCGGCGCTGCCCCCGGGATCCCGGGGAGCCTGACCGTACGGCGAAGCCCGGACATGACGAAGCCCCGCACCGTTCACGGCAGGGACGGTGCGGGGCTTCGTCATGTCCAGCGTCATGGGGCCGGGACAGGGCGGATCAAGCCGGTGTCACTTCTTGCGGCCGCGCTTCTCGCGGACCCGCACCGAGATGTGGATCGGGGTGCCCTCGAAGCCGAACTCCTCGCGCAGCCGGCGCTCGACGAAGCGGCGGTAGCCGTGCTCGAGGAAGCCGGAGGAGAAGAGCACGAACCGCGGCGGCTTGGTGCCGGCCTGGGTACCGAAGAGGATGCGGGGCTGCTTGCCGCCGCGGACCGGGTGCGGGTGGGAGGCGACGATCTCACCGAGGAAGGCGTTCAGCCGGCCGGTCGGGATCCGGGTCTCCCAGCCCTCGATCGCGGTCTCGATCGCCGGGACCAGCTTCTCCATGTGACGGCCGGTGAGGGCCGAGACGTTGACCCGGGGGGCCCACGCGATCTGCGCGAGCTCCGTCTCGATCTCGCGCTCGAGGTAGTAGCGGCGCTCCTCGTCGAGGGTGTCCCACTTATTGTACGCGACCACGAGCGCGCGCCCGGCCTCCACGGCCATGGTGATGATGCGCTGGTCCTGGACGCTGATGGACTCGCTGGCGTCGATCAGGACGACGGCGACCTCGGCCTTCTCGACGGCGGCCGCGGTACGCAGCGAGGCGTAGTAGTCCGCGCCCTCCTGGAGGTGGACGCGGCGGCGGATACCGGCCGTGTCGATGAACTTCCAGGTGATGCCGCCGAGCTGGATCAGCTCGTCGACCGGGTCGCGGGTGGTGCCGGCCATTTCGTTGACGACGACCCGGTCCTCGTTCGCCACCTTGTTCAGCAGCGAGGACTTGCCGACGTTCGGACGGCCGATGAGCGCGATGCGGCGCGGGCCGCCGAGCGCAGTGCCGAAGCGCTGGGCCGGGGCCTCGGGCAGTGCTTCGAGGACTGCGTCGAGCAGGTCGCCGGTGCCACGGCCGTGCAGCGAGGAGACCGGGTGCGGCTCGCCGAGACCGAGCGACCAGAGCGCGGTGGCGTCGGCCTCGCCGCTCTGGCCGTCGACCTTGTTGGCGCACAGCACGACGGGCTTGCCGGCCCGGCGCAGCAGCTTGACGACGGCCTCGTCGGTGTCGGTCGCGCCGACGGTCGAGTCGACGACGAAGACGACCGCGTCGGCGGCCTCGATCGCGTACTCCGCCTGGGCGGCGACGGAGGCGTCGATGCCCAGCACGTCCTGCTCCCAGCCGCCGGTGTCGACGACCTTGAAGCGGCGGCCGGCCCATTCGGCCTCGTACGTGACACGGTCCCGGGTGACGCCGGGCTTGTCCTCGACGACCGCCTCGCGGCGACCGATGATCCGGTTCACCAGGGTCGACTTGCCGACGTTGGGACGGCCGACGACGGCAAGGACGGGCAGCGGGCCGTGACCCGCCTCGTCGATCGCGCCCTCGACGTCCTCGACGTCGAAGCCCTCCTGCGCGGCGAGCTCCATGAACTCCGCGTACTCGGCGTCGCCAAGCGCTCCGTGCTCGTGGTCCGAGCCGTCGGAGTGAATCTGGTCGTTCATGAAGTCCGTTCCTCTTTGCATCATCATCGATGGACCACGATCACGCGGCCCACTACTCAAGTCTTACCTGGCGCCCGGTGAAACGCCTGGCGTTCTCCAGGTGCGAGGTCAGCCGTGCCTGGATCCGCACGGTCGCCTCGTCCAATGCCTTCCGGGTCCGCAGGCCACTTCCGTCACCCGCGTCAAAGGCATCGCCGAAGACGACGTCGACCCCGCTGCGCAACGGCGGCAGTGCCGATATCAACCGTCCGCGGCGCTCGGTGCTTCCCATGACGGCCACGGGCACGATCGGCGCCCCGCTGCGTACCGCGAAGTACGCGAGCCCGGCCCGCAGCGAGGCGAAGTCTCCTTCGCCCCGGGTACCCTCCGGGAAGATCCCGAGCACCCCGCCGTTCTCCAGTACACCGAGGGCCTGGGTGATGGCGGTGCGGTCGGCGCTCGTACGGTCCACCTTCAGCTGACCGATTCCGCGCAGGAACGGGTCGAGGGGGCCGACGAACGCCTCCTTCTTGATCAGGAAGTGAACGGGCCGGGGCGCGGTGCCCATCAGCATCGGCCCGTCGATGTTGTGGGAGTGGTTCACCGCGAGTATGACGGGTCCGGAGGCGGGCACCCGCCATGCACCGAGGACGCGGGGCTTCCACAGCCCGTACATCAGCCCGATGCCGATCCCGCGCCCGACCGCCGCTCCGCGCAGCGTGGGCGTGCCCGAGGCTACGGTCACTTCGCGGCCCGCTTCTCCTCGACAAGGGTGACGACGCACTCGATGACCTGCTGCAGGGTCAGGTCGGTGGTGTCCACCTCGACCGCGTCGTCCGCCTTGGCGAGCGGCGAGGTCTTGCGGCTGGAGTCCGCGGTGTCCCGCTTTATCAGCGCCTCCTTCGTGGTGGCGAGATCGGAGCCCTTCAGCTCTCCGCTGCGGCGGGCCGCGCGGGCCTCCGGGGAGGCGGTCAGGAAGATCTTGAGGTCGGCGTCGGGCAGCACGGTGGTGCCGATGTCACGGCCCTCGACGACGATGCCGATCTCGGCGGCCGCCGCGATGGACCGCTGCAGCTCGGTGATCCGGGCACGCACCTCGGGGACCGCGCTGACGGCGCTGACCTTCGAGGTGACCTCCTGCGTACGGATCGGGCCCGCGGCGTCCTCGCCGTCGACCGTGATCGTCGGGGCGGCCGGGTCCGTGCCGGAGACGATGACCGGCTTCGCCGCGGCGGTCGCGACCTCCGCGGCGTCCTGCACGTCGATGCCGTTGTTCAGCATCCACCAGGTGATGGCCCGGTACTGGGCGCCGGTGTCCAGGTAGCTCAGGCCGAGCTTGGCGGCGACGGCCTTCGACGTGCTCGACTTGCCGGTGCCCGAGGGCCCGTCGATGGCGACGATCACTGCGGCCGGGGCCGTCCGGGCTGCGGCGCTTACGGTTTCCACGGTGGTGGACACCTTCCTGGTACACGGGGTGGGCGGGACGAGGGCGCGCGAACCCGCCCCGCACAAGGTTACCGAGTGTCGGGACGGTCCTTTGCACCCCTGTGGACAACTGCCTCGGACCCCGGCCGCCAGGGGCCTACTGGCGGATCGACCAGCCCCGCTCGCGAAGCGCCGCGGCAAGTGCCGGGGCCACGCTCGGCTCGACCATCAGCTGCACCAGGCCGGCCTGCTGCCCGGTGGCGTGCTCGATACGGACGTCCTCGACGTTGATCCCGGCCTTGCCCGCGTCCGCGAAGATCCCGGCCAGCTCGCCCGGCCGGTCGCTGATGAGCACGGCCACGATGTCGTATGCCGCCGGGGCCGCCCCGTGCTTCCCGGGGACCCTGACCCGGCCCGCGTTACCGCGGCGCAGGACGTCCTCGATGGAGTCGGTGCCTTCGCGGCGCTTGTCGTCGTCGCCGGACTGGAGGCTGCGCAGCGCCCGGACCGTCCCCTCGAGATCGGCGGCGACCCCGGCGAGCACATCCGCGACCGGTCCGGGGTTGGCGGAGAGGATCTCCACCCACATCCGGGGATCGGAGGCCGCGATCCGGGTGACATCCCTTATGCCCTGGCCACAGAGGCGTACGGCCGTCTCGTCGGCCTCCTCCAGGCGGGCGGCGACCATCGACGAGATCAGCTGCGGGGTGTGGGAGACGAGGGCGACGGCCCGGTCGTGGGCGTCGGCGTCCATGACGACCGGGACGGCGCGGCAGAGTGCGACCAGCTCCAGGGCGAGGTTGAGGACCTCTGTGTCGGTGTCCCGGGTCGGCGTGAGGACCCAGGGACGGCCCTCGAAGAGGTCGGCGGTGGCGGCGAGCGGGCCGGAACGCTCCTTGCCCGCCATCGGGTGCGTACCGATGTACGGCGTGAGGTCGACACCGAGGGCTTCCAGCTCGCGGCGGGGGCCGCCCTTGACGCTGGCGACGTCGAGGTAGCCGCGGGCGATGCCGTCCCGCATGGCGGTGGCGAGCACCGAGGCCACATGGGCGGGCGGTACGGCGACGATCGCCAGGTCGACCCGGCCCTGGGGCGCCTCGTCCGTACCGGCGCCGAGCGCGGCCGCCGTGCGGGCCGACGCCGGGTCGTGGTCGACGAGGTGGACATGGATGCCACGCCCGGCGAGGGCGAGGGCTGCGGAGGTGCCGACCAGGCCGGTTCCGATGACGACGGCGGTTCTCACTGGGCAATGTCCTTGCGGAGGGCGGCGGTGGCACCGAGGTAGACATGCTGTATCTCGGACTTCGCAAGGTACGTCTCGACGTGGGCGAGGATGCGCACCACGCGGGGCATCGCCCCCACGATGTCGAGCTCCTGGGCGCAGATCAGCGGTACGTCGACGATGCCGATGCCCCGGGCGGCGGCGGCCGGGAAGTCGCTGTGCAGATCGGGGGTGGCGGTGAACCAGATGCTGATCAGGTCGTCGGCAACGAGGCCGTTGCGCTCCAGGACGGCGGTGAGCAGGGCGCTGACCTGCTCGTCCATGTGTCCGGCCTCGTCCCGCTCCAGCTGGACCGCTCCACGGACCGCTCGTACCGCCACGTCTGGCTCCTCACTGCTTCGTGCGCTTCTCTTCATGCCGCTTCGTGCTTGTCGCGCCTGCTCTGTGCCCGCCTGCGCGATTTCAGCCTAGAGGGGCGGGGCGACGGGCGGCCGGGGTGCTCTGTAGGTGAGACGCGAGGTCAGCGGGGAGCAGCAGCGGTGTGCACGGCCGACAGCATCCGCCAGATCCCACCCGCCAGCTGCACCGGGGTGGCATCGGTCCGGCCGTGCACCCAGTCGGCGAGGACACCGGTGAACAGTCCGGCGACGGCGCTCGCGACCAGGTCCTCCGCGAAGCCCGCGGGGCGGCGACGGCGCAGTTCGCTGATGCTGCGCTGCCGCAGCTCCTGGTGCAGCAGCTCGCCGAGCGGTCCGCCGCCACCCGCGCGCAGCAGGCTCCGGTAGACCTCGGCCCGGGTGCGGACCGCCTCCAGCAGGGCGACGAGCTCGGCGGGGGGCGTCTCAGGACCGGGCGGCACCTCGTCCCAGGCGTGCAGGGCATCGACCGCGTGCCGGACGATCTCCGCGCAGGCGTCCACCGCCAGGGCGCGCAGATCGTCGTAGTGCAGATAGAAGGTGGCCCGGCCGACTCCGGCCCTGCGGACCACGTCGGAGACGCTGACCCGGTCGAGCGGCTGTTCCTCGCAGGCTGCGAGAAGCGCCTCGCGGAGCTTGCCGCGGGTGCGTGCGGTACGGGGGTCTCCGCCGCCTGCCGTCGCTGCGGACGTCATGGGCTCAGCCCGCGAGCAGGACGAGGACGAGGGCCGCGGCGGCGGGGGCCGCCTGGACGAGCAGGATCTTGCGGCTCACAGTGGCCGCTCCGTACACCCCGGCGACGATCAGGCAGCCGAGGAAGAAGATCTGCGCCTGGTACGCGACAGGGTCGCCCGCGATCAGGCCCCAGACGAGTCCGGCGGCCATGAATCCGTTGTACAGGCCCTGGTTCGCGGCGAGCGGGGCGCTCTCCCGGGAGAACGCCGGGGTGGTGGCGAAGACCTTCCGGCCGCGCGCGGTGTCCCACAGGAACATTTCGAGCACCAGGAAATAGGCGTGGATCAGCGCGACCAGTGCGACCAGCACCTGGGCTGCGATGTGCATGGCGGACGGCCTCCCGTATCGACTTCCTGGACAACTGTACAGGAAGTCGATACGGGGTTCGGCCCAACGTTCAGAGCGCCTGCGCCCGGATCAGGTCCTCGAGCGAGCCGCCCTTCGGGACCTCGCCCGCGGGGGTCAGCTTGTCGACCGCCTCGGGCAGCGACCTGGCGATGTCGTCGGCCGCCTGCTCCGTCGACACCCCCGCCTCCTGGGCGACCTTCTGCAGGGTTTCGTCCGGCAGCGCCTGCGCGATCTGGGCGCCGCTCACCGGCTTGTTCTCACCGGTCCCGACCCAGGACTGGGCCTGGTCGAGAAGGCCGGACTTGGTGAGCATCCCGATCAGGCCCTCAAGAGCATTCGCACCGCCCCCGCCCCCGCCGCCCGTGTTGCCGTCCAGCGCGCCCAGCAGCGCTCCGAGGATGTTCCCGGCGCTGCCGGAACCCCCGCCCCGGCTTCCGCCGCCCAGCAAGCTGCCCAGCAGACTTCCGAGGTCGTTTCCTGCCATGGTTCTGCCTTTCCGAAGGGGACGGATTATCGACAATGTCGATCAGAACCAGGGCTTCTGCCACTCGGGGCCCGACGGTCGCCGTCGCACCGACGGCTACGGACGTCCGCCGGCAACGCGGCCTCGGCGACCTCCGCGTACGCACTGCCCCGCAGCGCGTGCTGCCCCCTGCCCGGACGACGAGGCGCACGAGGCCCCCTCGCGTACCCTCACCCGCATGATCACCCCCGATGCCGAGACTCTCGTACGCGATCACACGGTCTACTCCTGTGTGATGGGCTCACGTGCGTTCGGGCTGGCCACGGACGACAGCGACACCGACCGGCGCGGCGTCTTCCTGGCCCCGACCCCGCTGTTCTGGCGGTTCGACAAGCCGCCGACGCACGTCGAGGGCCCGGCGCAGGAGCAGTTCTCCTGGGAGCTGGAGCGTTTCTGCGAACTGGCGCTGCGCGCCAACCCCAATGTGCTGGAGTGCCTCCACTCGCCGCTGGTGGAACAGGCCGACGCGGTCGGCCATGAACTCCTCTCCCTGCGCGACGCGTTCCTGTCCCGCCTCGCCCACCAGACCTTCGTCCGCTACGCGCTGGGGCAGCACAAGAAGCTGGAGGCGGATGTCCGGCAGTACGGTGCGCCGCGCTGGAAGCACGCCATGCATCTGCTGCGGCTGCTGGCGAGCGGCCGGGATCTGCTGCGTACGGGCGAGCTGACGATCGAGGTGGGCGAGGCCAGGGAGGACCTGCTCGCGGTGAAGCGGGGCGAGGTCCCGTGGCCGGAGGTGGAGCGCCGCATGACGCGGCTGGCCGAGGAGAACGACGCCTCGGCACCGGGCTCCCCGCTCCCACCGGAGCCGGACCGGGCCCGGGTGGAGGACTTCCTCATCCGCACCCGCCGGGCGTCCGCGTCGTTGCCCGACAAGGGGTGACCGGCCGCCCTGACCAACGCAGAAATCAAGCCCGTCCGGAGCTCGAGGACAGAAACCCGAGCCCCTTCAACCGCGCTCGCACCACGAGCTCGTGCAGCCCGTCGAACCCTCCCGCCCCATCCGGCAGCCTCGACTCCGCCTGCGACTCGTCCAGCACCCGGTGCAGCGCTTCGACGTCCCGGGACACCACCGCACCGTCCACACCCCCCGCTCCCCCGTGCTCGGCCGCCGCCTTCGCCTCGATCAGCTCGGGCAGATACGCGGGCGCCGCCACCTCACCCAGGAGCGTCGGCAGATGCGCGAGCACCTCGCCACTGCGCATCAGATGAATGCCGGTCAGCAACGCCCGGAACGTGTAGAGCAGCGGCTTCAGTTCGCCGGTCCTCTCGAACAGCCGGCACTGTGTGCCGGCGAACCCGCGGTAGTGGTGCGCATGGTTGCGCGTCACCACCGCGGGCGCCAGCGCGACCAGTTCCGCGTGCAGCTCACTCGTGTGCACGACCAGCGGCGACAGCAGCTGCTCCAGCACATAGCCGTTCGGCTTCAGCATCAGCCGGACGAACTTCCGCAGATCGTGGGTGACGAGGTCCATCTCGACCCCCTCCCGGTCCCGGATCCGCGAGCGCGTCTCGTCCGGTTCACGCAGCCCCACCAGGTCCGCGGCGGGCAGGAGGTGGACCCCCCGCAGGTCCACGTCCGAGTCACGGGACGGAAACCCGTACAGATGCGCCCCGGAGACCGTGGCGAACAGCAGCGGTCCCGGCTCTTCGGCGAGGACCGGGCCGAAGTCCGTGACCGGCAGCCCGGCCTCGTGGAGTTGGATCGTTTCCGTACGCATGGGTCAAGAGTCCCAGAGCGCCCCCAGCGACAGCAGATCGCTGCGGTACTCGATCCGCTCCGACCACTCCTTGGGCCACGCCCCGGCGCCCAGATGCGCCCCGGCCAGCGCCCCGGTCAGGCAGCCGATGGAGTCCGAGTCGCCGCGGGTGCAGGCGGCCCGGCGCAGTGCGGTGACCGGTTCGTCGGGGAAGAGCAGGAAGCAGTGCAGGGCCGTGGCGAGGGCGTCCTCGGCGATCCAGCCGTCGCCGGTCGCCTCGCACGGGTCGGTCTCCGGTGACGGGTCGCGCAGGGCGTCCTGGACGCGGGCCAGTGCGGTCAGGCACTCGTCCCAGCCGCGCTGGATGTAGCTCTCGCCCGAGTCGTCACCCGCGTACCGCCACAGGTCGCCGAGCCAGCGCGTGAGGTAGCGGCTGCCGTTCTCGTGCGCGTACGAACGCAGCTGACCGATCAGGCCCGTCGGCTCCGCACCCTGCGCCAGCAGATACACCGCGCGCGCCATCAGGTCGGAGGCGGCGAGCGCCGTGGGATGGCCGTGTGTGAGGGCGGCCTGCAACTGCGCCGCACCGGAGCGCTGTTCCTCGCTCAGCCCCGGTACCAGCCCGACCGGCGCCACCCGCATATTGGCGCCGCAGCCCTTGGATCCGGTCTGGCTGGCCTCCTGCCAGGGCCGGTCGTTGTCGAGCAGCCGGCAGGCGCTCATACAGGTGCGGCCGGGGGCGCGGTTGTTGTCCGGCGAGTGGTACCAATCGACGAACTCCTCGCGTACCGGCCGGACCAGCCGCAGCGGTGTGAGCAGTCCGCGGTCCATGGCGGTGCGGATGCCCCGTGCGAGGGCCAGTGTCATCTGCGTGTCGTCGCTGACGAACGCGGGGTTCGGCAGCCGCATCTGCCGCCACGGCCCGCACTTGGCGAGGATCGACGGCACATTGTTGAACTCCGTCGGGAAGCCCAGCGCGTCGCCGAGCGCGAGCCCGGTCAGTGCGCCGGTGGCGGCCTGTTTGGTGATGGTCCGGGTCACGATCATGCGCTTCGTCCTTCCGGTCGCAGAAGTGGAGGGTGCAGGGCGGTGGCGGCACCCGCCCGGTACAGAGCAGCCGGTTTCCCCCGTCCGCCGGTGCGGCGCGGTGATCCCTCCACGGCCTGGACGAAGCCGGGCGTGGTGAGGACCTTGCGCCGGAAGTTGGGCCGGTCGAGCTCTACGCCCCAGACCGTCTCGTACACCTGCTGGAGCTCGCCCAGGGTGAATTCGGCCGGGCAGAAGGCCGTCGCGAGGCAGGTGTACTCGAGTTTGGCGCCGATCCGGTCGTGCGCGTCGGTGAGGATGCGGTCGTGGTCGAAGGCGAGCGCGCCGAGTGCTCCGGCGTCCCACCAGCGGGCGTTGGCCGCATCCCCGCCGCCACGCGGCTCGGGCAGATCGGGAATGAGTGCGGTGTACGCGACGGAGACGACCCGCATCCTGGGGTCGCGGTCCGGATCACTGTAGGTGCGCAGCTGCTCCAGATGGAGTGCGGAGACGGTTGCCTCGGTCAGCCCGGTCTCCTCGGCAAGCTCCCGGCGGGCGGCGTCCTCGGCGGACTCGCGTGGCAGCACGAAACCGCCGGGCAGGGCCCAGTGGCCCTTGTACGGGTTCTCGCCGCGCTCGACGAGCAGGACGTGCAGCCGGCCGTCGCGGACCGTGAAGACGGCGAGGTCGACGGTGACCGCGAACGGTTCGAAGGCGTACGGGTCGTAGCCTTCGGGGGCGCCGGTGCTCATCGTCGCTCCGGGAGGGGTGCGGCGAAGTCCCAGCCCGCCGCGAGCACGGCGTCGACGGCGTCGACCGCGGCGTCCAGGCGTTGCCGGTGCGGTCCGGTGAGTTCGATGAACTGCCGCCCCGTACCGGCGAGTTCGGCCCGGAAGCGGTCGGTCATCCAGGGCCGCAGCTCCTCGCCGTCGCGCAGCCCGTCGTCCTCGAAGGCGACGCCCTCGTGGTCGGTGAGCAGCCACAGGTGGTGGGCGACCCGGTCGGCGGTCTCCTCGACGCGCGGGTTGCGGCCGCCGATGTACCGCTCGTGCCAGACGGTGGTGGCGAAGGAGTCGGTGTCGCAGAAGAGCACCGGGGACCCGGTCCGGGCGGCCGCCTCCTCCTTGGCGTTCTGGGCCGCGGCGATCAGCGGGAAGTCGTCGGTGGTGAAGGCGACGTCCTCCCACTGGGCCCGGGGCCACCGGGTGCGCAGCGCGGCCAGCTTCTGTTCGCTGAACTCCCGCCCGTACTCGGCGACATACCGGGTCTGTGCCCAGACTCCGCCGCGCCGGCGGTAGTGGTCGGTGAGGGCTCGAGCCATCGTGGTGGTGCCGGTGGACTCGGCGCCGAGGACGACGATGCGGCGGGTGAGCGCGGCCCGTACGGGCGGTTCGAGGAAGTCCCAGCAGCCGACCGGGTCCTTGCGGACGGCTGTGCCGGAGACCGGGAAGACCGTACGGTCGGGGTCGACGCAGACGGATTCGGCACCGAACCGGCGGGCCAGTTCGTCCCCGTACGGCTCCGAGGTGAAGACGGCATCGACCTTCTCCGGGACGGCCCCCTTGAAGACGGCCATATGGGCATCCCAGATCGCCGGGTCGTGGAGATCCATCCGGGTGTCGTCGACGGCGCCGACGACCCGTACGTCCGGGTGCACCTCCCGCATCCAGGCCACCCGCTCGGCGAGGGGGACGGACTCGACGGAGGCGGCGCAGACCAGGACGGTCAGCCGCTCGCAGCGGTCCTGGGCGGTGCGGACGAGGTGGTGATGGCCGGCGTGCGGCGGATAGAACTTGCCGAGCACGAGCCCGTGACCGAACCGCGTCACCCTGTCACCTCCGCCAACTCCCGCTGCAGAACATAGAGATCACGCTTCCAGTTGCGCAGTCCGACCAGGCACAGCGCCAGGAAGCCGGCGTACAGCAGGGAGGTCGGATAGAGCTCCTTGTACGCGTACAGCGGGATGTACACGACATCGGCGGCGATCCACAGCCACCACGACTCGACGAGCTTTCGGCACTGCCCGTACGTCGCAGCCAAGGACAGCGCGGTCGTCAGGGCGTCCCAGAACGGCACGGTCGAGTCGGTGGCGTGGTCGAGGAGAACGGTCAGACCGGCGGTCCCCAGCACCCCTGCCGCGCACAGCCGGATCCATTCGGTGCGGCTGGTGCTCCGCACCGGCAGGTCCGGCGAGCCCGGTCCACCCCCGTGGGTCCAGGTCCACCAGCCGTACGCGGCAAGGGCGATGAAGACGATCTGCAGTCCGGCGTCGGCGTACAGACCGGACTGGGTGAACAGCAGGATGAAGAAGAGGTTGTTGGCGATGCCGATCGGCCAGTTGGCGAGATGCTGGCGGGCCACGAGCCAGACGCACAGCGCTCCACTGCCGAAGCCGAGCACCTCGGTCCACCCGACCGGGGTGTCCAGGACTGTCACCAGGGGTTGCTGCAGGGGATCGAGGATGTCCGCGAGACTCACACCCGCCTCCTTAATAGTCATCTTGACTATAAAGGTGATTCGATGGCAGCAAAAGGCCCGCGGCCGGTTTCCTGTTCGAAAATCGAAACCAGGAACCGGCCGCGGGCCGTACAGCGGACGCCGAAGACGGACTACAGACCGACCTCGCCCATCAGCATGCCCACCTCGGTGTTGGTGAGGCGGCGCAGCCAGCCGGACTTCTGGTCGCCCAGCGGGATCGGCCCGAAGGACGTCCGCACCAGCCGCTCGACCGGGAAGCCGGCCTCGGCCAGCATCCGGCGGACGATGTGCTTGCGGCCCTCGTGGAGGGTCACCTCGACCAGGTAGTTCTTGCCGATGTTCTCGACGACGCGGAAGTGGTCGGCGCGGGCGTACCCGTCCTCCAGCTGGATGCCGTCCTTGAGGTGCTTGCCCAGGTCGCGCGGGAGCGGTCCCTGGATGGCGGCCAGGTAGGTCTTCTTCACGCCGTACTTCGGGTGGGTCAGCCGGTGGGCCAGCTCGCCGTGGTTGGTGAGCAGGATGATGCCCTCGGTCTCGGTGTCCAGCCGGCCGACGTGGAAGAGCCGCGTCTCACGGTTGGTGACGTAGTCGCCGAGGCACTGGCGGCCGTCCGGGTCCTCCATCGAGGAGACGACACCGGCGGGCTTGTTCAGCGCGAAGAAGAGGTACGACTGGGCGGCAACGGTCAGACCGTCGACCTTGATCTCGTCCTTGTGCACATCGACGCGCATGCCCTGCTCGACGACGATCTCACCGTTGACCTCGACGCGGGACTGCTCGATCAGCTCCTCGCACGCACGGCGCGAGCCCATGCCGGCCCTGGCCAGGACCTTCTGCAGACGCTCGCCCTCCTGCTCGGCGCCCGGGTGGGTCTTGGGCGTCTTGATGTCGGGCTTGTTCGCGTACCTGTCCCGGTTGCGCTGCTCGATCTTGGCGTCGAGCTCGCGCGAGCGGGACGGGGCGCCCTGCGGTCCACGCCGCGGGCCGCCGCTCCTCGCGCCGCCCTGCGAGGGCTTCGGACCACCCTTGGCGCCACCGCGGGCTGCGGCGCCGCGGCCCTTGCGGGGGCCGTCGCCGCTCTTCTCGCCGGCCCCGGTGCCGCCCACGTCGTAGCGGCGCTCCTCGGGGCGGGGCTTGCGGGGACGCTTGTCCTGCCTGTCGTCGCGCCCGGCGCCACCACCCCGGGGGTTCCGGTTGCCGCCGCTCTTGCCGCTGCCGCTTCCGCTGTTCCTGCCACTGCTTCGCATCAAAATTCCGTCTTGTCGTCTGCGTGAGTATCCGGGGTGTCCGGTGCGTCCGGATCGAACGACGGCACACCCTCTAGCGTCTCAGCCTCGATCGCGTCCGCCTCGGGGAGGAAGGGCGCGAGCTCCGGGAGCTCATCCAGGCCACGTAGGCCCATCCGCTCCAGAAAGTAGTTCGTCGTCCTGTACAGGATCGCACCTGTTTCGGGTTCCGCGCCCGCTTCCTCGACCAGGCCCCTCTGCAGGAGGGTCCGCATCACGCCGTCACAGTTCACGCCGCGTACCGCGGAGACCCTCGACCGGCTGACCGGCTGGCGGTACGCGACCACTGCGAGGGTCTCCAGAGCCGCCTGGGTGAGGCGGGCCTGCTGGCCGTCCAGCACGAAGCCCTCGACGGCCTCCGCGTACTCCGGGCGCGTGTAGAAGCGCCAGCCGCCCGCGACCAGCCGGAGATCGAAACCGCGGCGCTGCACGGTGTACTCGTCGGCCAGCTCCCGCAGCGCGTCGGCGACGGCCCGCCGGGGCCGCTCCAGCACCTTGGCGAGGTGTTCCTCGGTGGCGGGTTCGTCGACAACCATGAGAACGGCCTCGAGAGCGGGCTTGAGCTCAAGATCCGCGACGGTGCTCGCACCGGTGGGGCGCTGCTCGCTCATGCCTGCACATCCTCTTGTACGTCCATGTCCTGCACCTCTTGATCGAACTCGTCCGTCACCGCGGGCTCAGCCGCCTCACCCCCGGCCCAGCGCACCATGAGCTCGCCGAGCGCCTCCTCCTGGTCGAGGGTGACGGCCTTTTCCCGGTACAGCTCCAGCAGCGCGAGGAACCGGGCGACGACGGTGAGGGTGTCGGGGGCGTCCTCGGTGAGCCCGCGGAAAGAGATCTCCCCCGCTTCCCGCAGCCGCGCCACGACGATCTCGGCCTGCTCACGCACGCTGACCAGCGGGGCGTGGATGTGATCGATGTACACCTGCGGCTTGGGCTTCGGCTGCATCGCCTTCACGGCGAGCCGGGCGAACCCCTCGGCACCGATGCTGATCACCACCTCGGGCAGCAGCTCGGCATGGTGCGGCTCCAGCCCCACGGTCCGGGGAAAGCGCCGCCCCTCGGACTCCAGCCGGGCGCTGAAGATCTCCGCGATGCGTTTGTACGCGCGGTACTGCAGGAGCCTCGCGAAGAGCAGGTCCCGCGCTTCGAGCAGCGCGAGATCGGCCTCGTCCTCGACCTCGGCGGCGGGCAGCAGGCGGGCGGCCTTGAGATCGAGCAGAGTCGCGGCGACGACGAGGAACTCGGTGGTCTGGTCGAGATCCCAGTCCACCCCCATGGCTCGGATGTGGGCCATGAACTCGTCGGTGACCTTGGAGAGGGCGACCTCGGTCACATCGAGCTTGTGCTTGGAGATGAGCTGCAGAAGAAGATCGAACGGCCCCTCGAAGTTCGCCAGCCGAACGGTGAACCGCCCGTCGTCGGCGGGTGCCCCGGAGGCGGCGGTGTCAGCGCGGGCCGCAGGACCGGCGGGGTCGGCCGGGGCGACGGCGGCGGCGGCGATGGTATCGGCAGGCGCCGCGGCGGTGCCCGTGACGGCGGGGGTCGCAGGACCGGCGGGATCGGCCGGGGCGGCGGCGGTATCGGCGGGGACCGCAGGACCCGTGGCGGCGACGGTGTCAGCAGCGCCGACGGGCACCGCAGGACCACCGGCATCAGCGGGGCCCGCAGAACCGGCGGGGTCGGCTGGGGCGACGGCGTCAGCCGCAGGCGCCGCAGCGGCATCCATGACCGCTGTCGAAGGGTCCGGGGACGCCTCCCCGGTTCCGGGAAGGGGCGGGGTGGGGGACACACCGACGGCGTCGCCCGCCACCACCGCGGCCCCGGCCGCGGACGGCACAGGCCGGCCCCCCGGACCGCGCCCCAGAGGGCGCCGGGGCGTGCGGGCGGGCTCGTCGGTCGTCGGCATGGGGGTCCAGGGTGCGGCGGGGATACGGGCGGGCGGTGAGCCGTACGGAGACGGCCGGGCCGCTCGGCGGCGGCCCCCCGGGCAGGTTACCGGCCCGCCGTACCGGTCAGCGGCCGCGCAGCCGCCGTACGAGGATGCTCGCCTCGCCCCGCGACTCCAGGTCGGCGAGGACCACGGCGACCGCCTCGCGGACGATCCGCCCGCGGTCGACGGCGAGCCCGTGCTCGCCGCGCAGGACGAGCCGCGCGTGTTCGAGGTCCATCAGTTCCTCGGCCGAGACATAGACGGTGATCTTCTCGTCGTGGCGCTCCCGGCCGCTCGGCCGCCGGTTCGCCCCCCGCCCGCCTCCGCGCCTGCGCTGCTGCTGGACGGCCGGAACCGCCTCCTGTTGCGTACCGGACGGCATCCCGGACGAGGGCTGGGGCCGACGGCCCGCCTGAGCGGCCGCCGACCGGTCGTTCTCCCCGCCCCGGCTGCGGGAGTCCCCCGCGTCGGCGTCCGCCGCCGAATGCTCCTCCCCGGGTGGCAGGGTGCCGGCTCGACCGGCCTCGGCCGTCCCGGATCCGTTCGCCGCGGAATCGCTCTCACCGGCCGGAGCCGGAACCCGCGCCTCGCCGTTCGCCTTGCGCCGCCGCTCCGCGGGGGACGAGGACTGGAGCCCCATCCCCCCGGTGGTGCGGAACAGTTCGTCGGCCCCGGGCAGACTCACTCGGCGTGACACCGGGCGAGCACCTCCCTGGCGAGCTGGCGATAGGCGGCTGCACCGACCGAGTTGGAGGCGTACGTGGTGATGGGCTCACCGGCGACCGTGGTCTCCGGGAAGCGCACCGTGCGCCCGATCACTGTGTGGTAGACGTGCTCGTCGAAGGCCTCGACGACCCGCGCGAGAACCTCGCGGCTGTGCACCGTACGGGAGTCGTACATGGTGGCGAGAATGCCGTCGAGCTCCAGCTCCGGGTTGAGCCGCTCCTGGACCTTCTCGATGGTCTCGGTGAGCAGTGCCACACCACGGAGTGCGAAGAACTCGCACTCGAGCGGCACTATCACCTTGTGAGCAGCCGTCAGGGCGTTCACCGTGAGCAGGCCCAGCGAGGGCTGACAGTCGATCACGATGTAGTCGTAGTCGGCCATCAGCGGCTTCAGGGCGCGCTGCAGCGTGGACTCCCGGGCCACCTCACTGACCAGCTGCACCTCGGCTGCCGACAGATCGATGTTGCTCGGCAGCAGATCCATGTTGGGTACGGCAGTCTTGAGGAGGACCTCGTCGGCCGACATGCCCCGCTCCATGAGCAGGTTGTAGACCGTGAGGTCGAGCTCCATCGGGTTGACGCCGAGACCGACGGACAGGGCGCCCTGCGGGTCGAAGTCGACGAGCAGGACACGACGTCCGTACTCCGCGAGAGCGGCACCGAGGTTGATGGTCGACGTGGTCTTGCCGACGCCGCCCTTCTGGTTGCACATCGCGATGATCTTCGCGGGACCGTGGTCGGTCAGCGGGCCCGGGATCGGAAAGTAGGGCAGGGGCCGACCGGTCGGGCCGATCCGCTCGCGGCGCTGACGGGCAGCGTCGGGCGCGAGGGTGGCCGCGTACTCCGGATCGGGCTCGTACTCGGCGTCGGGGTCGTAGAAGTGCCCCTTGGGCACCTCGGCGAAGTCGGCGAAGTGGGCGGTCTCTCGGCCACTCTCGTTGCCGGCCATGGCGTTCACGTTTAGGCCGTCCATCATCTGGGGGGCTGTCGTCATGTGCTGGTGGGTGGCGAAGGTGCGGACAGCGACGGAGCCGACAGCCTCCAGCCCGATCGGGCTCTGGCCCCGTGCAGGCCTCCCTGGTTGAACACCCCCGGGAGTAAATGTCGACTCATTCACAAGTCGTCTTACCTCCTTGGACGTGACCAGGAAACTTATCGATAGGTCAGCGTGACACCATGCCGACGATTGGCGACTCTATGGCGTGTCACCGGTTCGCAGCAACACAATCCGCCGGACCCGGCCCGATGTGTCGGCAATCGAACACCCCCCTGTCAAGGGTGCGCGGTCGCTCCGGCGCACATTTCACCGGTGCACGAAACGGGTAAAGGGTTACCTTCGAGGCGAGTTGCGCAAGGCTCTCACAGCGGCCCGACATGCCTCCGGCCGGACCTTGCTCGGCAAGGTCCGGCCGGACGCGTGAGGTTGACGAATGATGTTGACCCGTCAGCCGAGAAGCGTGCTCAGCTCGACGTGCTCCAGACCGTGCGCCTCTGCCACCTCGCGGTAAACGACCTGGCCCTCATGGGTGTTGAGGCCCTTGGCGAGCGCGGCGTCACGGCGAAGCGCCTCGGCCCAGCCGCGGTTGGCGAGCTCCAGGATGTACGGCAGCGTGGCGTTGGTGAGCGCGTACGTGGAGGTGTTCGGCACCGCGCCCGGCATGTTGGCGACGCAGTAGAAGACCGAGTTGTGGACCATGAAGGTCGGCTCGGCGTGCGTCGTCGGGTGCGAGTCCTCGAAGCAGCCACCCTGGTCGATTGCAATGTCGACAAGTACACTTCCGGGCTTCATCTTGGCGACGAGCTCGTTGGTGACCAGCTTCGGGGCCTTCGCGCCGGGGATCAGCACGGCACCGATGACGAGGTCGGCCTCGATGACCGCCCTCTCCAGCTCGAAGGCGTTGGAGACGACCGTCTTCACCTTGGTGCCGAAGACCTTGTCGGCCTCGCGCAGCTTGTTGATGTCCCTGTCGAGCAGCGTGACGTGGAAGCCGAGACCGACGGCGATCTGCGTGGCGTTCCAGCCGGAGACACCGCCGCCGATGACGACGGCTTCGGCGGGCGCGGTACCCGGGACGCCGCCCGGCAGCACGCCGCGGCCGCCGACCGAGCGCATCAGGTGGTACGCACCGACCTGCGGGGCCAGCCGGCCCGCGACCTCGGACATCGGGGCAAGCAGCGGCAGCGCGCGGTTCGCGGTCTCGACGGTCTCGTACGCGATCGCCGTGGTGCCGGACTCCAGCAGCGCGTCCGTGCACTCGCGGGAGGCGGCGAGGTGCAGGTAGGTGAAGAGCGTCTGGTCCTTGCGGAGGCGGTGATACTCCTCGGCAACCGGCTCCTTGACCTTCAGGAGCAGGTCGGCGGTGGCCCAGACCTCGTCGGCGGTGGGGAGGATCCGCGCCCCCGCGGCGATGTACTCCTCGTCCGTGATCGATGACCCGGCACCGGCGTTCTGCTCGACGACGACCTGGTGGCCGTTGCGGACGAGCTCATGCACACCGGCGGGCGTGATGGCCACGCGGAACTCGTTGTTCTTGACTTCGCGGGGGATGCCGACCTTCACGTCGATCACGGTCCTTGACTCAGAGGGTTACTCCGGGCATAGAGGCGCATACCCGGATACACACAGTGTAAATGGAGACACCGCGAACGTACGCGGCAGAGCCAGTTTAATGAAGGGCTTCTCGCTGTCTAGCCTTACAAAGCATTAATTTTCAGTCGACACACTACGGATTTCGCAGGCGGGCGCATCCTTGCCCAGCAGTCTCTGCGCCGCACCGCGGTGCAACCCGGCCGCAGCCGGGTCGCCGAGCCGGTCGAGCGTGTCGGCCAGCCGCAGTTCCAGCGCGGCCTGCAGCCGTACGTCCTTGGCCTGTCGTGCCCACTGGACGGCCTCCTGACAGGTGCGCAGCGACTCCTGCGGCCGCCCCGCGTACTCCTGCACCCGCGCGGCCTCGCTGAGCGCCCGCGCCTGGGCGGCCAGGTCGCCGAGCCTGCGGTACCCGGCCGCCGCGGCCCGCCAGTTCCGCAGCGCCTCGCCGTACTGCCCGGCGTAGGTGTGGACGGAGCCGAGCCGCCCGTACAGCCGCGCCTCGTCGGCGAGCTCGCCGTGGGTGAGCCGCTGCGCGAGCGCCCGGCCGTACCAGTCGGAGGCCCGGTGGAAGTCCCCCAGCTCGGCGTAGGCGCCGCCTACGGATTCCATCGCCCTGCCCGTGGCGTACGGGTCCTTCGCCGCCCGTCCGGCGTCCAGGGCTGCCCGATAGCGGGTCAGCGCCTCCCGCGTACGGCCGGTCCTGGCATCCAGATCGGCGAGATTGAGCAGTGCGGCGGCCCGCTCGCGGGGCAGCTCGCGCCGCTCGGCGACGGCCAGGACCAGTCCGTGCAGTCCGTACAGATCGGATGCCGCGGCCTCGGTGCCCTGGTGCGCGGCCAGCGCCCGCACCAGCGCGGCCACCAACCTCCTTGCCAGGGTGTCGAGTTCACCGTCCTCCACAGCGATCCGGGCGGAGGCGAGGAGGGCCGGCCGGCGGATCCGCAGCCAGGCGGCGGCCGCTTCGGGGTGCGGAAAGCGCAGCGAGCTCGGCAGTCCGGCGAGCTTGCGGCGGGCCTCGGAACCCTCCGGGTCGGTGATCGCCCGGCAGGACTGGAGCTGGCGTACGGTCCGCTCCAGCAACCGGGCCCTGGCGAGCTGGATCTCGGCCGGCCGGTCCCGGTCGGCGAGCAGGGCCTGCAGCAGCGGGGCGAGGCAGCCGGGCACCTCGTACTGCGGCAGCTCCGCCCCGTTGGTACGCAGCAGGCCCAGCTGGACGAAGTCGTCGAGGGTCGACTGGGCGGCCGAGACCGAGCAGCCGGCAAGCGCGGACGCGGTGTGGGCGTCGGCGAGCCCGGCGGGGGCGAGCGCGAGCAATCGCAGTATCCGGCCGGCGGTCTGCGGCAGGGACTCGTGGACCAGCCGGAAGGCGCGGGCCAGCGGGCGGGCGCCGGTGGGCTGCTCGGCGTCGTCCGGCAGCTCGCGCAGCTGCTTGGCGACATCGGCGACCGATGCCATCGGGTGGGCGGCGAGCCAGCCGCCGATCATGACCAGGGCGGCAGGCTGTCCACCGCACTCCTCGGCGAGGCTCTCGGCGGTCAGCGGGTCCACCGTGATCCTGACCTGCCCGATGGCGCCGGCCAGCAGCTGGACGGCGGAGCCCTTGTCGAGGCCGCCGATGGTGCACGGACGGACACCGGGGATGCCGGTGAGCGGACCCTGGGCGGTGGCGACCACGAGGCAGCCGGGGTTGTCCGGCAGCAGCGGGTCGACCTGTTCGGCGTCGGCCGCGTCGTCGAGCAGCAGCAGGACGTGCCGGTCGGCGAGGGCCTCGCGGACCAACTGGGACAGTTCGTCGCCGTCCGCGCCGGGCGGCCCGGCGACCTCCAGTTGGTCGAGGAGGTCCCGGGCGGTGCGTTCGGTGGGGACGGGGGCGCCGCCGAGTTCGGTGAGCCGGACCCGGAGCAGCCCGTCGGGGTAGTCGCCGGTGCCGAGCAGTGCGCGGGTGAGTTCCTCGGCGAGTGCGGTGCGCCCGGAGCCGGGGCGTCCGGCAATCAGCAGGACCCTGGCGCGGGCCGCTTTGCGACCGGCCAGGGTGTCCAGCCCGGCCCGTTCGATGTCGGCCTTCAGCTCCTTCAACTCGCGTTCGCGGCCGAAGAATTGGCGTGGTGCGGCGCCGGACGGCCCCTCGGTCCCCGCCGCCGATGCCGGGCCGCTGGTGTCCACCGCCTGATCCGTCACGGGCCACGCTCCACTTCGCTGCACGCGGTGCCCGCCGGGACTCCGGCCAGGGCATTCCGAGCGTAGTTCAGGCGGGTACGCGAACACGGTGGAGCGTGGCGGGGAGGTCCCCCGATCGGATCAGCATTTTGTCCGATCAAAGGACCCTTGTTCGCCGCAACAGACCGACGAACCGCCGGACCGACGGAACCTCAGACCTCGAACGGCCTGGCCGGCCAAGGCGCCTCCGCCGGCCGCAGCGAGTCGATCCCGTCGCCGGCGAGCACGGCCGCAAGCGAAAGAACACCCACCACGAGACAGTTGTTGTGCAGCTCCCCGGCGAGCACCCCCCGCACGAGTTCCCTGAGCTCCACCCGGGCCAGCTCCATGTCGGCCTCCTCCTCGGAGACCTCGAAGCGCTCGCCGTCGGCCTCGGAGAGATTCCGGGCCAGGAAGATCCGTACCGCTTCGTCGCAGCCGCCGGGCGTGGTGTAGACGTCGGTCAGCACCCGCCAGTCCTCGGCCTTGACGTACGCCTCCTCGTAGAGCTCGCGCTGCGCCGCGTGCAGCGGGTTCTCACCGGGGATGTCGAGCAGGCCGGCCGGGATCTCCCAGAGCTTGTGCCGCACGGGGTGCCGGTACTGCCGCAGCACGAGGACCCGGCCCGCGTCGTCGAGCGCGAGCACGGCGACCGATCCCGGGTGGACCTGGTAGTCACGGCGCACGACGGAGCCATCGGGCATCACCACGTCGTCGGTGCGGACGCTGGTCTTGTTGCCCGTAAAGGGGGTCTCGGTCGCGGTGACCGGCCACTCCTCGGGCGTGTCCTGGATACCCATCTACGTCCTCCCACAAAAAACCAGAAACCGGGGTACGGACCCTCGGTGGGTCCGTACCCCGGTCAACGGTAACGCCTGCCTGCTGTCGGACTACTTGCCCGACGTGGTGCCCTGCTTGCCCGCGGTCTTGCGCTCGACAGCCGCCTTGACCAGGCCCGCGAAGAGCGGGTGCGGGCGGGTCGGCCGGGACCGGAGCTCCGGGTGCGCCTGGGTGGCGACCAGGTAGGGGTGGATCTCGCGCGGGTACTCGACGTATTCGACGAGCTTGTTGTCCGGGGACGTGCCGGAGAAGACCAGACCGGCCTTCTTCTCCAGCTCGGCGCGGTAGGCGTTGTTGACCTCGTAGCGGTGGCGGTGACGCTCCTCCACGTACGGCTGGTCGTCGTACGCCTCACGGACCAGCGAGCCTTCGGCGAGCTTCGCCGGGTACAGGCCGAGCCGCATGGTGCCGCCCAGGTCGCCGGCGCCCTCGACGTACGCGAGTTGCTCCTCCATCGTCGAGATGACGGGGTGGGAGGTGGCGGCGTCGAACTCGGTGGAGTTGGCGTCGGGGATCTCGGCGAGGTTGCGCGCCGCCTCGATCACGATGCACTGCAGGCCGAGGCAGAGGCCGAGCAGCGGCACCTTGTTCTCGCGGGCGTACTGGATGGCGCCGATCTTGCCGTTGACACCGCGGTCGCCGAACCCGCCGGGGACGCAGATCGCGTCGACGTCGGAGAGCTGCCTGGTGGCCCCGGCCGGGGTCTTGCAGTCGTCGGAGGCGACCCACTTGACCTTGACGCGGGCCTTGTTCGCGAAGCCGCCGGCCCGGATGGCCTCGGTGACCGAGAGATACGCGTCGGGCAGGTCGATGTACTTGCCGACGAGCGCGACGGTGATCTCGTGGTCGGGGTTGTGGACGCGGTCCAGCAGGTCGTCCCAGGTGGTCCAGTCGACGTCGCGGAACGGCAGGTCGAGCTTGCGCACGACGTACGCGTCCAGGCCCTCGGTGTGCAGCACCTTCGGGATGTCGTAGATCGACTTGGCGTCCACACAGGCCACCACGGCGGCCTCGTCCACGTCGCACATCAGCGAGATCTTGCGCTTGATGGCGGTCGGTACGTCACGGTCGGCGCGCAGCACGATCGCGTCCGGCTGAATACCGATGTTCCGCAGCGCCGCGACCGAGTGCTGGGTGGGCTTGGTCTTCAGCTCGCCGGACGGGCCGATGTACGGCAGCAGCGAGATGTGCACGACGAAGACGTTGTCCCGGCCGACCTCGTGGCGGACCTGGCGGACGGTCTCCAGGAACGGCAGCGACTCGATGTCGCCGACCGTGCCGCCGACCTCGGTGATGACGACGTCGACGTCGTCGGTCGCCATGCGGCGGATGCGGTGCTTGATCTCGTTGGTGATGTGCGGGATGACCTGGACGGTGTCACCGAGGTACTCGCCGCGCCGCTCCTTGGCGATGACCTGCGAGTACACCTGACCGGTCGTGACGTTGGCGGAGCCGTCGAGGTCGACGTCGAGGAAACGCTCGTAGTGGCCGATGTCCAGGTCGGTCTCGGCGCCGTCGTTGGTGACGAACACCTCGCCGTGCTGGAACGGGTTCATCGTGCCAGGGTCGACATTGAGGTACGGGTCGAGCTTCTGCATCGTGACCCGAAGGCCCCGCGCCTTGAGCAGGGCACCCAGGCTGGAGGCAGTCAGACCCTTGCCGAGGGAAGAGGCGACACCCCCGGTGACGAAGATGTGCTTGGTCGTCGTGGATGTGGGCTGCATAGCCAAAGGGGGCTCCCGTGGTCGCGTATCTTGAGGTGCGTACCGGCGTTGCCATCCGGAGACTCCGAAGGTGCCGTCGCTGCGGTTCGGGGGCCTCGTCCGCTGTTGCTGACGACCACCGGTCCACGGGCTACCAGGGTATCAGCGACTGGGGGAGCCTGCTTCCGGCCACACCCGGCGCACCGGCGTCGCAAGATCACCACACCGTGTTCGGTCCCCACCCGTTCGGCTCAGATGTCTTACCTGGACCGTCGCGCGGATCATGGACGTGCGTCGTATCCTGCTCGGACACTCGCAGCCGGGCGACCCATACAAGCCCTCGGCTCCCCACAACAACCCCTTGAAACGACCTTTTTACCCGCAGTAAGCGCCCCACGGGGCGACGTGGCCGTTCGACTGGAGATGCACGTGGCCGGGCGCATCGAGGATTACGCACTCATCGGAGACATGCAGACCGCCGCACTGGTCTGCCGGGACGGTACGGCGGACTGGCTGTGCCTGCCCCGCTTCGATTCGCATGCCGTCTTCGCGGGACTGCTGGGTACCGAGGAGCACGGCTTCTGGCGCCTGGGTCCCGCGCACGCGGCCGGGTCCGAACCACCGCCCGCGGACCGGCGGCGCTATCGCGGCGACTCCCTGATTCTGGAATCGGAGTGGGACACGCCACGCGGCACGGTCCGGGTGACCGATTTCATGCCCCCGCGTGACAGCGCACCGCAGCTGATCCGGATCGTGGAAGGGATCAGCGGCCGGGTGCCGATGCGCTCCGAGCTGCGGATGCGGTTCAGCTACGGGCGGGTGATCCCGTGGGTGCACCGGGTCGACGGCCGTACCGTCGCCGTGGCCGGCCCGGACTCCGTCTGGCTCGACACGCCCGCCGACACGTTCGGCGAGAACCTGACGACGTACTCCGACTTCACCGTCGCACCGGGCGACCGGATCGAGTTCACCCTCAGCTGGCAGCCCTCGCACCGGGAGCCGCCCGCGCTGCCGGACCCCGAGAGCGCGCTGGAGGCGACCGAGGACTTCTGGCGCGAGTGGGTCGAGCAGTGCACGTACCACGGCCCCTACCGGGAGGCGGTGGTCCGCTCGCTGATCACGTTGAAGGCCCTGACGTACGCCCCGACCGGCGGCATCGTCGCCGCGCCGACCACCTCGCTCCCGGAGGACATCGGCGGCTCGCGCAACTGGGACTACCGCTACACCTGGCTCCGCGACGCCGCGATCACCCTCTCCTCCCTGCTGCGCACCGGCTACCGCGAGGAGGCCCGCGCCTGGCGTGAGTGGCTGCTGCGGGCGGTCGCGGGCGACCCGGAGAACCTGCAGATCATGTACGGCATCGCGGGCGAGCGCGAGCTGGGCGAGGCCGAGCTGGACTGGCTGCCCGGTTACGAGAACTCCGGCCCGGTCCGGGTCGGCAACGGCGCGGCGAACCAGCTGCAGCTCGATGTGTACGGCGAGATCGTCGAGGCGCTGCATCTCGCACACATGACGGGCCTGACCCGCAACGACTACGCGATGGGGCTCCAGCTCAAGCTGATCGAGTACCTGGAGGACCACTGGGACGAGCCGGACGAGGGCATCTGGGAGGTGCGCGGGCCACGCCGCCACTTCGTCCACTCCAAGGTGATGGCCTGGGTCGCTGTCGACCGCACCATCAAGCTGATCGAGTCCGGGGACACCGATGGGCCGCTGGAGCGGTGGCGCGAGCTGCGCGACGACATCCACCGCGATGTCTGCGAGAACGGCTACGACAAGGAACGCAACACCTTCACCCAGTCCTACGGGTCGAAGGAACTGGACGCGTCGCTGCTGCTGATCCCGCAGATGGGCTTCCTGCCGCCGGACGACAAGCGGGTGATCGGCACGATCGAGGCGATCCAGCGGGAGCTGTCCACGGAGGACGGGTTCGTGCTGCGCTACCCCACCACGGGCGAGGCCGCGGGCGTCGACGGCCTGGAGGGGGACGAGGGCGCGTTCCTGGCGTGCTCGTTCTGGCTGGCGGACGACCTGGCGATGATCGGCCGGGTCGACGAGGCGCGGCAGCTGTTCGAGCGGCTGCTCTCGCTGCGCAACGACCTGGGGCTGCTGGCGGAGGAGTGGGATTCGCGGCTGCAGCGTCAGGTGGGAAACTTCCCGCAGGCGTTCAGCCACGTGCCTCTGATCGACACGGCGCTGCGGCTGACCGCGAGCGGGGCGTACGTCGGCTGACTGACGGATGGCGTGGCAGGACCGTGCCCGACGGCCGGTGCGGAACCTGCCCGCCCGGTCGGACCGGGCAAGACTTCGCGGACCCGGCCCAAGGGCTGTCCCGTAATCCCTGGTGGATCAGCGCGCGGCGACAGATGGGGTGCATCGCAAGGCGGAGGGGCGTCCTCGTACGGGGCGTATTCGGGCGTTCCGACAACGCAGCGAGGTGCCGTAGCTGTCGTCTGCGCCCGTCAGGGATGACGGGACAGCCCTTAGGATGGAAGCGACCTGTCACGCCCTCGGAAGGGGGCATCATGACGCCCCGCACCACCGGCATCAGCAGTGCGACGGACAGTGCCCTGGACGGTCTGCGCCGGGACTTCAGCGGTGAGGTCCTCGCCCCCGGTGACTGCGCATACGACGAGGCGCGCACGGTCTTCAACAGCATGATCGACCGACGGCCCGCGGTGGTCGCCCAGTGCGCGTCGGAGACCGACGTCGCACGGTCCGTGCGGTTTGCACGGGAGCACGGTCTGGAGATCGCGGTCCGTGGCGGCGGCCACAGCGTCGCGGGCATGTCGTCCACCGACGGCGGCCTGGTGGTCGACCTGCGCCGGATGAACGGCGTGACCGTCGCCCCGGCCGACCAGGCGGCACGTATCGGCGGTGGCGCCCTCATGAGGGATCTGGACCGGGCCACCCAGGCGTACGGCCTGGCGACCACCGGTGGCCGGGTCTCCACCACCGGTGTGGGCGGCTTCGTGCTCGGCGGCGGCTCCGGCTGGCTGGAGCGCAGCTTCGGCCTGGCCTGCGACAACCTGGTGGCCGCCGAACTGGTGACGGCGGACGGCAGCACCGTCCACGCGAGCCTCGACGAGAATCCCGAGCTCTTCTGGGCACTGCACGGTGGCGGCGGAAACTTCGGCGTCGTCACCTCTCTCACGCTGAATCTGTACGAGCTGCCCGCCATGTCCTACGTGATGCTGCTCTACCGCCCCGAGGACGGGCCCGAAGTCCTGCGCGCGTACCGGGACTTGATGGCCTCCGCGCCAGACGGGGCGGGCGGCGCCTTCCTCTACTTCACCGCGCCGCCGGAGGACTTCGTACCGAAGCACCTGGTGTCCACGCTCATCTGCGCGGTCCTGGTCACCTGGACGGGTCCTCCGGGCGAGGCCGTCGACGTGGCCCGGCCGGCCCTCGCCATCGGCCACGAGGCTGAGGTGATCTCCGACATTCCTTACGCGGAGCTGCAGTGCATGCTCGACGACCCGCCGGGACTGCGGAACTACTGGTCCGCCGAGCATCTCGACAGTCTCCCCGACGAGGCGGTGGACCTGTTCTGCGCCCGCGCCCACGACATGCCGGTCCCCTCCAACTCACAGCACTTCCTCTTCCCCGGGGGCGGCGCGGTGGCCCGGGGCCCCGCCGACTACCCGCTGCCGTGGCGCGCCGCCCCCTGGGCAGTGCACCCCTTCGGCGTCTGGGAGAGCCCGTCCGACGACGAGCGCGGCAAGCAGTGGGTGCGCCGGTTGCGCGCCGATGTCCGCCCCTGGTCCAGCGGCGCCGTCTACCTCAACTTCATCGGGCGCGAGGGCGAGGACCGGGTCGTCGCCGGACTCGGCGCCGAGAACTACGCCCGCCTCGCCGCGGTCAAGGCCACGTACGACCCCGACAATGTGTTCCGCCTCAACCACAACGTCGAGCCTGCGTCCGTCGCCCGATGAACTCCCCCGACGACGCCCTCCCGCCATCCGGCCGGTACCTTCCTGGTCAGGGCGACAGCCCGCCCGACGCGAACGGAAGCACGAGGCCCGAACCAGTGGAGAACCAAGGCGGCATCACCGTGCAGCGCGCCCTTGAGCTGCCGGGGCTGCGCAGCGGACTCCCCGAGGTGGTGGCGGGCGCGGACCGACTGGGCCGCACGGTGCGCTGGGTGCACGCGGGCGAGGTCCCGAACATCGCCTCGCTGCTCAAAGGCGGTGAACTGCTGCTCACCACCGGCCTGGGGTTCGGCACCCGGCCGGCCGAGCAGCGCGCCTTCGTGCGCAGGCTCGCCGACCGGGGCATCGCCGCCGTGGTGGTGGAGCTCGGGCCGCGGTTCAGCAGGCTGCCCGCCTCGATCGTGGACGCCGCGCGGGCCGCCGGTCTGCCGCTCGTACAGCTTCACCGCGAGGTGCCGTTCGTGACGGTCACCGAGGAGATCCACACCGAGATCGTCAACGGTCACTACGCATTGCTGCGGCAGGCCGAGGACGTGCACCGGCGGTGTACGGAGGCGCTGCTCGGCGGCGGCGGGATCCCGCAGGTGCTCGGCATCCTGGCGGACTTCACCGCCAACCCGGTCTTCCTGGAGACGGCGGACGGTCAGCTGCTGTACGCGGCGGGCCCCGGCTCCGGCCCGGTCTCCGCCGATCCGCTCCAGGTCTGGGACGGGATGCGCGGCGGCCGGGCGGCGCGCGAGACACCGCCCACGGGCGCCGTGCTGGTGGATGTGCCGGGCGGCGGTCCGGGATCCGGTGCGGTACGGGCCAGGCTGGTCCTGCTCGCCGTGTCCGGGCCGCTGGTGACCGTGCACCGGATGGCGGCCGAGCGGGCGGCGGGCATTCTCGCCGTGGTGCTGATGCAGGCCCGTCAGGAGGAGGAGCTCGCCGCCCGCGGCCGCGGCGACTTCCTGACGGACCTCGCGGAGGGCCGGATCACGCCGGAGGACGCACCCGCGCAGGCGCGCGTACTGGGCTTCAAGCCGGGCGAGGCGCCGTTGCTGCCCGTGGTGATGCGGCTGGCCCCCGAGCTGTCCCCGTCGGGCAACTGGGCGCTGCTGGCGCGTGCGGTCCTGGAGGAACTGTCATCGGTGGGGGTGCCGGTACTGCTCGGCGTACGGCCCGTGGAGGGCCGGGTTCCGCTGCTGCTCGGGCTGCGGTCCGAGACGGAGCGCACGGCGGTGGCCGACCGGGTGGCGGCGGCGCTGCGGGCGGGCGTCGAACGGGCCGGTCTGGAACGGGCCGGCTCACATCCACCGGTCGTGGTGGTCGGGGTCGCGGGCGGCTGGGCGGCCGCCGGAGCGGGCCTGCGGCACGCCGCGGAGACGGCGACGGCCGCGCAGGGCCTCGGCGACCGGCCCTGGTACGACGCCCGGCGGCTGGACATCGACCTGCTGCTGTGGCGGCTGCGGAACCACCCGGACCTGGCGGCGTTCGTGGACCGGGCGATCGGCCCGCTGCGCGACCACGACCGCACGTCGCGCCCACCGCTGCTGCCCACCCTGGAGTCGTATCTCGCCCACGCGGGCCGCAAGGCGGAGACGGCACGCGACCTGCACCTGAACCGCCAGACGCTCTACAACCGTCTGGCCCGCATCGGCGAACTGCTCGGCACGGACCTGGACGACCCCCAGACGGTCCTGGCCCTGAGCCTGGCCCTGCGAGCCCGCCGCCACGCCACGTCGGGCCCGTCCGGCAATTGAGAACAGAACGACGACCGGGACGCCGAATTCAAGCCCATCCGGCGATCGAGGACAAAGCGGTCACCGGGCGCCCCCGGTGACACCCCCACGTCACCGCCCCCGCGCACCCGCCAACGGCTGAGCCAACTCGTCGTAGACACTCAGCACTTGAGCGATCGTGTCGTCCTCCGTGGGCCAACTCGCCGCCTGCACCCGTCCCGCATCAGCCATCCGCTGCCGCGCCGCCGGATCTCCCAGTAGCCGCGCAACGACCCGCGCCAGCGCCTCCGCGTTCCCGTACGGCACAAGTTCCGCCGCATCCCCCACGAGTTCGGGAACTCCGCCCACCGCGGTGGCGACCAGCGGCACCCCCAGCCGCAGCGCCTCCTGTGCCAGTACCGACCGCGCCTCCCAGCGGCTCGGCAGCACGGCCAGATCCGCGGAGGCGAGGAGTTCGGCGATGTCGTCCCGGCTGCCGATCAGCCTGGCGGGCAGATCCTCGTTCCGGATCCGCCGCTGCAGAGCACTCCGTTCCCGCCCCTCCCCCGCCATGACCAGCAGGGGTACCGGGTCGAGTTGGCGCCACATCCGTGCCGCGTCGAGCAGCGTGCCGTACCCGCGATGCGGTACGAGACTACCTACCGAGATGAGTAACGGCCTTCCCACCGCACCGAGTTCGGCGCGCACCTTGCCGCCGTGGAGCGGAGCGGGACTGCGCGGCGCGGGAACGGCGATCGGAGCGAGACGAGCGTCACGCGCACCTCGGTGCCGCGCCCGGTCGACCAGATCCGACGACGTACCGAGCACAACGGCCGCAGCCCGGGCGGCTCTTCGCTCCAGCAGGAGGAGCAACCGGCTGCGGGCACCTTCGGCATAGGCCCGGGTGTGCCAGGTCAGGACCAGCGGTGTGCGCCGCCCACCGAGCGCAAGACCGGCGCGTACGGCGGCGTGCAGCCCGTGCGCATGGACCACGTCCGCCCCCGCGCATCCCGCCCGCAGCGCGGCGACGGCGGCCGGGTCACTGCGTCGCGGTACAGGGACGAAGCGGGCCCCGGTACCGGAGAAGTCGTAGGCGCGGTCCAGTTCGGCCGGGGCGCAGACGGTGACCTGCACGCCTCTCGCCACCAACCCTGCGGCCAGCGAGCCGACGTGAGCGCTGCTGTCGGCACTGCCGCCGCCCAGGACTTGGACCGTACGCAGCTGTGACACGTTGAATGGCTCCCGGAGCTCCCGAGTCGGCGGTATGTGCACCGCCAAGGATGCCAGTCCGTACGCACGTTCCGGGACCGTCGGGCCGTCGTACCGGCGTGCGCGGCGACAACCGGGCACGCGTTACCACCCGGACGGGTGAGTACAGCGGTGCGATATTGCCGTGTCAGCGACCCGACAGCGCCTCGGCGAGCCCGCTGATCCGGCCCCCGTACACAGCCGCTGCCACAACCCCCGCCGCATGGGCGGCGAGCCCGGCCCGGCCGCTGCCCGCGACGATCGCGACGCCGACGGCCGCGCCCAGGGCGTGCGCCCCGGTGTCGCCGATCATGGTGCGTTCCGCCCACTCGTCCGCGGCGACGGCCGCCACGGCCCCCATCGGCGCGGCGGCGAGTCCGCCCCGGGCCAGCCCCGGGGCCCCGAGGGCGAGCACGGTGACGGTCGCGGCTCCGGGCCGTACGTCGGTGAGGTTGACGAGATGAGCGGCTCCGGCGATCACGACGCCGGCGAGGATCCGGTCGACGGGCCGGTCCTTGAGCAGCGCTCCGGCGGCGAGCCCGGCAGCCCCGATCCCGAAGAGTTTCACGACGCCGCTGGTGACCTCGCCGTGGCGCAACGCGGTCAGATGGGCGCAGAACCCGCGGCGCGGATCGCCGGCCCCGGCGAGGTCGTCGTACGCACCGCAGCCCCCGGCGGCCAGCACGGCAAGCGCGGCGGCCGTCCGGACGCGGGGCGGCAGCGGAAGGACGGCTGCTCCGGCGGCGGCCCCGAGCGCGGTGGCCGGCCCCGCGTACAGATCGACGGCGCGGCCCGCGTAGTTGGTGCGCTGCCACCGCTGGTGCGGCCGGGCCCGAAGCGCCCGGTGGACCCCACCGGCGACCCCGGCGGCGACGGCACCGGCGACGATCCTGCTGATCATTGCTCCCATACGGGCCAGGCTACGAACCCGGCTCCGGACCGAAGCACCGGGGCACAAGGACCCAGCGATACAGGGCGTCGCGCCGCCCCTACCCGTCCGCCCGCGCCGCGGCCAGCAGCTCCTCGGCATGCGCCCGGGCCGTCTCCGAGTCCTCCTGCCCCGCAAGCATCCGGGACAGTTCCCGTACCCGCTCCTCGCCCTCCAGGACCTTGACACCACTGCTGGTCACCGACCCGTCGACCGTCTTCTCGACCAACAGCTGGCGGTCGGCGAAAGCCGCCACCTGCGGCAGGTGCGTGACGACGACCACCTGTGCGGACCTGGCGAGCTTCGCCAGCCGCCGCCCGACCTCGACGGCCGCCTTGCCGCCGACACCCGCGTCGACCTCGTCGAAGAGATACGTGGGTACGGGGTCGGAGCCCGCGAAGACCACCTCGACGGCCAGCATCACCCGGGACAGCTCACCGCCCGAAGCTCCCTTGGCGATCGGCCGGGGCTGGGCGCCGGGGTGCGGTGCCAGCAGCAGCTCGACGTCGTCGGCGCCGGACGGACCGTAGACGACGCTCCGCCCGCCGATCTCGATGCCGGACGCCTCGTCCGCCGCGTCGGTCTGCCGGATGTCGAAGGAGACCCGGGCGTGCGGCATGGCGAGCGAGGCCAGTTCCGCGGTCACCGCTTCCGCGAAGAGTGCCGCCGCCGCCGTCCGCGCATCGGTCAACGCCTGTCCGAGATCGGAGAGTTCGGCCCGCAGTGCGTCCCGTTCCGCGGTCAGCTCGCCGATCCGGTCGTCGTCGCCCTCCAGCTCGGTGAGCCGGGCGGCCCCGTCCTCGGCCCAGGCGAGGACGGCGGCGATGTCCTCACCGTACTTGCGGGTGAGCCCGGTGAGCGCGGCGCGGCGCTCCTCCACCGCGGCGAGCCGCAGCGGGTCGGCGTCCAGCTGATCGGCGTATCCGGCCAGTTCGCCCGCCACATCGGCGAGCAGGATGGAGATCTCACCGATCCGGTCGGCGAGCGCGGCCAGCGCCGGGTCGTGGGCGCGGACGGCGTCCAGCGACCGTCCGGCGGCCGCGACGACGGTCGTCGCGTCGACGGCCTCCTGGTCCTCCGGGTTGCCCGCGAGCGCGGCGTGCGCGAGGGCCGCGGCGGAGGCGAGCGCTTCGGCGTGGCCGAGCCGCTCGGCTTCGGCGGCCAGGTCGGTGTCCTCTCCGGGGAGCGGTTCGACCCCGTCGATCTCACCCAGCCCGAAGCGCAGCAGATCCGCTTCCTGGGCACGTTCGCGGGCGCGCGTGGTCAGCTCGTCGAGCTCCGTGACCACGGCCCGCAGCCGCCGGTACGCCGCCGCGTACTTGGCGTGCGGCACGGCGACTCCGTCGCCCGCGTACCGGTCCAGGGCCTGCCGCTGCCGGGCGGGCTTGAGCAGCCCCTGCTGGTCGGTCTGGCCGTGCACGGCCACGAGTTCGTCCGCGAGTTCCGCGAGCACGCCCACCGGCACGGACCTGCCGCCGAGGTGGGCGCGCGAGCGCCCCTCCGCGGAAACGGTACGGCTGATCAGCAGCGCACCGTCGTCGAGTTCGGCCCCCGCTTCCTCGGCCCGCACGGCAGCCGTGTCACCGGCGGACACCGTGATCCGCCCCTCGACGACAGCAGCTTTGGCGCCGACCCGCACCAGGGCCGGGTCGGCGCGCCCGCCGAGCAGCAGCCCCAGGCTGGTGACGACCATGGTCTTGCCCGCGCCGGTCTCACCCGTCACCGCGGTGAAACCGGGTGACAGCTCCACCACCGCGTCGTCGATGACCCCGAGCGACCGTATCCGCATCTCCTCCAACACGGACACGACCTTACGAGGTCCGGGCCCCCCTGTGCGACGGGCCCCGGCTGCGGATTCACTCTCCCGTGCGCCGTGCGGCCACGACCTGCGGTTCCGGGGCAGACATCCGGCGCACCACGAGCGATCAGTGGGGGGCGCCCCGCCACCCCGAGACCGGCAGCGCGAACTTCGCCACCAGCCGGTCCGTGAACGAGGCATGGTGCAGCCGCGCCAGCCGTACGGGCACCGTCCCGCGCCGCACCTCGACGCGCGCCCCGGCCGGCAGTTCCACGGTCCTGCGTCCGTCACACCACAGCACCCCGTGCGGCGTGTGCGGCTGGACCTCGACGGCGAGCACCGAGGTCGGCGACGTCACCAGTGGTTTCGCAAACAGGGCATGGGCGCTGATCGGTACCATCAGCAGCGCCTCGACCTCCGGCCACACCACCGGTCCGCCGGCCGAGAACGCGTACGCCGTCGAGCCGGTCGGCGTCGCACAGACGATCCCGTCACAGCCGAATCCGGTGACCGGCCGGCCGTCGATCTCCAGGACGACTTCGAGCATCCGCTCGGGCGACACCTTCTGCACGGCCGCTTCGTTGAGCGCCCAGTCGGTGTGGACGATGTCGCCGTTGCTGTGCACCAGGACATCGATCGTCATGCGCTCCTCGACCGCGTACGCCCGGGTGACGACCCGGTCGACCACCTTGTCCAGGTCGTCGCGCTCGGCCTCGGCGAGGAAGCCGACCCGGCCGAGGTTGACGCCGAGCATCGGCACCCCGGAGGCCCGGGAGATCTCCGCGCCGCGCAGCAGCGTCCCGTCCCCGCCGAGCACGATCAGCAGCTCACAGCCGTCCACGGCCCCGGGCGTGGCGTCCTCGACCGTCTCCACGGACGGTGGGAGCGGCAGATCGGCGGCCTCCGCAGCAAGGACCCGTACACCGAGTCCACTGCGCAGCAGCCCTTGTACGACGAGCTCGGCGCTGCGGATCGCGGCCGGCCTGCCGGTATGTGCCAAAAGAAAGACAGTTCGTGCCGCATTCGTCGTCAACGAGGCCCCTCCGCCACTGCACGGTCGACATCCGCGGGATCCAGTTCCGGTGCTCCGGCCCGCAGCCACAGAAAGTACTCGACATTGCCGGAGGGCCCGGGCAGCGGGCTCGCGGTCACCCCGCGCACTCCGAGCCCCAGCGCCCAGGCCCGGCGCGCCACCTCCCGTACCGCTTCGGCCCGCAGCTCCGGGCTGCGCACCACACCACCGCTGCCGAGCCGTTCCTTGCCGACCTCGAACTGCGGCTTGACCATCAGGACCAGGTCCGCGTCGGGGGCGGCGCAGCGCGCCAGAGCGGGCAGTACGAGCCCCAGCGGGATGAACGACAGATCGCCGACCACCAGGTCCACCGCCCTCCCGTCGATCGCCTCCAGCGTCAGTTCCCGCACGTTGGTACGGTCCTTGACGGTGACGCGTTCATCGGACTGCAGCGACCAGGCGAGCTGCCCGTAGCCGACGTCGACGGCGACGACATGGCCGACTCCGGCCCGCAGCAGTACATCGGTGAAGCCGCCGGTCGACGCCCCGGCGTCCAGCGCCCGACGCCCCTCGATCTTCAGCCCGAGGGGTACGAAGGCGGCGAGGGCGCCCGCGAGCTTGTGCCCGCCGCGCGAGACGTACTCGGGGTCGCTGTCGTCCTTGATGACGACGACCGCGGCGCTGGTCTCGACCTGGGTGGCGGGTTTGGTCGCGGTGTTGCCGCCGATGGTCACCCGCCCTGCGGCGATCAGCTGGCTCGCGTGCTCACGAGAGCGGGCGAGATTACGGCGTACCAGCTCGGCGTCGAGGCGGCGACGTGCCACTCCTGCCACGTTCGGTTCAGCTCCTGTTGTTGTACGAGGGCATCGGTGCGGGTACCGGTGCGGGTGCGGGCCGGGCGTCCAGCGCGGTCAGCGCATCGCGCAGCCCACGGTGTACATCCTCGTACACCTCGATGTGTCCGTCCGCCGGGAGGTGGTCCGCATCTGCCAGCCGCTCCAGCCGCGCGTCCACCTCGGCGTTTCCGGTGGGGGTGCGCACGACGCCGAGGGGCGCGGGGGCGGCGGGGTCGGGGGCGGGCCCGGCCGTCCCCTCCTGCTCCCCGGGCACCGCTGCGGGCTCCGGCATCAAGTCGCTCATGCGGAAACGCTACCGCGAAGGGCTGAGGTACCGTCGATCACGATGGCGACCATGGCGGAGTGCCGCAGCGCACTCGACAGACTTTCCGACAACCTCACGACGGCCGAGGGCGACGTGCGCAGCGCGGCCGCCCTGGACCGCTCGCTGAGCTGTCACATCAAGGACCTCGCAATCACCTTCACCGGCCGTCTCAAGGGTGGCCGGATCGAGGTGCTGGACACGATCGAGGGCCCACCGGTGGAGAAGGCCGAGATCCGTCTCACGATGACCGGCGACGACCTGGTGGCCATGGTGAACGGCGAACTGAACTTCGCAAGGGCCTGGGGCTCGGGAAGAGTCCGCCTGGAAGCAGGCTTCCGAGACCTTCTGCGCCTCAGAACGCTGCTGTAACCCCGCCGCCGGCAGTTGAGGGCAGAATCGCACCCGCCCACGGCCCCCTCCGACAGCGCACGCCGGGCGGACTCAAGCCCGTCCGGCGCTTGAGGACGAAGCGCGCCCGCAGGCGCGAACCACCACACCCGCCGCCGTTCAGGCGTCCACCGAATCCGCCGCCCGCGCGCCCCGCGCGCTGCGCGCGGCCGGCACCACCAACGGCGTCCCCGTCTCCGGATCATCGATCACCTGGCACCGCAGCCCGAACACCCGCTCCACGAGCTCCGCCGTGACCACATCCCCCGGCGCACCCTCGGCAATGATCTCGCCCTGGCGCATGGCGATCAGATGCGTGGCATAGCGCGCGGCATGGTTCAGATCGTGCAGCACGGCGACCAGCGTGCGCCCCCGCGTCTCGTGCAGTTCCGCGCACAGGTCGAGGACATCTATCTGGTGCTGGATGTCGAGGTACGTCGTCGGCTCGTCGAGCAGCAGCAGCGGTGTCTCCTGAGCGAGCGCCATCGCGATCCAGACCCGCTGTCGCTGCCCGCCGGACAATTCATCGACATAGCGATCCGCAAGCTCGGCGACACCGGTGGACATCATCGATTCCTCGACAATGCGTTCGTCCTCCGGCGACCACTGCCGCAGCAGCCCCTGATGCGGATAGCGGCCACGCGCAACCAGGTCGGCGACGGTGATGCCGTCCGGTGCGATCGAGGACTGCGGCAGCAGCCCCAGGGTCTTCGCGACCTTCTTCGCCGGCATCCCATGGATCGTCCTGCCGTCCAGCAGAACCCGTCCCCGGCTCGGCTTGAGCATCCGGGACAGCGCCCGCAACAGGGTGGACTTCCCGCAGGCGTTGGGGCCGACGATCACGGTGAACGAGTTGTCGGGGATCTCGACCGAGAGGTTCTCCGCGATGACCCGCTGGTCGTAGCCGAGGGTCACCGAGTCCGCGGTGAGGCGCTGCATGGTCGTACTCCCGGATTCGGTGGGAAGGATCGTCGATGTACTGGCATCACGGGGCGGATTCACCGTCCGGCGGGCTCTCATATCCGCCCCGCCCTGCGCTCGGAGACGAGCAGCCACAGCAGGTAGCAGCCACCGAGCACCCCGGTGACGACGCCGACCGGCAGCTGCCGGTCGCCGAAGGCGTCCATCGCGATCCAGTCGGCGACAAGCAGCAGTGCGGCGCCCATGAAGGCGGCGGGCGCCAGATTGGGCCCGGGCGAGCGAGTGAGCCGACGGGCCAGCTGCGGGGCGCTCAGCGAAACGAAGGTGATGGGGCCGGCCGCGGCGGTGGCGACGGCGACGAGCAGTACGGCGCAGCCCATCAGGACGAGCCGGGTGCGTTCCACCCGTACACCCAGGGCGTACGCGGCGTCGTCGCCCATCTCCATCATGCGCAGCGCCCGCCCGTGCCCGAGCACCAGCGGAATGAGCAGGCCGCACACGACCAGCAGCGGCCAGACCTGCGCCCAGTCGCGCCCGTCGAGCGAGCCGGTCATCCACACGACGGCGCGGGTCGCGTCGACCAGGTTGGCCTTGGTGATCAGGTACTGGGCAGCTGCGGTGAGCATCGCAGCCGAGCCGATACCGACAAGCACCAGCCGGTAGCCGTGCATCCCGCGCTTCCAGGCGAGCAGGTAGACGACGACCCCGGTGACCAGCCCACCGACCACCGCGCCGCCCGCGACCGCGGCCGCACCGCCCTGGAAGAGGACGATCACCATCAGCGCCCCGACCGTGGCGCCCTGGCCGAAGCCGAGCACATCGGGGCTGCCGAGCGGATTGCGGGAGACGGTCTGGAACACGGCGCCGCCGACCCCGAGCGCCGCGCCGACCAGCAGCCCGACGAGGACCCGCGGCAGCCGCAGGTCCGTAACGATGAACTCCTGCTGGAAGGTGCCGTGCCCGAACAGCGTGCTCACGACCTCGCCGGGCGTCATGGCGTAGTCGCCGCTGCCGATGAGCACGATCGCGGCTCCTGCACCCACCGCGGCGAGCACCACGATCACCACGAGCGCCCGGACGTCCACCCGGAAGGAGAACCCCCCGCCGGTCCGCACGGCCCGCACGGCCCGGATTGCGCCGGTTCCGTCCGTCGTACGGGTCTTCATAGCCTTCACAGCTGGGCCATCCTCTTGCGACGTACGAGATGGATGAAGACGGGGCCGCCGAGCAGTGCGGTCACGATGCCGACCTGCAGCTCGGACGGCCGGGCGATCACCCGTCCCATCACGTCCGAGCCGAGCAGCAGCACCGGGGAGAGCACGGCCGCGTACGGCAGGATCCACCGCATGTCGGGCCCGGTGATGACGCGCACCAGGTGCGGGATCATCAGTCCGATGAAGACGATCGGCCCGCAGGCGGCGGTCGCGGCCCCGCACAGCAGGGTGACGGCGAGCATCGCGAGGACGCGGGTGCGGACCAGATGGGCGCCGAGCGCCCTGGCGGTGTCGTCGCCCATCTCCAGGGCGTTCAGCGGCCGGGCGATGAGCAGCGAGAGGACGACGCCGACCGCTATGAACGGCCACACCTTGCCGACGGTCTCCATGTTCGCCGAGGCCAGCGACCCGACCGTCCAGAACCGCAGCCGGTCGAGCGCCGCGGCGTCCAGCAGCTGTACGGCGTTGACGTAGCCGAACAGTGCGGCGCTGGCCGCGGTCCCGGCGAGCGCGAGTCGTACAGGGGTCGCGGACCGGCTGCCGCCGAGGAGGTACACCACCACCGACACGATCGCGGCACCGAGGAACGCGAACCAGACGTATCCGGTCAGCGAGGTGACACCGAAGAAGCTGATGGCCGATACGACGGCCGCCGACGCGCCCGCGTTGACCCCCAGCAGTCCGGGTTCGGCCAGCGGGTTACGGGTCAGGGCCTGCATCACCGCACCGGCGAGGCCGAGCGCGGTACCGACGATCAGCCCGAGCACGGTCCGCGGAACGCGCACGTCCCGTACGAGGACATCGCCATGGGTTCCGGAGGCGTGGAACAGACCGTGCCAGACATCGGCGAGCGGCAGCGCCTTGGCGCCGATCGCGATACTCGCGAGGCATACCAGCACCAGCGCGACGACGGCGAGCAGCAGTCCCACAACACGTATCGCAGGGCGCCCGGAGGACGCGGATGTCACCGGCGCGGCTATCGGACCTGCGCTCGGCTCTGGGGGGCTCTCGACCAACACGAGGTTAGGTTAGCCTACCCTCCAAAGTTGTCGAGCCGCCTGGATCCCCGCGCACAACGCAGCGCCGGTTACACCCGATTCGTCCCGCATGGATCCGCCACCCGGTGAACTCCCGGACACGCCCGCCGAGTAGCGGATCCCGGACGCCGCCCTACAGCCCGAGCCTGGCGACGGCCTTCCCCGCGTCCAGCCCGCAGGCACCCTCACCCGCGTACGACCAGGCAGCCCCGCACAGCGCCCGCAGCCCGTCGAGCACGTCCCCGTCGCCCTCCAGCACCAGCTCGTCGGCGCGCACCGCGGCCGTCCAGCCACCGCAGTCGAACCCGCCGGCCGTCTCGGTCACCTCGGGCTGCCCGGTCAGCAGCCCCCGCAGGTCCGCATCGACATATGTCGGCCGGTGCCTGGGCTCGGCCGCCACCAGCTGCCTCGCGTCCGTGACCCCGGTGAGCACGAGGAGCGAGTCCACACCGCCGTTGAACGCACCCTCGATGTCCGTGTCCAGCCGGTCCCCGACCACCAGCGGCCGCTTCGCCCCGGTCCGCAGCACGGTCTCCCGGTGCATCGGAGGCAACGGCTTCCCGGCGACCTGCGGCTCGGCACCGGTGGCGATCCGTACGACCTCGACCGCCGCGCCATTGCCCGGCGCGATCCCCCGCGCACTCGGAATCGTCAGATCGGTGTTGGACACGAACCACGGCACCCCCCGGGCAATCGCGTACGCAGCCTCAGCGAACCGCCCCCACGTCATGTCGGGGCCCCCGTACCCCTGCGCCACCGCCGCCGGATCGTCGTCCGCCGACTCCACCGGCACCAGACCGCGCTCGACCAGCGCGGCCCTCAGCCCCTCTCCCCCGATCACGAGCACCCGAGCCCCGGCCGGCAGCTGATCGGCCATCAGCCGGGCCACCGCCTGCGACGAGGTGATCACATCGGCGGGCTCGGCCGGCACCCCGAGTTCGGTCAGATGCTCCGCCACCGCGGCCGGTGTACGCAGCGCGTTGTTGGTGACGTACGCGAGATGCATTCCGCCGTCCCGCGCGGCACCCAGCGAGTCGACGGCATGGACGATCGCAGCGCCGCCCGCGTACACCACCCCGTCAAGATCGAGCAGAGCCGTGTCGTACGCCTCGCTCAGCGCGGTGCTGCTCCCGCTCGGCCGGGTCCTGCTCGCCTGACTCATATTTTTACGCTCCTCATCGCATGCTTCTCCCCCGATCATCGCGCATCCCCACAACGCACATACGATGCAGAAATGAACACACCAGGTCCCGCCGACCAGGGACTGCGCCTGATCCCGTTCCGTGGACTGCGCTACGTCCCCGAGCGGGTAGGCAGTCTCGCCGCGGTGACCTCACCGCCGTACGACGTCGTCGTGCGCCCCGACGGGCTGCACCACCTGGAATCGGCGGACCCGTACAACATCGTCCGGCTGATACTGCCGCAGGCCGACACGGCCGCCGCGCGCAACGAGCAGGCCGCCGAGACCCTGAACCGCTGGCTCGACGAGGGCATACTCGCCCCCGAGCCCGAGCCTGCGCTCTATGTCTACGAGCAGCGCAACGGCGAAATCCTGCAACGCGGCATCGTCGGGGCACTGGCCCTCTCCGCCCCCGCGGACGGCATCGTGCTGCCGCACGAGGACGTGATGGCCCATATCGTCGAGGACCGGGCCGACCTGATGCGGACCACAGCCGCTCACCTCGAACCGCTCCTGCTGACCTATCGCAGCGAGGGTCACTCGACCGGCGCGACCGCTGTCATCGAGCGCACCATCCACCGGCCGCCGCTGCTCGCCACCACCACGGAGGACGGCTACTGCCACCGGCTCTGGGCAGTCACCGACCCGGCCGACCGGTCCGAGATCGAAACCGATCTCGCCCGACACCAGGCGCTCATCGCCGACGGCCACCACCGCTGGGCCACGTACCTCCGTCTCCAGCAGGAACACACGGTCCCCGGCCCCTGGGACTTCGGCCTGGTCCTCCTGGTCGACACGGCCCGCTACCCGCTGCGGGTACGCGCCATCCACCGGCTGCTGCACCGCCTCCCGGTCACCGACGCTCTGGCCGCTCTGAACGGCGCCTTCCGTATCCGGGACATCGAGGGGCCGCTCCCCGTGGCCCTCGACGCCCTCGCCGAGGCGGCCGCCGAAGGCAACGCGTTCCTGCTCGCCGGTGACGGCCGCTTCCACCTCGTCGACCGCCCGGACAAGGCGCTGCTGGCCCGCACCGTCCCGGCCGACCGCCCACTCGCATGGCGCACCCTCGACGCGACGGTGCTGCACGCGACCCTTCTGGACCATGTGTGGCAGATCCCGGACACCCCGGAGCACATCGCGTACATACACGACACCGGGGCGGCCGTGGACCAGGCCGAACGCCACAACGCCACCGCGGTCCTGATGCATCCGGTACGTGAGGAAGTCGTCCGGGACCTGGCCCGGCAGGGCGTCACCATGCCGCGCAAGTCCACCTCGTTCGGCCCCAAGCCGGCCTCGGGCCTGGTCCTGCGCAGCCTCACCCTCGACTGAGGCCGGAGACAAAGAAGAGGGCGGCACCCCTGTCGGGATGCCGCCCTCTTCTCATGTCCTAGGCCTTGTCCGCCGAACCTTCATCGCCGGCATCAGCATCGGCCTCGGCCGCCTCATCGGCGTCATCGTGGTCGTCGCCGAGAGCATCGACGAACTCGACACCGTCCAGCTCGGCGAGCCGGTCCGACGCGTCGGTGGAGCCGTCCTTGTCGGCCTCCACGGTCTTCGCGAACCACTCACGAGCCTCGTCCTCGCGCCCCGCGGCCAGCAGCGCATCCGCGTACGCATACCGCAGCCGCGGCGTCCACGGATGCACGGCGTTCGAGGCCAGCTCGGAGCTCTGCAGGGTGACGATGGCGGCATCGATCTGCCCCATGTCCCTACGGGCCCCGGCCGCCACCAGCCGCATCTCGACCTGCCCGGCCTTGTCCAGCTTCTGCACCTCGGGCTCGCCGGCCATCGCCATCGCCCGCTCGGGCCGCCCGAGTCCACGCTCGCAGTCGGCCATGACGGGCCAGAGTTCCACGGAACCGGTCATCCGCTTCGCCGCCCGGAACTCGGCCAGCGCCTCCGCGTACTTCTGCGTCGCGTACGCGGCAAAGCCGGCCGCCTCACGCACAGCAGCCACCCGCGAGGCCAGCCGCAGCGCGATACGCGCGTACCCGTATGCCTGCTCGGGGTCCTCGTCGATGAGCCGGGCAACCATGACGAGGTTCCTGGCAACATCCTCGGCCAGGGTCTTCGGCAGGCTCAGCAGCTCCTGCCGCACGTCCTTGTCGATCTCGTCACCGGTGACGTCGTCGGGGATCGGAAGCCGCTTGATCGGCTCCCGCTCCCGGTCGTCGCGCCGGTCGAAGCCACCACGGTCGTCGTGCCCGCGGGAGCCACCCCGGTCGCGGTCGTCCCGCTGTCCGCGGTATCCACCGCCACCGCGGCTGTCGTCACGACGGAACCCGCCGCGGTCACCGCCACTCGTGGGCCGACTGTCGTCACGGCGGAAGCCACCACCGGGACGCCCACCACGCTCATCATCACGACGCGGCGCACGATCATCACGGGGGAACCTGCCGGCACCGCCACCGCGGCTGTCGTCGCGACGGACGCCACCACCGGCACCGCCACTACGGCTGTCATCGCGACGGAACCCGCCGCGGTCACCGCCACTCGTGGGCCGACTGTCATCACGACGCAAGCCACCACTGCGGCTGTCGTCGTCGCGACGGGGCCCACGCGGCCGGTCGTCACGACGCTCGAAGCCACCACCGGGACGCCCACCACGCTCATCATCACGACGCGGCCCGCGGTACCCACCACGGTCGTCGTCACGGCGCGGAGCACGTTCATCACGACGGAAGCCACCACCGGCACCGCCACCGCGGCTGTCATCGCGACGGAACCCGCCCCGGTCACCGCCGCTCGTGGGCCGGCTGTCATCACGACGGAAGCCACCACCGGCACCGCCACCGCGGCTGTCGTCACGACGGAACCCGCCCCGGTCACCGCCACTCGTGGGCCGGCTGTCATCACGACGGAAGCCACCACCGGCACCGCCACCGCGGCTGTCGTCACGACGGA
>NZ_JBSFCW010000003.1:507923-509159 GCF_053593595.1 Streptomyces sp. NPDC002206
GACGGAACCCGCCCCGGTCACCGCCACTCGTGGGCCGGCTGTCATCACGACGGAAGCCACCACCGGCACCGCCACCGCGGCTGTCATCGCGACGGAACCCGCCGCTCGTGGGCCGGCTGTCATCACGACGGAAGCCACCACTGGAGCCGCCACCGCGGCTGTCGTCGCGACGGACGCCACCACCGGCACCGCCACTACGGCTGTCATCGCGACGGAACCCGCCCCGGTCACCGCCACTCGTGGGCCGACTGTCATCACGACGGAAGCCACCACCGGCACCGCCACCGCGGCTGTCATCACGACGGAACCCGCCACTGCGGCTGTCGTCGTCGCGACGGGGCCCACGCGGCCGGTCGTCACGGCGCTCGAAGCCACCACCGGGACGCCCACCACGCTCATCATCACGACGCGGCGCACGATCATCGCGACGGAAGCCTCCACCGGAACCGGAACCGCCACCGCGGTTGTCATCACGACGGAACCCACCACCGGAACCACCACCGCGGTCGTCCCGAGGGAACCTGCCACCGGAACCGCCGCCGCGGTTGTCATCGCGACGGAACCCACCACCGGAGCCACCGCCACGGCTGTCGTCACGGCGCGGCCCGCGATCACGGTCGTCGCGACGGACGCCACCACCGGCACCGCCGCTCGTCGGCCGGCCGTCATCACGGCGGTTGCCACCACGGTCGTTGTCCCGACGCGGGCTTCCGGACCGGTCGTCACGACCACCCCGGAAGCCGCCCCGGTCACCATCGTCCCGGCGACGCGGCTCGCGCTCCGAACGATCGTCGGGAGAGTTGGTGGACATGGGTGGAACTCCTGTCTTCGGGTACTACACACATTCTCGCGCAGTCGGCCACCCGACGCGCTTCGGAAAACAAAAAAGGACCTTTGGTCCCAGCATGAACGCTGGGACCAAAGGTCCTTGAAAGATTGTTCGGCGGCGTCCTACTCTCCCACAGGGTCCCCCCTGCAGTACCATCGGCGCTGAAAGGCTTAGCTTCCGGGTTCGGAATGTAACCGGGCGTTTCCCTAACGCAATGACCACCGAAACCCTATCGGGTTCTAGCGAACAAGCACACTTTTCAATTAAGTAGTGAAGCTGTTCAACCGGTGCGACTGTTCGCAACCCGGGAACAACACAGTGGACGCGAGCAACTGAGGACAAGCCCTCGGCCTATTAGTACCAGTCAGCTCCACCCGTTGCCGGGCTTCCACATCTGGCCTATCAAC